>NZ_JBVAYY010000011.1:0-182892 GCF_055412885.1 Pseudarthrobacter leeuwenhoeki | reverse complement strand
AGTGGAACGCTACCGGCAGCGAGGCCGACAACCCGCCATGCCCGCAACCAAAACCACGGCCACCCCCGACAATCAGTCAGGACCAACCGCGGATCGGTGGATCAAGGCTAAGGCACCGACGGAGCCAATCCAGTTCATGAAGACCGAACCTGCCACCTCCGCCGTGACCGAGGTTCAAGATTTCATCGAGGGCCTACGCGAACTACTCGACAAAGCCCAAGCCGCTGGCGCCGACATGCAGCGCGTCGCGGCCGTCTATGACGTTCACCTGAACTCAGTCAAGGCCGTAACGCGGGCCGACTTGGTCGTGTCAGTGGCGCATGAAGGCGAGCGGGTAATGGTGAAGAAGACCGACCCAAATCAGACGCATCCCTACACGAGGACCAAGCTGCTTGAGCGGGTGAATGCCAAGCGTAAGGGGCCCGGTAAGGACAGAACGCTGACAACCCATGATCACCAGGCCCTGTGCTGGAAGGATCATCTGCGTGACGACCCACGCATGGCATGGAAGCACAGCGACGGTGTGACCTACGTTTGGTCTGGCGACGCGATGCGGCATATGGTCAACCTCACTGACGAGGAGTACGCGGAGGTCCGCGTCGAGTACCGAGAAGACCTACGTGCGAGAAAAGCCGCAGCCAAAGGCTGAGGGAGCGCCACGCGTTGGCCCTCGATTGTCGGCTTATGCGTGAAGATCGTGGTCATGCGGCCAGTTTGTCAGAAACACTAGGAACCTCGTCCGTAAGCCGGTCAGTTAGAGGATCGCTGAACGTACACCGCTAAAGGCTGCCTGATCCAGATACGTCTCTGCCGAGGGAGGCACTCATCCAGAACGCGGTGAGTGTCAGTATCTCTGCACGTTTGCGGGTGCCGTTCCCAGTTGTTCGCCGGTGACGAAAACGGATTCCTACTAGTCCTCAGCGATCATCGGGCAGCTGCGATTTAAGTTCTGCTGCCCGGGAAGCGAGCTTCTGACACTGGTCTCGGGTGAGCCTTCTAACTTGCAGGTCGAGGACTGCACGGCTTCCCAACTCGCCCACACCCAACAGTTGGCCCACGCCACGTCTTGCTTCGTCCACGTTCTCTGAGTCCTCAATCATCTGGAAGACCTCGTCACGTCGATCCATCGCTCGCAGTAGAGCATCGAGGATCATCAGTTCTTCCCTCGTGTGCCGCTCATCCTCATCCATGCGGCGATTCTTGCACGGCGGGAGTCCTTGGGCCATTGCGTCCAGTTAGGGATCCCCACCGGGCCGGCAGTAAATGCCGTTTCCTGGCTGCCCCCTCTAACGGGACGCGTGGTGGCTGCACAATCTTCGAGACTCGCCAGGACGCTCTACGCTTGGGCACCAAGCAGCGTCAGAGAAGTATTTGAATTGGGGCAACGTGACAGACGGCAGCGGCAACAACTTTTGGCGGACCTTCGGCTGGATCATAGTACTGGTGGTTGTGGGGTTCATCCTGGCGGGGTTGTGGGCCATGACAACGGTTATGCCCGCAAAATCGTGACCGGAGAGGGATCCTCTAACGAACCTGTGCCTGTACACGCTGCGCTTTGGCTTGCAGCGCCACTTTTCCTAGCTGTTGGCCTTTTCCAGTGTTCGGCCGATGATGCGGGCAGCCTCCGGGTAGGCGCCCGGGTTGGGACCGGAGTAGTTGAGGCGGATAAAAGGTCCTGTGGGTTCCGCGGGGAACCATTCGCTACCGGGTGCAACCAGGACGTTTTTTGACTCGCACTCTCGGGTGAAGGAGGGCAGGTCTGTGGTGTCGGGGAGCCTCACCCAGAGGTTCAATCCGCCGGGTGGGATCGCCGTGATATGAGCGAGAGGTGCGTGCTGGGTGAGGCTGTCGACGAGCAGATCCCGTCGTGACCGGAGTTGCTGACGGAGACCGCGGAGGTGAGTGTGCCAACCGGGCTGCGTGATGATGTCCAGGGCTGCGGCCTGCAGGACTCCACTGACGTACATGGACGCGGCGGCCCTGTCCGCGAGGATCCTTTCTCGTGCCGGTCCGCGGGCGATGATTGCGGCCACCCTGAGTGCAGGTGAAACACTCTTGGTCAGTGAACGGATATAGACGACGTGCCCGTTGTCGTCGTGGACTGCTACCGGTGTTGAGCCGGTGGTGATACCGAAGTCGTGGGCCCAGTCGTCTTCGATGAGGAACGCACCATAGGCCCTGACCACGTCGAGTATCTGACGTGCGGTCTCAGCCGACCATTGAGTTCCGGTCGGATTGGCGTAGTTCGGTTGTACATAGAACGCTCGGGCACCGGTTTCTTCGAACGCCTGGGCGACGTCCTCCGGGTCGGGGCCCGTGGGGCCGGAGGCGATAGGGATCAGGCGGACACCTGCCTGTGCTGCTGCGAGGATCGCACCCCAGTAACAAGGGGACTCGATCAGCAGCGGCCGGCCGTCAGTAACCAGGGCCCGGAAGATGGAGCTCAGCCCGCTCTGACTGCCAGGAAGCACGATGACGTCACCGGCCAGGGGCGGAGTCACCCCGATGGGGGTAGCTGTAGCCAGTTCGGACGCAAACCACGACTGCAACTCAGGGAGACCAGCTACGGGAGAACGAGTGAGCGCGGCGTCACTGCGTCCCGCCCGGGCCAGGGCAGCACGTATAAGGCGTTCGGGCAGGAGCTCCCGGTCGGGGTATCCGCCATGGAGAGCAATAGCGTCAACTGGTGTGGGTCGCATCGTCGCCGGCGATGTGGAGAATCGGTTGCGTGGGGATCCGAGTGCGGCGGTCTGCCAGCCAAAATCAGAGGGCTTGGCGGTGCGGACGGCCCTAATAAAGGTCCCCACTCCGGGCCTGCTCTCAATTAGTCCCAGCCCGCTCAGGGTGCGCAGTGCTTTCTGCACAGTGACAGGACTGGCCTCATAACGGGTCACCAACGAGCGGGTCGACGGCAGCTTCGCGCCGGCAGGAGCGCCTGCGATCCACTCCCGCAAGGCCGCCACGATTCTCGTACTGCTATCGTTAGTCATGAACCCTAATAGTAGCGCTACTATCCAAAAGCCGGCCGTGCTACCAGCCTCACGGGCAGGACTCGCTTGGGGATTTCTCGGTGTTCTCGCGTTCTCTTTCACCGTACCCTTCACCCGTGTAGCAGTCGGCGGGCTCTCACCCTTGTTCATCGGATCAGGGCGGGCAGTGATCGCCGCAGCCCTCGCTATCGCGGCACTGGCCCTTACCCGGCAACGGTTCCCCAACGGCGTCCAATGGATACGACTGGCCGTCGTCGCCAGCGGTATCGTCATCGGCTTCCCCCTACTCACCTCCTTCGCACTCACGACAGCACCGGCCAGTCACGGAGCTGTCGTGATCGCACTCCTGCCCGCAGCTACTGCCGTCATGGCAGTCATCCGAGGCAAAGAACGACCACCGATCTCGTTCTGGGTTCTGGCAGCTGTCGGCACCCTAGTGGCGATCGGGTTCGCTGCGCTGCAAGGCGATGGCCTCGCACATCTCACCTCATCAGACCTGCTGCTCTTCGCGGCCGTCCTGGCTGCTGCCATCGGATACGCGGAAGGTGGCCTACTCGCCCGCGAGCTCGGGGCATGGCAAACCATCTCATGGGCACTCGCGATCGCGTCCCCGCTGATGCTCGGCCTGACCATCACTGCCGTAGCGCAGCAACCACCCAACGGGACCCCGATCGAGTGGGCCTCGTTCGCCTATCTGGCTATCGTGAGCATGTTCCTTGGCTTTTTTGCCTGGTACCGCGGCCTCGCCATCGGCCCCATGGCACAGGTTAGCCAGGTACAACTCACCCAACCCGTCCTCAGCATCCTCTGGGCCGCCCTCCTGCTCCACGAACAACTCACTTGGGCCACAATCCTCGGAGGCATCGCCGTCATCCTCTGCGCCGGTGTCGCCGTTCGAGTACGACTGACCCGCCGGACGCCGACGTCCCACTGAGGAATCAGGATCGCCGTTGTTGGCGGCCCGCCCCTCAGCGCCCGGTGGAGGATCCTTTACGGGACACCACCTGAACCGTCTGCCCCGCCAACGTGGGATCGGGCCGGCCCCGTTGCGGCGTAAAGGGCGTTGAGCTGGCGGTAGAGCGTTCGGGCGATGTAGCGCTTGAGGGATCTGCGGATTTCGCGGTAGCTGCGGCCTTCTTGAGTGCGTTTGGCGACATAGGCCCGCGTTCCGGGGTCGTGGACCATCCGGGTCATGGTGATGGTGTGCAAGGGTCGGTTGAGGCGCCTATCACCGCCCCGGTTGAGCCTGTGCCGGACAGTGTTACCACTTGAGGCTGGCAAGGGATTCACCCCTGCCAGCGCGGCGAAGGCAGCTTCGCTGCGAACCCTTCCTGGATGCGACCAAGCTGTCAGGACAGCAGCGACCGTGACAGCCCCGGCACCCATCATCTCCAACAGCGGCGCCGCGGGGCTTTCCTCGATCAGCTCTGTCATGCGCTTCTGGTTCGCAGTCAGCTGAGTGGTCACTTCGAGAACGCGGCGCGCCAACCGGACTGCTTCCTCGCGCGCGATTGGTAGTTCGATCTGCTCGTCTCGTTCCCGCCATCTGGTGATCGTGGCGATCTGGGCGGGAACCAGAGGTTTACCAGCGTCAATTCCCAGATCGTGTGCCCGGAGTAAGGCGATGAGTGCATTGACATTCATTGTTCGTTCCCGGGTCAACTGATCCCGGCCTGCGCTCAGGATGCTGAGTCCGGCGCGGGTTCCTTCGTCCCGGCGCGGGGCGCGGAGCTGGGACTCCTCTAGGGCCAGGACCGCGGTTCCGATGGCGGCGGCGTCCAGCGGGTCGGATTTTCCGATTCCCCGGCGCCCTCGGGCGTTCATCCGTGGAGCTTCGGCGACGTCGTAGCCGGCGTCGGCTACTGCCCTGGCCAGGCGCGCCCCGGAGGAGCCGCTACCCTCAACAGCCCATAGACAGGCCATATCGCCGTCTGTCCGTCGGCCTACCCAGGCAAGGGCGCGGGAAATCCCTGCCGGGGTGGTCGGGAACTGCTCGCAAGCGACCTGCTGCTTGGTGCTGGCCTCGATGATGGCGTAGGTGTGTGTGCGGGCGTGGCAGTCCACGCCGATGACGAATGGGCGGGTCTGCGCAACGATAGTCAACGCGGCCACCCTCCTTCCTTTCGAAGGGGCAAGAATGGTCGCATCACGACCGGCGCTGACCTGGGAGGAGTCACTTCGGGGCAATACTGTGATGAGCCACAGCCGCAGGGGCTGGGCAAGCTTCTAATTAAGCCACCGTCGTGGGACAGGTCAACGCCGGTCGCTCCACCCAGCGCGGACAAGTCGGGGGAAATGCACCCTCAAGGGGCAATTGTTTTTTCGAGTCACGCGCCCGGCAGAACGACCGGCATCAACACTGCCAGCTAGTCCCAGACCAGCCACTGCAAGACTCACAGATGCTTCTATGTCGGCCCGACGTGCGACCGTAACAAACTGATATGTAGCAGATTGGCTCTTCAACAGACACAGCTGGTGTCACCGCCCGCGGCGCCTACCTGCGGCGATGCCCGCGGCTAGGCGCCTTTGCCCATTGTTCATACGCCGGACGTTGAGGCGCGACGTCGACGGCCACCAAAGTTGAGCCATGACACGGCAACGACACACTGCCCACGCGTTGGCCTGCGACTCCTGCGGACAGCTGCCCCACCCCGCGAAGGTTCGACTTACCCTTGCCAATGTCGCAGCAATGCTGCCGATAGAACTTGTAGTGCACGCCGCCGTCGTCCACACGGCCATGCCCTACTTGCTGAAGGTACTGGTCCTGACTTTGACTGCCACCATACTGGTGATCTGGGTGGCCGAGCCCTCGGTCCGGATCGCTTTGCGGGGCTGGCTGCACGCGCCGGCCCTGCGCCACCGGCGCCGGCTGCACGAATCATCGGCCCTGTGGCGCGTCCGCACCCTGATCGATGACGATCCGGAAGGGCAAGACAGGCTGGCCGGAGGCGTCTCAGGCGTCGGAGCCGACATCCTCGCGTGCCGGAGCCACCACGTCACCGGCGGAGTGCTGGACGAACTGGTCGTGGCCGCGCCGGACCATCTCACCCACGCCGATTTGCTCGCCGCCACCGGGGCCGGCGGCGGACGGAATGTTCGCGTGTGGCCGGCGACAGCCCTGGCCGTGGCAGACAGCCAGACGAAAGCACTGGTCCTGGGCCTGAGGGTCACTGAAGACCCCGACGAACTTCAACTCGCGGTCGCCGAACTGCTGGACGCCGAACCGGTCGCAAACCCCGTCAAACCCCTCGGCGACCTCACCCGACCCAAGAACGACTCCCCAGCAAGCGACGGGACGCTGCTGAAGATACCGTCCCCCTGGCACGGACCCCTTGAATTCTCCCGCCCACAAGCCCCGTTCACCCCCGCTGAATCCGCCCGCGCGCACCGGCTGGCCGAACTGGCCGAATTCACTGAACTCACGCGCAGACGCACTGTCCGCCCGCTGCCCTAGAAAACAATCCGCACAGCCCGGCCTCGTGCGCGCGACTGTCCCAACGTCCGTCCCAGACGCTGCGCTCACGACGCTGGACCTCTCGCATGGACCCCGCGCGGAATCTATCCTGAGAGCGTCCGAGCGGCACCGCCGGTTTCGGCATGAGCGGATGCTCGCCAGCGGCAGCAACCCCATCCTCGCCGGGGCCGCCGCAGAGCCGAGTGGAAACCGCTCATCGTCTGGCAAGCCGCTCTGCATTGCTACTCATACGTTCGAGGACGCTGACAGCCATCGCATACTCATCCGCTCCGATTCCCGCCGTAAGCTCACCGCGGGTCGACTCAACGAGTCCGGATGCCTCGGCATGCAGTGCGGAGCCGGCCTCGGTCAGGCTGAGGCGACCATCTAGGAGGAACACGAGACTCTTGCGAACCAGCGCGGCCATGTCACGCTCCTGCGCGTTGTCGCTGTCCGCTGATTTGAAGGCGCGCAGGACGTTTTCCAGTTCCGCAGGCTCGAGGGGGCCCAAGCGCAGCGCACTGAGCACCTGCCACTGCCTTCTGGACAGGGACAGGCGGGAGAGCGTGGAATCGAGTAGCGTCTCAAGCGACGTATCCACCCGTTTGACCCAGTATCCGATCGGCCTGTTCACCATGCCATCGTCGCAGGAGTCTTCCCCTCTGGCCACCATCCAAAGCATGCCCACCGGCAGGCTATTCCTCGACGGAGCGCAGGATCCAAGTCGTGCGCCCGGGTACTTCGTAGCCAGCGCCTGCCAGAAATCTTGTCGGCGCCGGACCGTCCCAGCTTGTCAGGGCGACCTCCCACTCCGCGGGAAAGTACTCCGTGGGCATTTGGTGCGTCACGTAGTGGGACGAGGCGTTGAAGATGACCAGAAAGTCGTTTTCGGGTTCGTTCCGGCGGGTCCGCACCCCGTTGCCGCTCAGGTAGCAGGCGAGGGACTTTCCCCAGGACTGGTCCCACTGGTTTCCCGTCCGGGGTGTTCCGTCGGCGTTGAGCCACAGGATGTCGGGCAGCCTGAGGCCCTCGGCGGGAGCAACCGGCCTCCCGTCGAAGTAGGTTCGGCGCCGGAACACAGGGTAGTCCTGGCGCAGCCTGACGAGCTTGGAGGTGAACTGGATCATGTCCTCGTCGGCGGAAGCCCAATCGATCCACGAGATCTCGTTGTCATGGCAGTAGGCGTTGTTGTTGCCTCCCTGGGTGTGGCCCAGTTCGTCGCCGTGGCGCAGCATCGGAACTCCCTGGGCGAGAACGCAGGTGATCATGAGGTTGCGCATCTGGCGCGCCCGGAGGGCGGTGACTTCCGTGTCCGTGGTTGGCCCCTCGACGCCACAGTTCCAGGAACGGTCATTGGACTCGCCGTCACGGTCGTTCTCACCGTTGGCCGTGTTGTGCTTGCGGTCGTAGGAAACGAGGTCCCGCAGGGTGAAGCCGTCGTGGACGGTGACAAAGTTCACGGAGGCACTTGGTTGCCGGCCGTCGTCCTGGTAGAGGTCGGCGGAGCCTGTGAAACGGTTCGCGAGCTCGGCCGTGAGACCCGGTGTGCCGCGCCAGAAGTCGCGGACGACGTCCCGGAATTTGCCGTTCCATTCCACCCACCGCAACGGAAAGTTGCCGAGCTGGTAGCCCTCGGGGCCGAGGTCCCACGGTTCGGCGATGAGCTTCACGCCGTCAAGCACCGGGTCGGAGTCGATCATCTCAAAGAACGAGGACAGCATGTCGACCCGATCCGAAGCGCGGGCCAGCGCAGGGGCGAGATCAAACCGGAAACCGTCGACATGCATCTCCTCCACCCAATAATGGAGCGAGTCCATCACCAAGCGCAGGACAGTGGGCGAACCAACATTCAGGGTGTTGCCGGTGCCCGTATAGTCCTCGTAGTTGGCTTCGTCGCCGGGGACCAGATGGTAATAGGCGCCGTTGTCGATTCCGCGGAAGCAGAGGTTGGGCCCGTCGGCCCCGCCCTCGCCGGAGTGGTTGTAGACGACGTCGAGAATCACCTCGATGCCGGCCTGGTGGAGGGCCTTGACCATGTCCTTGAACTCGGCGACCTGCCCTCCGGTCCCCGGCACCCCGCCGGCAGGACCGCCGGGAGTCTCCCCGGATGTGGGACCTTCGCCGCCGGCACCGCGGACGGTGTCACCCGCCCCGCAGGCCGCCGCGTAGCCGTTGTGGGGCGCGAAATGGCCGATGGGGTTGTAGCCCCAGTAGTTGGATCTGCCATCGCGGGCCTCGTCTTTGATGAACTGCTGGACCGGGAGTAGCTCCACCGCGGTTACGCCGATCCGCTTGAGGTGCGCGATGACGGACGGATGCCTTAGCCCCGCGTAGGTTCCGCGCTGGGCGGCGGGAACGTCCGGGTGCAGCTTGGTCATGCCTTTGACGTGGGCCTCGTAAATGATGGTCCGGTTCAAGGGAGTTGCGGGGCGGGTGTCCGTTCCCCAGTCATAGGCGGTGTCGACAAGGACGGATGCGAAGGTATGGCGCCGGCTGTCCGACGTGTCGGGCCTGGACGGGTCGTTGAGGTCGAAGGCATACAGCTCGGGTCCCCAGGTGAGCCGGCCGTCGATGGCTTTGGCGTACGGGTCCAGCAGGAACTTGTGCGGATTGTGGTGCAGGCCCCGGGCGGGGTCCCAGGGCCCGTCGACGCGGTAGCCGTAACGCTGGCCTGCGAAGATCCCTGGCACATGAGCCGTCCAGAATCCGTCGTCCACTGCCATGGGGTACCGGGTTTCGATCCCGGAGTCGTCCACCAGGCACAAGTCGACGGCGGCCGCCGAGGTGGAGACCAGCGCGAAGTCCGCGCCCTCTGCCGTCAACGTCGCGCCGAGGGCCGCGGTAGGGCGTTGGACATCCGGGAGAGCTTCCACGGGGCAATGCTACTTGGCGAAGGTGAATGTCGGGGGTGCCGCAGCTCGTTTCTGGAGCGTATCGGGATAACATCACGTCCCCGGTGCCCGGAGTTCAGCGGTCCCAGGCCCGGAGGCGCCTGAGCATGCTGCGTTTTTTCTGCGTGTGGTTCTTCATTCGGCCCAGGATGTCCGCGAGCATGCTGATGGCCTCGTTGATGAACGGGCCCTTGTTGAGCATGACGCATTCGGCGCGCTGGGCCATCGCGGCATCGGTGACCTCAGCACGGGAGGGCAGACCGGTCCGGGCCAGGGTGTCCAGGACCTGGGTCGCCCAGATCACCGGGACGTGGGCGGCTTCGCAGAGCCAGAGTATTTCCTCCTGGACTTCTGCCATTCGTTCGAAGCCTGCCTCCACGGCGAGGTCTCCGCGGGCGATCATGACGCCGACATCGGCCCATTTCATCAGTTCGAGGAGGATTTCGGGCAGCGCTTCGAAGGCGGCTACCGTCTCGATCTTGAGCATGATGTCGAGGTCCTGGTCCCGCTCCGGATCGAGGCGGGACAGGAGATCGCGGACGTCGGCTTCGCTGCGGACAAAGGACATGCTGACGATGTCGGCCAGTTCTTTGACGTGCTCGAGGTCGGCGAGGTCCTGAGCTGTCAGTGCCGGGACGCTGAGCCGGGTGTCGGGGAGGTTGATGCCTTTTTCGGCCCGGAGCCGTGAACCCCGCGGGGCGGCGGAGACAATCTCGGCTGTCAGTTCTCCGGTCCGGACCCCGGTGATCACCCCGCCGATCTTGCCGTCGTCGAACCAGATCCTTTCCCCGGGGTTCGCATCGGTGAAGACGCCGGGGAGGGTGCAGCCTATCCGGTGGGTGCCGACGGTGGTGCTGTCAGTGGGGGTGAGGTCACTGCTGAGGACAATGCTGTCCCCGCGGCGGATCATGAGGCTCTCCTCCAGTGCCGGCAGGTCCCCGACAAGGGCGGATGGCCCTGCGTGAGGTTGGGATTTCTTTCCGGAAGGAGCCTCCTGGGCCGCGGCGAGCCTGGTCCCGGGGACGAAGTAGCTCGTATCGTGCAGGGCTGCCAGGCACCCGTCCGGGCCTGCCCGGTCGACGACGAGGGTACGGCGGGCTCCACGGGCGTCTCGGAAGCTGATCTTCTGGCCTTCCCGCAGGGCCGCCGTCCAGGTCCCGTCCTGGACGGGAATCACTGGGAGGTCGGGGCCTGACTCGGGCCGGGTTCCAAGCCACACGCGGGCCGGCGCGGTCACTGTACCGGTTTCGTTGCGCACCGGTTTTACGCGGAGGACGCGCGGGCCGGGGCGGATGGGGCCCGTGCGCAGCTTGGGCCCTGCCAGGTCCATGGAGACCAGGCAGCGCCTGCCCGTGAATTCTTCTGCGGCACGGATATTGCCGATCATTTGCCGCCAGGTCTCGGGGGTGTCGTGCGCGCAGTTGATGCGGGCAAGGTCCATGCCCCGTTCGATCATGCCGCGGACGATGTAGGGGTCCGTGGATGCTTCGCTGGGCAGTGTGACCATGATCCTCGTGCCGCGTTCTTCCGGCTCCGGTCCCAGCAGGTTCACTGCGTTCCGGGCGAGTATCTCTTCATGGTCGATGGGATCCGTCTGCGCGTCCGGTTGGCCGTCCGCGGATACCAGCCGCGCCAGAGTCCGGGCCACGGTGTCGACACTGGGCAGGACCCTCGGTTCGGTGCGTCCGAGCGAGGAGAGTCCGTGCTTTGCCAGTCCGGATTGGAGGTCACGGATGTCATGGCGGCGCAGCTCCGTGTAGTGGACGAGGTTCCGGGCGCTGTCGCGGTGGCGGGGCAGCACGGCGGCTATCCTGTCACTTTGCCGTATTTCGGCGTGCCTGAGCGTCCGCCGGAGCCGGTTCACGTCCTCCAGCAAGGCGCGCAGTTCCTGGATTTCGGCTTCTGTCACGATTGTCCTTTCCGGCCCCGCCTTCGGGCACAGTGGGTGCGGACAAACGCCAATGCCGACGTTTGGCTAGCGGGCACGGATCTGCCCCGGACGACGCTACCTGCCCCGGATGTCTGTCTGGTGAATTCGGGACGAGCAGCCGATGACTATTTCCCGTGAAGGGCCCTGGATGGTGACTTTTGCCATGCGGTCAAGAACCGGATGCGGGCTTCGGCGCCGCGGTGTTGCTCCAGCGCGTGCAGCCGCCCGTAGGTGAATCCCGCTCCCCCGACGCCCTCAGAGGGCACGGTGGCAAGGGACCGGAGTTTCTCCCTGATGACGATGCTGTCCTGATGGTCGCCCAGAATTGTCTGGACTTCTTCGGCGGTGCGGGCAAGCCGGGCGGCCTGCTTTCCGAAAACCGGGACGGCTGCTTCTGCCGCGTACCGGAGCCGCTTTGCGTTCTTCCGGACCTCGTGCAGCGCAGGGTCGGCAGACCTACCATCGGAAACACAGTCGAGGCTCTTCACCGCCTCGTTCAGGCGCTTCCGCTCCGCGTTGACGAGCCGACCTACAGTCCCCAGGGCCTTCTTGTGCGCCGGTCCGGACAGTGGAGGGGCAGCCAGGAAGCCATCAAGCGCGTCAAGAAGCCGGAAATACCGGTCGCTTTCCAAAGCAGCCAGCCCGTCGGCGAGGGCCGCCTCGTACTCGGCCCCAAGCTGGTCCATGAGGTGGTCTTCTACCGGTCCAATGATCAGATGCGGGGGTTCGGCCCTAATCAGCTCCGTCAAGTGCGTCCGCATGACCTCAAGGTCCCGGGCCTTGCCGACCGTCCCGGCGAGCCACTGAAGTTCCCCCCGCAGGAGCTCGGCCGTCCCCTTGTCGGTCAGATTGCGAAAGCTTGAAAGGACGGACCGCATCCGGCGTGCCGCCACCCGAAGCTGGTGCACGGCGTCCGGGGCGTCTTCTCGGACCCCTGGGTCATGCGTTTTCAGCACCTCGACCTGCTCATGCAGGTAGGAAAGAAGCAGCCAAGAGGCCGGCCCTTTTCGTCGCGGGCGAGGTGGTGAAGGGCTCTCCGCCGGGTACCGGTCGCCAAGGGCGCGGGCAAGTTTGGAGGGCAACTCAGCCGGTTGGTGGCCCTGCAGGGCGATCACCGTATCGGCGGCGTCCAACAGTTTCCGCTGCCCGTCGACCAGTTCGATTTCCCATTCCCGCCAGGCGGCACTTCCGGCCGGTTCCAGGAGGATCCGGGATTCCACCCGGTCGTCGCTGAATTCGGCCAGGACCGTTCCATCAGCTGAAATGAGGGGAATCGCCGTGCGACGGGTTTTCATGTGTGCGACCGCCACCAAATCCTGATTCCGGGTATGAGCCAGCACAAGCCCCCTCAACCGGGGCGGCACAGTATCCGGGTCCTCGTTCAACGGCTCCGTGATCTCGCGCCGTTCCCCCGCGGCCACCGGCAGTTTCAAATGCCACCCGGCGTCCATCCCGCCGGTACGCCTGCGCAAAGTGATCCGGCGGGCAGCAAGCGCCAATGTCGCCGTGTCGAAGTACACGGCATCAAGTTTCTGATCCGCCGTCGCCCCGACGCTGTTCACCCCGGCGATCGATCTGAAGGCCGGCAGCTCATCGGATTCGCCGACGTCGAATTTTCGCTCAACTTCCAATTTCTCAGTCCCGGGCATGCTTCATGGTAGGCCAACGACGGATTCCCGGGGGCGTGCCCAAAGACCCCCATCGAGGCCGCCGGTGGGGCATCGACGGCTCTCCGGCCAGGCAAGGCCTGGACGGCTTGCGAGGATGTAGTCCACTGCAGCGGGCCCTGTCATCCGAAGACCTGGCCGGACGTAGCGCCGGTCAATGCGGCGCCGTTCGTTAAGGCCCAGGCCGGACATCGCCGTCCAGAATTCCCTGCAAGTTCTGGGGCACACGTAGTGAAGCACGCACCAACTGATGTAAACCCCGTACATCTCGTCCTCTGTGAGCCCACGATCACCCGCGACATCTGCGGCAATGCAGTCCGACATAAAGCGTGCAAAGTCCCCGGATGTCATGGATCTTCGCTCCTACTCTCTTGACTCAACGGGCCATTCAGAGACTCGTCTTAATCCAGCCAGCGCGTCACGAAGTTCCGATAGGTCCTCGACCGCGCATCCTCGGAGTCGCGCCCGGGCTCCGCCCTCAGGTACTCATACGTTTGGCCGTCGAGCTTGCGCCATGGCATGCCGCCAGCGTAGCCACGAGAGCTCAACGCAATGAAAACGTAAGGGGAAATCAAGAAGAACCGCACTGCGAGTCCCAAGGGAAACAGCGCAGACCCCGAAACTTCACCGCGCAAGAGGAACCGCAAGCGCTGTGGCGGGGATGTCTGGGCTTTCATGATCCGCTCCCCCGCCGGACCGGTGAAGCGCAGGTCGAAAGGTCGGGGTTCCCGGGCCCCAGCATGCTAGGCAGCATACTCAGGGTGGTTCCACTTTGGCATCCCGGTACTCCGGGGAGCGGACGATCTGCGCATACAGCCCGAGCGAGACGTTGTTGACGAACACCCGGCCGTTGACCTGCCCGAGGTCGATGCGACGTTCCACCGCCGCTGCGAACGCGTTGAGCGCCCCAAGAACACTGCCGCGGTCGAGGCCAAGGTCCGTGGCGAGGTGGTTGCGGGTGCCGGCGGGCACCACTCGAAAGTTGCGGCGGACGATCCCACGCTGCGCTCGGCGGCCGTTACTGCACGACGGCGCCGGCGGCCGGGGAGCCTCGACGCTCCGCCGAGGGCGGCAGTGTCTGCGCCCTCGCCCTGCGATTCAGGTGCCCGGCGCATCTGAATTCGGTCGTTCCTGATGCAAGTCCCAGGCCAAACCGCGACTGTTCAGCTTCGGCCTCCTCCTTCACTGGCGGATGCCGGCCTCCGCCGAGAGCTCGATGCCAGCGGGCTGGGAGTCTGCTGAATCCTGGCTGTCGGGGCGGTGGAGCAGTGGGTACGGTACAAAGCCCCTGTTGTGGTGCTGTGAGCGCCGTTAGCGTGGTTTGAGGTGCATGGCGGTATCGAATTCGAGCCGGTGTGCCATCAGCTAACGAACCGGGGGATCTCACATGTCCAGTGATTCAAATGTGATTGGCGTTCCCGGTACCGGGCCAGGCAGCGAGGCAGAGCCGCCGGAGGGCGACGACTCTGCGGACTTAGGCGGGCAGCCGGTGACGGCCCGGACTGTCAGTCGGTTCGGATACGACCGCGATTACTGGCCGCCGCTCTAGGGCAATCCGTGTGCTGGGTTGGCCCTGCCCGAACCGGACCGCCGTATCACGACGGAACGATTGACCGTAGGTGGGCGCCGGCTTGGGGGCATCCGCACGATGGGGCGGGTCGGTGGCGCTGATGCAAACGGCAGCACGTCGATGGGGTGGCCATCAGACGCCGCTGTGGCCCGAACGCCAACCGGCGAAGTCCATGATTCTGCGTTGCTCGGGGGTTCGGAAGCGGTATCCGGCCCAATGGTTCAGCTTGGTCGGGTGCCGTGGCCGGGGTGGCTGTCGATTGCAAAAGCGCCGCCCAGGGAGGTTGCGCGCTGTTCCATGTTGGCCTGGCCGCTGGTTCGTGCGGGGCACTCGAAGCCGCAGCCGTCGTCGGTGATGTCTGATGGCGTTGCTGAATCCTTCGGAGAGTACGCGCAGCAGGTGCGATGCCAGGTTATCAGGGACGGTGTCGTCGAGGGGCCCGATCAGCGGGACTGTTGGAGTGTAGCCGAGGTCGCGTGCCCCGGCGATGCGTTCATGGGCGACGACGTTGTCGGCGTGCCGGCGCAGCGAACAGCAGGAGCACTCCCCGCAGCTCGTCGCCCCGGTCCAGCGGCCCGTCAGGTTCTGTGTCGCCGGTCGGGACCGGTCACGGAGAGGGTGTCCAGTCCGGCGACGTTCCAGCCCCTCCAGTCTGCCCGGCGCGTGGTCGGGCGACCCAGGAGATAGCCCTGCCCTGCGGCCATCCCGAGATCGGTCACAGCTTCCAGTTCTGCACAGGTTTCGATTCCCTGGGCGACCGTTACGGCACCGATCTGTTCGGCGAACCCGACCATGGCCTCCCCGAGGGCATGGCGCAAGGTGTCAGTATCGATTCCGGCAATAAGGTTGCGGTCCAGTTTGATGATCTCGGGCCGGAGATGCCTGATGTGGCGCATCGAGGCGAAGTACGAGCCCGCATGGTCAACCGCGAGCCGGACCCCGCTGCGGCGCAGCGGTGCCAGCGCCGCAACGAGCGCCGCGGGCTGTTCGCTTGTCAGGGCTTCGGTGAGTTCCAGGACAATGCGGTCAGGAGCCATTCCCGACCTCTCCAGGAGCCCGGTCAGGAGTGGGTCCAGGCACGTGGACGGGGACAGCTTCAGCGCCACATAAACGTGGTCCGGCAGCTCCTTCGCAGCGGTCAGGGCGGACTCCAGCGCCGCGAATTCCAGATCGCTTCCCAGCCGCATGTCCCGGGCGCCTGCGAACCAGTCCTCCACGGTGTCGCTCCCGGTGTTGACGAACCGGGTGAGCGCCTCAGCCCCGACGACGCCGCCGATGCCCAAGTCATGAATCGGCTGGAACGCTGTCACCAGCATCCGGCCTTTCAGGACCGCCTCTATCCTCGCGCTGAGACTCTCGTCCGATCGCAGGGACGATTCACCAGCCGGGTGCTGCCCGCCCGCTGCGCGGACCGGCCCTGGCGCCTCCGGGATGGCTGGAGGGAAGGCGGGCAGGGACCTGAACGTGGCCAGATGTTCCGCCAGTGCTATGTCCGGGCGTCCCGGATGGGCCGCCAGATGTTCGCGCAGCTGGTCACGGGCGGATGCCTGCTCGGGCGCAGACCCGGACAGTACCGCCTCAATAATCTTGGCGGACTGCGTCCGGATGACCGGCACATCATGATTCACCTGGCTGCCGGCCTCCGCGTCAGCGGGATACACGGTATCAGTGCGTTGCGGATCGGACGAGGGGTCCATCGACATTGGCTGCTTCCTTTGTTCCCCGGTTCCGGCTGAGTCCGGAACGGGCCTGGCTGCTCGGCCGCTCTCCGGACCGTGTAACGGGTGCGGGCCAGGAGACCGTGGGAGCGTGAAACACACTGTACAACAAGCCCGGCCGGGCGGTTCCTCACGGAGGCAGATATGTCCCGCAAAACTGACTGCAGGTCCGTCCCATAAGGACATACGCCAATCGGAGGCGGTGCTTAGTGCGGCAGCATCTGCCTGCGCGCCAGCGAGATTCAGCGCGACCATGAAGCGGCTTTCGGTCTAACAGTGCGGCACAGGACTCTTGCTCCCACGGGCCGCTGCGGGTAGGAGAGAAGCATGGAATCCCAACGAGACGTCCTCCGCGGACGCGTGGCGGTCGTGACTGGCTCGACACGCGGACTGGGGTTTACCATGGCCCGGCTGCTGGGGCAGCAGGGCGCGACGGTAGTGGTGGCGTCCAGGTCCGACGACGACGTCGCGGCCGCTGTCGAGCGGCTGCGCACGGAAGGGATCGCGGCGTCCGGACGCCGTTGTGATACCGGCGAGCTGGCCGACGTCGAGGCCCTGCGCGATGAGGCCCTCAGCCGCGGGACGCTCGACATCTGGGTCAACAACGCCGGAACCTCCGGTGTCTTCGGGCCCACGGCGTCAACCCCGGTGGACGACTTCACCCAAGTGGTCCGCACGAACATCCTCGGCACGTTCCACGGGTCAAGGGTTGCGTTGCCGGTGTTCCTCGGTCAAGGCCACGGCGACCTTGTCAACGTTTACGGCCAAGGCGATCAGGGGCCGGTGGCGCTGCAAAACGCGTATGCGTCGAGCAAGCGCTGGGTCCGCCAGTTCACTGAGACCTTGCGGCGGGAGACCCGGGGCACCGGTGCCCGGGTCCATGGCATGAACCCGGGCCTGGTGACGACGGACATGCTGGGGCACGTCACATCCCAGCCCGGGTACGAGCATCGACTGGGCGGGCTGCAGATTGTCGTCGGCCTTTGGGGGCAGAGCCCTGACGACGCCGTGCGCCCCCTCCTGGACCTCGTGACCTCCGACGCCGCCGAGTTCCGGTACCTGACCAAGAGGACCAGGGTGACCCGTGGGTTACGCAACGTGCTGGCCGGCCGCCTCAGTCGCGCCAACCGTATGCCTCTGGACGTGACGGTCCTGGACACCAACCGCCAAGACTGACTGTGCCCGCAGCGCAGGGCATTGACGCAGCGGAATGCGGTCGCGACGGCGCGTTCGCTGGGCTTCCTCAACGGCCAAAACCGCCGAATCGGAAGTTAGCCCAGGTGCTTCCCGGAGGGCTGCGCCTTTACGAATCCAAAGCCGTGTCCGCATTGCGCGCCATCTGGTAGCCAAGAGTCAAAACCCGGAGGGACAAGTCCTCCGGACGCAAGTCCGCCGCCGCCAGGACTGACTCGTCCACGCCCCCGATGTGCGCGGCGGCGCCAACATTTTCCGCAGCACCGGGCTCGTGCGCAAATCTACTCGCATCCGAGGACCGCGTTCCCGGGCTGCTTAGAAGAACAGCGGACCACAGCGCCTCCACAGTCGCGATGGCCGCTGTGGCTCCCGTTGGTCCCGAAACCATCCAGCCCTCGCTGGTGGCGGCCACTTTCGGGGCCCCCGGCCACGATTGGCAGACGCTGTTAATCGTTTGGGCGACAATGAGGTGCTGCCGCATCGTTCGGTTCGGCCCCAGTACGGGGTCGCTCACAACACTTCGTCCGCACGCACCGCACAAGTGAGGTGTCCTTTCCTAGGGCATGACGTCGCCGGAATTTGGTCCCAGCGTCTGGCCGACATACAGATTGCCTCCCGGATCGCTGGCGAGAAGCAGGGCCGTAGGCGCGACCTCAGCCGGAATGCCGAAGCGCAGAAGCGGCAGTCCGGCACGCTTCTCCGTTTTCCAGTCCTCGGAAATTCCCTCAACCAAGGGCGTCTCAATTGGGCCCGGGGCGATGCTGTTGACCAGCACGTTGTCCCCGGCGGTTTCCAGGGCCAGCGATTTGGTCAGTCCTACGACGCCGGCTTTGGCGGCGCTGTAGTGGCTAAGCCCGGTGCCGCCCTTGATGGCCAACTGGGAGGCGATGTTGATGATGCGGCCCCACTTCTGCTGCCGCATTTCCCCCACCACCTCCCGGCAGCACAGGAAGACACCCGTCAGGTCAACGGAAATCGTCTCGTTCCACATGGCGAGGGTCATGTCTTCCAGCCGCGATTCCGTCAGCAGGCCCGCGCTGTTCACGAGAATATCGATGCTCCCAAGCTGGGCGCGTGCTTCGGCGAAGGCTGCCGTCACGCTCGCTTCGTCTGAGACGTCGACAACGATAGTTCCCGCCGCGCCGGACCGGTCAAGGACGGCCACCCTGTCGCCGTTGGCGGTGAAGGCTTCGGCGATGGCCTTGCCTATGCCGCTGGCTCCGCCTGTGACCACTACGGCGCGGCCCTCGGTGTGACGGGAGGCTTCTGGGTTGTCCATTCTTGTCCTTTCGGGCTTTTTCAGGCGCGCATCTTGATGGTGAGACCACCGTCTACGATCAGGGATTGGCCGGTGACGTAGGAGGCGTCATCGGAGGTCAGGAAGCCGATCACGCTGGCGACCTCTTCGGGCCGCCCGACCCGTCCCCAAGGGATTTCCAGCCCGGCGCGTTGCAGGCCGTCAGGACCGAGCGAGTTCACCGGGTCCAGGGACTGGGGCGTCTCGATGAGTCCGGGAATCACGGCGTTGGCGCGGATGCCGCGCGGTCCCAGCTCGGCGGCTACGCTGCGGATCAACCCCAGCACGCCAGCCTTGGCGGCCGCGTAATGGGCATGCTCCTCCCACCCGTAGACTCCTCCGGCAATGGAGGATACGGCAACCATCGATCCGCCGCCGGTCATCCGCGCGGACCCGGCTCGCAGGGTCCGCAGCACGCCGGTAAGGTCGACGTCGAGCATGTCATCCCAGCGCTCATCGGTCATCTCGCCCAGGGGCGAGTTGCGCAGGATTCCTGCGTTGGCCACCGCGTAGTCCAGACGGCCGTACTCCGCCAGGGCGCGTTCGGCGAACGCATCGACGGACGGTGTGCTGCGGACATCCACTTCGTGGACAACTCCTTGGCCGCCTGCGTCCTTCACCTGGCGGAGGGTTTCTTCCGGGTCGTGCGGGTCACCGGGAAAGGTGCCGATCACCGCGTGCACGCCGCGTTGGGCGTAGTGGACCGCGAGGGACCGTCCTATGCCACTGGCCGCTCCGGTGATCACGGCCACCTTTGTTTCCGGTGTCATGCTTCGACCTCGTGCGGGTGGTCCTCGAGCAGGGCTTCTACGGGCGGCTTGGCGGCGATCATCAGGAGTCCGGACAGCAGCGTTCCGCCGGCGCCGACCCACAGGGCTGCAGTGCCGGTTCCCGCGCTGGCTGTCGCAGCTGTGAACAGCGCACCGCCGAGAATGATGCCGGGTTGGCTCATCGCGCCGATGAAGGCGGTGCCAGTGGCTCGGCAGCTGACGGGGTAGCACTCGGCCATGAAGTACTGGATTGCGGCGTAGGGTCCGACCAGGAAGAACAGCCCGGCGCCGTAGGTGACGATGATCATGAAGGGGCTCGTGGCGAAGGGGCTGAGCATGATGCTGAACGAAATGCCGGAGAGAATCCAGCCGCCGATGATGGTCCGTTTGCGGCCGATCTTGTCACCGAGCCATCCGTGGAAGACGTAGCCGAAGTAGGCCAGCATGTTGATGACGATCAGCATCCAGAAGGCGTCGGAGAGTTCCACGCCCTTGGCGTTCTTCAGGACGGAGCTGCCGAGGATGCTGAAGATCATGATCCCGAAGAAGTTGAAGATCCAGGCCAGCGAGAAGACGATCGTGTTCCGGCGCAGGTGCGGTTCCCAGATGCGCTTGAGCGGGGCCGTGGAAGAGTGTTCGACGCCGTAGGCGCGGGCCAGTTCGTGGGCTTCCTCGGTCTTGCCGCTCTTCTCAAGTTCGGTCAGCTTGTGGTGCAGCTCGAACTGAGGTGTCTCTTTGAGCTTCTTGGCAATGGCCCACACGATGATCACGGCCGGAACAGTTGCCATGAGATAGAGGGCGCGCCATCCGAGGGACGGGAGGAAGGCCAGGGCAAGGGCACTGGCGAGCAGGAAGCCCAGCGGCCAGCCGCCCTGGATGAAGGAGTAGTGGAAGCCGGGGCGCTTGCGCTTATCGGCGACTTCGGTGACCTGGTAGACCTCGTTCATGTAGGTCGCGTTGACGGCCTGCTCCGAGAATCCGAGCCCGCCGAAGGAACGCACCAGCACGACCAGGCCGTTGCTGAGGAACGGGATTCCGGTCGGGATCAGGGCCGTCAGACCGGAGACAACCGCGGTGCCGCCGACGGTGACCATCATGCCCTTGCGGCGGCCGAGCCGGTCGATGACGGGGCCGATGCCGAAGGCGACGATCGCGGTGCCGACGGCGATCCAGGTGTTGATTGCGTAGGCTTCGGTTTCGGTCCAGCCAAACTCTTCCTGCATGGCCGGCAGGAGGGTTCCGAAAAGTCCATAGTCGAACACGGCTACGGTCCAGGCCAGCAGGGCCAGCACGGTGGCGGTGGTCGTGTGGCGCTTGGAGAATACCGGGAAGCGGCGTTTCTCGTTGGGAGCGGGTGTCGTCAGGTCGACGTCGGGCTGCTGGATGGTCATTACTGGTTTTCCTTTCGGGGACTGCGGGCGAGGAAGGAGTCTGCGATTTGGTCGAATGTGAGCCAGCTGACGCCCTCGTGGGAGTTGATGTGTTCGATGAGGCGTTCGAGCATAAGCAGGACCTGGGGGCGGCCCGAGACATCCGGGTGGATTGTCATGGTGAAGACGGCCTGGTCCATTTCCCGGTAGACCCAGTCGAACTGGTCGCGCCACATTTGTTCGATGTCCCGGGGACTGACGAAGCCGTGGGAGTTCGGGGAGGCCTTGATGAACATCATGGGAGGAAGATCGTCCAGGTACCAGTTGGCCGGGATCTCGACGAGGTCGGTCTCCTTGCCCCGGACGAGCGGCTCCATCCAGGTCTCCGCGGCCTTGGTGTAATCGATCTTCTTCCAGCTGTCACCGACACGCACGTAGTAGGGCTCGAAATCGCGGTGCATCAGGGAGTGGTCGTACTTGATCCCGCGTTCCAGGAGGATCTCGTTGGTGACCGGGGAAAATTCCCACCAGGGTGCGACGTAGCCTGTGGGGCGGCGGCCGGAGACCTTTTCGATGAGTTCGATCGACCGGTCCAGGATGGCGGTCTCCTGCTCGCGGGTCATGGCGATGGGGTTTTCATGCGAGTATCCGTGCACGCCGATTTCGTGCCCCGCGTCCACGATCATCCGGGTCAGGTCCGGGAAGGTCTCGATGGAGTGGCCGGGCACGAACCACGTGGCAGGAAGGCCGTATTTCTCGAAAAGACGGATCAGGCGGGGGCCGCCGACCTCGCCGCTGAACAGGCCACGGGAGATATCGCACGGGGAATCCTCGCCCCCATAGGAGCCGAGCATTCCGGCTACGGCGTCCACGTCGACGCCGAACGCGACTTGGATTTCCTTAGTCATGAGATCAACCTTTCACTGCGCTTGTTGTTGAGGTTTTGTCGTTGGGGTTTTGGTTTCGGGGTGGAACTAGTGCGGGAGCGTGCCCCGGCGGGCGAACGTTTCCGCAATGCGGGCCGCGGGGGTATCCAGCCTGAGCAGAAGGCTCAGCAGGACCAGGGACTGGGATGGCCTGAGCAGCCCGGAAGGTATGGCACCGGCCGCGCGCAGATCTGCACCTCCGCCGTCGCCGTACCGGGGAACGACGGCGCCGGCCTCCACCCGCGTGCTCGTTACCACCACGACGCCGGCCGCGGTGGCGTCCGCGACGTCGCGGCACAGCGCGCGGTTGGCGTTGCCCGTTCCCGTCCCCTGGAGCACAACCCCTGCCGCCCCGGCCTGCAGGGAAGCCCGCAACAGCGTCGAATCCGCTCCGGGATAGGAAGCAACGAGGTCCACGCGCGGTGAACCGGCGCTGGCTCCCGGCAACGGCAACGGGATGATGCCGGGCCGTGCACCGCGCATGCTGACCTCGCCGGAGTCGGTCACCGAGCCTGCGGTTCCGAAGTCCGGGTTGGCGAACGCATCGGGCCGGGTTGTGTGGCTCTTCCGGACTCCCGCCGCCGGGAAGATGGTCCCGGCAAACGCCAGTAGTACGCCCTTCCCCCGTGCCTGGGGGGAACCGGCGAGGGCGATCGCGCGGGACAGGTTTCCGGGACCATCCGGCATCCGGGAGTCGGCCGCCTGCTGCGCTCCGGTGAACACCACGGGGCGGGGATCATCGTGGGTGAGGTCCACGAGATACGCCGTCTCCTCCATCGTGTCCGTACCGTGGGTGACGACGACCCCCAAAACGTGCGGGTCGGCCAGGGCTTGCCGGATGCTGGCGCAGATGGCGATCATGTCATCGACCGTCAGCAGGTACGAACCCTTCCGGAGAACATCGACCACGCGGACCGGATGCGGGGCCGCAACCCCAAGGCTGGCGAACACCTGCTCTCCCGTGTCCGACGCCACGGCGGCTCCGCCGGCCTCCGACGCACGGGAGGAAATGGTTCCCCCCGTCGCCAACAGCACCACATAGGGAGCGCCCGATTCTGCGACAGTCATTTTCACTCCGCTTGTCCTGTTCTGCTGCCAGATGCGTACCCAATCGATTGGGTTATGGGATAAAAAAGTAGCTTTTCGATGTTTCCACCAGGCGCTTCCAATGTTTCGACGGTGTCAACATTTCCCCGCCTGGCACCGGAGCCACAGCAACCCAATCGATTGGGTTGGGTGGTGACATGACTATAGAATGTGAGGTGCGCCACGTCAAGGGCTCCCCAACCAGAGATCCGCACTTTTTGGGGCAGTCTTGGTGGTGTCTTCTTTTTGAGCTGAGGCAGGGAAACGCATGGAAGAAACCACGGCCGGGGACCGCACGGTCACACTGAAGGATCTCGCGAGCGAGCTCGGCATCCACCCCTCGACCGTGTCCAGAATCCTTCACTCTGAATCCGAAGTGGCGCGGGGTGCAGCCTCCGTGGCGACGGCCGAACGCGTCCGCGAGCTGGCGCGGAAACGGGGCTACTCCCCTGACCCGCAGGCCGCCGGCCTGCGGACGCGGCGCACGCGCCTTATGGGGGTGATCGTGCCCAGGCTGTCGGACCTCGTCCTGGCCCTCATGTACGAGGGCATTGACGAGGCTGCGGCGGAGCTGGGCTATTCGACGTTTGTCATGAACTCCCGCGATGACCCGGCGGAACAACGACGGAAGACGGACACCATGCTGGCCCGCCGCGTGGACGGGCTGATCATAGGTGACGCACATCTGGACAGTGGCCTGTTGCGGGAGTTGACGGTCCGGAAGGTGCCGTTCGTGCTCATGAACCGCCGCGTCCCCGGCTACCCGTCCGCCACCTGCGACGACGTCCTTGGCGGCGAGCTTGTGGCCGACCACCTGTGGACCCAGGGGCATCGAATCGTCGCTGTCATCGCCGGCGAGCCCTACGCCAGTACAGCCGTTGACCGGACAGCCGGCTTCGTGGACCGCTGGCGTTCGCTGGGCGGAAAAATCCCCAGCAAGGCCGTGGTGTGGTCCCGTTTCGATACCGCCGGCGGAAGGGAAGCGGCCGAGAATATCTTAACTCATTGCAACCCACATCCGACGGCACTGTTCGCCGTCAATGACTTTGCGGCAATCGGTGCGATGGGAGCACTAAGGTCCCATGGCCTCACTGTTGGCGACGACGTTGCGGTAGTTGGATTCAATGACACCTCGCTGGCCGCGGAGCTTCCCATCCCGCTGTCCTCGGTCCGCTCGCCCATGCTGGACATCGGGCGGACGGCGGTGCAACTCCTGAAGCGCGTGCTGGACGGCGAAATCGTCAAGCCCGTCAGGCTGGAACCGAACCTCTGCGTGCGGGAAAGCAGCGCCCGAGGCAACACGGGATGATATTCACCTTGGAGTTCCCTTAGCACGAGTTCCCGAGCACGGTTACGCGGCGGGATTCCCTCATTGCGATGCCGCGACGATTCCCAAGGCAAGCAAGCAAGTGGCGCGGACTTCGCCGTCGGACAAATCCAGTCTGAGGAGCTTCTCGATTTTCCGCAGCCTGTAGCTGAGCGTGTTCCGGTGGATGAAGATCTCCTCGCAGATCTTAGCGGAATTCCCGTTGTGGCGCAGATAAGCGTCGAATGTCTCCCGCAAAGCGCTGCCGCTGTCGGAGGCCAGCGGGGCCAACAGCCGCTGGCACATGGCCACCAGGCCCGGGCTGGGCAGGCCCTGAACAATGCCGGCAAGATCGGCCGGCGGCGCCTGGTGCACGCCGGCCGGGCCAACGTTTCGGCGGGCAAGCTGCAGCGCCAGCGGCAATTCGCTGAGGCTCAGGGATTCGGAGACGACGACGGACAATTCCGGGGCGTCCGTAAAAAAACCCCGCGTGGCATCGAGCAGATCGGCCGCTCCGTGCCGGTGCTGCAACAGAAGAGTCGTGAGTCCGGCTTCCTCCATGAACCTCACCGTGCTGAACCCGGCCTGCAGCCCCACGCGTGCGCGCCAGGCGATGGCACGCAACTTTGCGGGGGCTACATCGTCCGAACTGCCGATCAGCACCGCGCCCCAGTCGCCGTCAGGGTCAAACCCGGATTCGTGGGCGTAGCGGCGCAACGGCGCCAACGGCTCACCGCGGTCCTCATAGAGGGCCTCAATGAAGCGCGCGGCCTCCCGGGAATGCAGGGGTGAATGTGACCCGAGGGTGTAGCTCAGCTGCATCGCGATGACGGCAGCGACGGGGCCAAGAATAGGCTGCAGCACGACGTCGCTCGCGATTCCCTCGATGGCAAGCCGGAATTGCTCTGAGTCGCCGCTGGGCAGGCGCAACGCTGTTCGCGTGGACCCGCCGTGAGCCGCCCCTGCGGAGACAAGCTCGAACGCATTGTGATCGATCACGGCCACCCTCGCGTTGACGACGTCCGCCACCCGCTCCAGAACCTCGGCCAGGGAATGCCCGCCGGCCGCCAACCGGGTGCATCCATCAGCCAGCTCCCAGCCCTTTCGCAACTCCTCATATCGCTCGGCGGCGATGGCCTGCTCCACATGGCGCATGATCAGCACGAAGGGCACTCCCGGCGGGAGCTCCAGCAGTGGCAGTCCGTGCGCCTCGCAGGCCTGGACCAAGCCTGCCGGCAGCTCGTTGTGCGCGGCGCCCAGCCCGAATGCCAGCCCGGAGACCGGAACGGATACGAGGCGTTCCACGTAGGCGTCCCAGATCCTGAAGTCCTTGACGTTAAGGCCCATGCCATTGGTCAGCACAAGGGCATTCACACTAAGGAAGGGCGTGGGGTCCATATGTTCGGTCGGAGCGCACCAGGTGATGGGTCGAGCCAGGCGGCCTTCGCCGCCCGAAACGCGAAGGCGGATGTTGAGGTCGGCGTCGTCCGCCAAGTCTGAGATTCGCAAGGAAGCCTCCAAGAACGGCGGGAGTCGCCCGCTGGACAGTGCAATAACCATAATTCATCACCGGATATTCAGCGATCTGCACAATATCGGTAACCGAAAATGCTGAGTAGCGTTGCACCCATGCAAACAAGCGTGATCCCCGACACTCCCAGACGCGTGCTTCTGAACTCCGACATGGGCGAAGGCCTTGGCCTTCACGAGTTCGGCAACGACGATGCACTCATGCGCATCATCGACGTCGCCAACGTCGCCTGCGGCTATCACGCCGGCGATCCAGACGTCATGAACCGGACCGTGGCACTGGCCGCAGAGCACGGCGTGGCGGTCGGGGCCCACCCGGGCCTTCCGGACGTGGTGGGATTCGGACGCCGCCGCATGGTCCTTAGCCCTGGCGAGGTCGAATCGATCATCCTGTACCAGACCGGGGCCCTGGCTGCTTTTCTGGCAAAGCACGGGCTTGAACTGAACCACATCAAACCCCACGGCGCCCTCTACGGAATGCTGGCCGGTGACGAGGAACTGATGCAGGCCGCCGCCGGAACCGCCAAACAGTTTGGCGTCCCCTTCTACGGGCTCGCCGGGACCGCTCACGAATCCGTGTGCCGGGCAGTGGGGGTGGAATTCGTGCCGGAACTCTATGTTGACCTCAATTACGGTCCTGCCGGTGAGCTCCTTATCCAGCGCCGCCCGGCCCCCACGGACCCGGTCGCCGCTGCCGAGCGAGTCAGACGGGCGCTGGCGGGGCAGCCCATTATGGCCGTTGACGGCACCGAGCTGGACATCTCGTTCCAAAGTATCTGCATCCACTCCGACGCACCCAACTCTGTTGCAGTGGCCACCGCCGTGCGCGCGGTACTGGGCTGACTCCGAATTATCCAACCATCTGAAAGAGAGCAACCCCGTGGCAACCATCGTCTCCCCGCTCCCCGGAATTTTTTACCGTAAGCCCGGCCCCGGCAAACCGCCGTTTGCCAACGAAGGCGACACCATCGAGATCGGCCAGACCCTGGGCATCGTCGAAATCATGAAGCAGTTCACCGAGATCCAATCTGATGCGGCCGGGGTCCTCGAGTCCTTCGAGGTCAATGACGGCGACATGGTCAACCCGGGCGACACCATTGTCGTCATCCACGAAGGAAAGCTGTGAAGAAACTGCTCATCGCCAACCGCGGCGAAATCGCCGTCCGAGTTGCACGGACCGCACGCGAAATGGGCATCGAAACAGTCCTGGTCGCCAGCGAACCCGACGCCAATTCCCTTGCAGCCCGCACCGCCGACAACGTGGTGGTAGTAGGCCCGGCTCCTGCGCCCGCCAGCTACCTGAACCAGAACGCCATCATCTCCGCGGCCTTGGACAACGGCTGCGATGCCGTCCACCCGGGCTACGGCTTCCTCTCCGAAAACTCCGCATTCGCCCGGAAGGTCTCAGATGCAGGGCTGATATGGGTCGGTCCCGACGCGGACGCCATCGAAATGATGGGCAACAAATCCATGGCCAGAGAATCCGCCCGCAAGGCCGGCGTCCCGGTACTCCGCGGCTCGGACGGACCCCTGGACCCCGGGGCCGACGCCATTGAGGTGGCCCGCGGCATCGGCTACCCGCTGGTGGTGAAGGCCTCCGCCGGCGGCGGCGGCCGGGGCATCCGCTTCGTCCACAGCGAAGACGAGCTCCTGAAAACGATCGAGACGGCCCGCGGGGAGGCGGCATCCGTCTTCGGGGACCCCACGGTTTACCTGGAACGATTTGTGCAGCATGCCCGCCACGTGGAGGTGCAGATCCTCGGCGACGGAACCAGCTTCATCCACCTCGGGGACCGCGACTGCTCCATGCAAAGACGCTCGCAAAAAGTCATCGAAGAAGCACCGGCACCGGACCTTCCCGATGCCGTCCGCCGGAAGATCCGGGAGTCCTCCGTGGAGCTCGCCCGGGAATGCGGATACAGCGGAGCCGGCACGGTCGAATTCCTCTATGACCCCACCAACCACGAAGCCGCATTCATCGAAATGAACACCCGGATCCAGGTTGAGCACCCCATCACCGAGCAGATCACCGGGATCGACCTGATCCGCGAACAGCTGCTGATAGCCTCCACAGGAGCAATGTCCATCCGACAGGATGACGTCCGCTTCAGCGGGCACGCCATCGAATGCCGCATCAACGCCGAAGACCCGGAGCACAACTTCTTCCCCAGCCCGGGCCTCATCACGGCCATGGAGTGGCCCTCTGGGGAAGGCATCAGGGTGGACACGGGCGTGGAAGCAGGATCCGTAGTGAGCCCGTACTACGACTCCCTGCTCGCCAAGCTGATCGTCCACGCACCCGACCGTGAAACGGCCATTGAGGCCATGCTGACAGCCTTGGACGGTACACACATCGAAGGGGTCAAGACCACCATCCCGGTACACAAGACGCTTCTGGCGCGGCCCGAGTTCGCCGCCGTGACCCACCACTCGAAGTTCCTTGAAACTGCCGATCTCTTGGAGGCACAATGAGCCACCCGGCACCCGCTACGCAGGAGGCACGCTACACCTGGGGCGGAGACGAATTCCTGTTCGTGGAGGTCTCGGAGTCAATGAGCCTTGCCGCCAACTTCAGGGTCATGTCCATTGCCTCGAAGCTTTCAGATATGGAGCTGCCGGGCATCGTGGACGTCTGTCCCGCCAACGCCTCACTGCTGGTGAGATTCGACCCCGACGTCCTGCCGCCGAAGACCCTGGAAGAGACCGTCCGGACAATTGAAGGGGACCTGGCCCACCATCAGGAGCAAGAGCTCGAAACCCGGATCATCGAGGTCCCGGTCTGGTATGACGATCCCTTCACGGCGGAAGTGGCAAAGCGCTTCCGCGAAGGGTTCCATCAGGAACCGGGAGGTACCGACATTGACTACGCGGCGAAGGTCAACAACCTCAAAGATGCAGCCGAATTCATCCAGCGCCACCATGAGCAGCCGTGGCTTGTCTCCATGGTTGGCTTCGTGGCCGGCCTTCCGTTCCTCTTCCAGCTCGTGGAGCGGAAGAAACAACTGGAAGTCCCTAAGTACTTGAGTCCCCGCACCGATACCCCCAAGCTGACGGTGGGCCATGGCGGCTGCTTTGGGTGCATCTATTCCGTGCGCGGTGCCGGCGGCTACCAAATGTTCGGCGTTGCTGCCGCCCCCATCTTTGATCCCGCCCAGAGACTGGAAGACTTCAAGGACTTCATGGTGTTCTTCCGTCCGGGGGACATCGTTAAATTCAAGCCGGTCACCGAGGCCGAGTACAACGGCATCCAGGCGCAGATTTCCGCAGGAACGTTCCGCTACCGGCAGGTACCCGTGACGTTCGATCTGTCCAAGGCACTCGCGAATCCCGAAGGCTACAACCAGGAACTCATGGAGGCCCTCAATGGCGTTTGACATCAAGAAACCCGGCCTGGCCACCACGGTCCAGGACCAGGGACGCACCGGCCACTACAACGTGGGCATCCCGCAGAGCGGGTCCATGGACCAATACTCTGCAGAACTTGGCAATGCCCTCGTGGGCAACACCGCCAAAGAAGCCGTCCTTGAATGCACGTACCTTGGCCCGGTGCTGACGACCGAGCTGGACGCTGTCATCGCCGTCACGGGGGCCCCGGTTGAAGTGAAGGTCAACGGCGAAACCCGGCCGCAGTGGGCCCGGCTGCAGCTGAACGCCGGCGACGAACTCAGCTTCGGGGTGATCCGGGGCGGCACGCGCTACTACATCGCAGTCCAGGGTGGCATCGACGTTCCCGAGGTGCTCGGAAGCCGGTCCACCTACAGCCTGGGCGCAATCGGCGGTTTCCACGGCCGCAAGCTGGAGGCTGGCGACCACGTTCCCTTAGGAAGGCCGGTGAACGGCGGAGCCCTGCCCGTCGCCGACACGGTTCCGGAGGAATTCCGTCCCGTTTTCGAGAAGGAACAAACTGTCAGGATCGTGCTCGGCCTATACGACCACCGCCTCACCGAAGAAGGACTGGAGAACCTTCTCAACGCCGAGTGGAAGCTGACCCCAGTGGCCGACCGAATGGGGCTGCGATACTCCGGCCCCGGCGTGAAGTGGAAAGAACGCGAGCAACCTTTCGGGGCCGGTTCCGACCCATCCAATATCGTGGATGCCGGCTACGCCGTCGGGTCGATCCAGATTCCCGGCGGCACGCAACCGATCATCTTGCACCGCGATGCCGTCTCCGGCGGCGGGTACGCCATGGTGGGTACGGTCATCAGCGCCGACATGGATCTGGTGGCCCGCGCCGCCCCCGGCACGTCCACCAGATTCATCGCCGTCAGCCTGGACGAAGCCCTTGGGGCGCGCAAGGACCTTGCTGACCGCAAGAGGAATGCGAGGGCGGCCCTGGGACACTGCTGATCAAAGGTGATCTGGCTGGAAGTCGAAGCGGCCCCGGGCTGATGGCGGCTCCACTCGCGCCTGCCGGTACCGCAATGTAGGCCGGCATTTGTCCGCGTTCAGTGCCAATAGCCACCTCTGTCGTGACGGCCTCCCGGGACGAGCGGAGAAATTCCGAAGAGATGTCAGGTCTGTCAGCACCGGACTTTCGGCGGGAAGAGTCGCTGGCCCCCGACAACGACCCTGACCGGGTCTGAGCTGCTTTTGCGAGTTGCGCCCGGCGTTGCCCAGGCGTTTCGGACTCGCGCGAGCAGGACGCGCATAAACAGTTCCGACACAGTCCTGGCCGTCTGAATCCCTCCGGCACTGGTCCTCCGGCGGCCTCCCGGCGTATTCTGGGCACAGATTTTGAGCACGACTGGACAGCAATGGCGCCGAAGAAACGAATTGGATCTCGTCTTGCCGGGGCCCTCTGGAGGGTCCTCGGATTCATAACACTGAGCGCGATCTGCGGTGTTCTCGTCGCCAGCCTGGCGATCCCTGGCGTCGCTGCTGCCGGCGTTGCCGTCAGCAGGTCCATCACCTACTTCAACAACCTCCCCGCCGATCTGGCGGTGGATCCGCCGTCGCAGTCAACCAAAGTGCTGAGCGCGGACGGGAAGCCGATCGCCACCTTCTTTGCGGAGAACCGCGTGAAGGTCAGCCTGGACCAGATGTCCCCCTACATCAAGGACGCGATTGTCGCCATCGAGGACAGCCGCTTCTACACGCACGCCGGCGTCGACCCGCAGGGGATTCTCCGGGCGCTCACATCCAACCTGACCGGCGGCGCCAGACAGGGCGCCTCAACCCTGACCCAGCAGTACGTCACGAACGTGATCAATGAGTCCCTGTTATCGGCGGACAGGAGCGATCAGGTCATCCTCAGCGGGCAGAAGAGCATCGGCGACAAGGTGCGGGAGATGAAGCTCGCCATCGAGCTGGAGAAGAACTACGCGAAGGACCAGATCCTGGAGGGCTATCTTAATATCGTGTTCTTCAACCGGGACGCGTACGGCATTGAGGCCGCAGCCCGGCATTTCTTCAGCACCTCCGCAAAGGACCTCACCCTGCCGCAGGCTGCCCTGCTCGCGGGGCTGGTCAACAGCCCCAGCTTCTACGATCCCGCCGCATATCCGGAAAACTCCATTAAGCGGCGCAACCAGGTCCTGGACAAAATGCACAGCGAGGGGAAAATCCTCCAAGCTGATCATGACGCCGCCGTCGCCAGCGGTGTCGAGCTGAGAATCACCCCTGCAAAGCAGGGGTGCGCGGCGGCGGACATGGCGCCGTACTTCTGCGACTACGTCTCCCACCTGATCCTCAACAACCCGGTGTTCGGCGTCGACGCCACGGATCGCCAGAGGAAGCTGTACCGCGGCGGTCTGACCATCACCACTACGCTCGACAGCAGGCTGCAGGCGGCCGCGCAGGCCCAGGTTGACGCCACGGCCGGGGCCAACCCGGACAAGTGGGGCGCGTCGCTGGTCTCGATCGGGCCGGGCACCGGAAAGATCCTGGCGATGGCGCAAAACACCGTGTTTCTTCCCGCCCCCGGGAAATTTGATACCCAGCTGAATTTCAACGTCGATGCCAAGGACGCCGACGGCAATGACCTGAACGGCGCCGGCGGGTTCCAACCCGGGTCCACGATGAAGCCGTTTACATTCGCGGAATGGCTCAATGAAGGCAAGTCCATGGTCGCCGAGGTGGACGCCGCCCGGCGGACATATCCGCTGGACTTCCCGTGGAAGTCCAGCTGTGGAAAGGTCCTCGGGGCCTACAATACGGCCGAAAAGGCCCTCGGCGCCGCGGACGACCTACAGAACAACGACGAGGGCTACTACCGCAAAATGCCCGTCAATTATGGGCTCTACAACTCCATCAATACGGCAACCTTCGCTGGGGCCGCCGAGCTGGACTTCTGCGGCATCCAGAGAATGGTGGATACCGTGGGACTTCACAGCGGCGTGGATAACGCCCCGGTAAACATGCACCAGCTGGGCAACCTGCTGGGTGCCATTGGTGTGGCGCCACTCGTGCTGGCCAACGCGTTTGCCACGTTCGCCGCTGACGGCAAGTATTGCGCCCCGATCGCCATCGCGGATGTGACCGATGCGGCGGGCCGGGAGCTTCCGGCCCAGTTCAGCGACTGTCGCAGCGCGGTTAAGCCCGAGGTAGCCCGCGGTGTGAACGCCGTGCTCCAGGATGTGATGAAACTGGGCTCCGGCGTCTACATCGAGCCCAAGGTCCACACCAGTTTTCCGTTCGCCGCCAAGACCGGCACGTCCAACAATAACGGCGCCACCTGGGTGGTCGGCTACACCAGCGGCCTGGCCACCGCGTCCTTCTTCGGCGACGCGCTGGAAGGACAAAAACGGCCCGGCCAGGACGTCACCATCAACGGCAAATTCTACAAGAACATTGACGGATACATGCTCGCCGGCCCGCAGTGGGCGAACTACATGCTCGAGGTCGCGGGACTCTACCCGGCCGCGCCCTTCGCTCCCCCGCCCGAGTCCATGACCAAACCATGAACCGCCGCGTCCGTGAGGGGCGGCCCTTCAGGGGGCGCTAGCCGGACTCAGTAGGTGTAGAAGCCTTCGCCGGAGGAGACGCCGAGCTTGCCCTTGTCGATGTAGTTTTCCTTCAGGTGCTTGGCGAAGGCTTGAGATCCGGCGTCCGGTGAGGACGAGGAGATGTTGTACGCGGTCCCCAGGCCAACGACGTCGTAGATCTGGAACGGTCCGGTCGGCGCACCGGTGGCAATGCGCCATGTTTTGTCGATCGTTTCCGGGGTGGCGATGCCCTGCAGCAGCAGACCGGCGGCCGCGTTCAGGAGCGGCACCAGAAGCGAGTTCAGGACGTAGCCGGCTTTCTCCTTCTTAATCTCGATCGGCTCCAGCCCGCTGTTTCGGGCAAACTCGACGACGGCGTCGAACACCGTCGGATCGGTCTCGGCCGTGCCCATCACCTCGGCGATGTTCTGCGCCCAGATGTTGTTGGCGTAATGGATGGCGAGGAAACGATCGGGGCGGCCGGTGAAATCCTTGAGGTCGCTGGGCAGCAGAGTTGACGAGTTCGTGGCGAAGATGGTCTTGGCGGGTGCCAGTTCTGCGAGCCTGCGGTAGACGTCCCGCTTGAGCTCAATCAGTTCAGGCACGGCCTCGATCACGAGGTCAGCGTTGGCGACGGCGTCCGCGAGGTCAGCGGTGAGGCGGAGGTTCTCAAGAGCTGCCTCAGCTTTGCCTTCCGAAGCGCCGGCCACCTTCTCTGCCTGGTAGATGCCGGCGAGCTGTGCGAAGCGGGCCCGGGCCTTCGTGAGGACCTCATCGCTGATGTCATAAGCCGTCACGGCGAATCCGTGGAAGGCAGCCTGGTAGGCGATTTGCGATCCGAGCACTCCGGTGCCGAGCACGGTCACCGTTTTGATTTGGGGCATGGAGTTCTTCCTTTCGACGCAGGCGTTAGCTGCGGCCGGGATTGACGGACCCGTAGATACTGCGGATCCAGATGGTTGATAACACGTCCAGGGCGCGGGACTCCGCTACGGCGGGACTCTCCTGGTTGAGGACCGCCGTGATCACCCGCTCGTTCATCAGGTTGAGGCTTACTGCCAGGTCGTGGGCGTCGATCCCCCCTGGCGCAGCCCCCCGGGCTTGCTCGGACTGGATCACACCGGTCGAGAAGTCGGCCCAGGACTGCATCGACCTGGACCAGAGCGAACGCACCTCATCGTTGCGGGCGCGCGCTGCGATCGCCGCGCTGGAGACGCCGCGGTGGGACACGAACACCTCGACGAACATACCAATGGCACGTGTCCAGGACCCAGCGGGATCACTTTCGAAATCCCGCGGCAATTCGGCGATCCGGTGTTCCACCTCGGTGATCACGCGGTCCAGAAGAGCCAGCAGCACCGCGTCTTTGGACGAGAAGTAGAAGTAGAAGGTGGGGCGCGAGATGCCGGCGCCCCGGGCCAGATCCTCGATCGAAATCTCGTCGAAGGCCCGCTGGCCAAGAAGCGCCTCGGCCGTGACGAGGATCGCGTCCTGGCGCTCATCCCCCGAGACCCTTGCGGTACGTCGTCCTCGTTGAGCCATACACCCAGTCTAGCCTGCTCTCGACGCGGTGTTGACTCTCTCAACCCCAAGTCGATAACTTGGCCTCATGAGCGAACACGTTGATGTGTTGATTGTCGGTGCCGGGCTGAGCGGCATAGGTTTCGCCAGCCGGCTGAAACGCGACGTACCTGGAAAGACCTTCACGATCCTGGAGTCCCGCGGTGCGGTGGGAGGCACCTGGGATCTTTTCAGATACCCGGGCATCCGCTCCGACAGCGACATGTACACGCTCGGCTACTCCTTCCGGCCCTGGGCCGGCGCCAAGGCCATAGCCGACGGCGATTCGATCCGCGACTACATCGAGGCGACGGTTGCGGACGAGGAACTCGAATCGCGGATCCGGCTGCACCACCGGGTCGAATCGGCCGAGTGGTCCAGCGAAACCGCGCTGTGGACCGTCACGGCCGTCCTCACGTCCGGGGGCGAATACCGACGGGACGATCCGGCGTCGCCCGCCGGCCGGTCAGTGACGTTCACCTGCTCGTTCCTGTCCGTCTGCTCGGGTTATTACCGTTATGACGCAGGGTTTACCCCGGACTTCGAAGGGGCCGAGACCTTCGCGGGATCGATCGTCCACCCGCAGCGCTGGCCTGCCGGCCTCGATTACGAAGGCAAGCAGGTAGTAATCATCGGCAGCGGGGCCACCGCGGTGACACTCGTGCCGGCCATGGCGGGCTCGGCTGCCAAGGTCACCATGCTGCAGCGCTCCCCCACCTATATCGCCCCCCTGCCGTCCCGGGATTACCTGGCCGACCGTCTCCAAGGCAAGGTGCCGGCGCAACTGGCGTACGGCGTCGTGCGGGCGAAGAACATTCTCTTTTCGATGCTGACGTACCAGCTCAGCCGACGCCGGCCGGAAACGATGAAGGCAATCCTCCGCAAGGCAGCCATCGCCGCGCTGCCGGCGGGCTTTGCGGTCGACACGCACCTGGCCCCGTCGTATCAGCCATGGGACCAGCGGCTCTGCGCGATCCCTGACGGCGACCTCTACCGCGCCATCAGCGCGGGCACTGCCGACATTGTGACCGACAGGATCTCGCGGATCACCCCGAGCGGGATTGACCTGGCCTCGGGAAGATCGATCCCGGCCGACGTGATTGTGACCGCGACAGGACTGAACCTGCTCGTGCTTGGCGGTATGACTCTCACGGTCGACGGCGAGCCGGTGGACGTGGGCAGGACCGTGACTTACAAGGGCATGATGCTGGACGGCGTTCCCAATTTTGCACTCACTGTCGGCTACACCAACGCGTCGTGGACCCTGAAGGCGGATCTGGTTGCTGGCTACATCTGCAGGGTGTTGAAGTACCTCGACCGTCGGAACCTGCAATGGGTCACGCCCACGGCTCCCGCCGACGTCGCAAACGCGGAGCTGGCGTCGCTGATCGACCTGAAGGCGGGCTACATCCTGCGCGGCGCCGACCGCCTGCCCAAGCAGGGCACCAGCTCGCCATGGCGGCTGCACCAGAACTACGTGCGCGATTTCGCCCTGCTCAGGGCCGGCAGGCTGACGGACCACGTGCGTTTCGGCCGGCGCGGGGAGCAGGCGGCTGCGACGGGGTGGGACACCCCGTCGGCACGCCAGGACCCTCTCGACCTCCCCGGAACAGGACACCTCGACGTCGCGGGCACGCGCTTGCGCTACCGGAAGACCGGCACCGGGGACCCGGTGCTTCTCCTGCACGGCATTGGCCAGAGCCTCGATGACTGGAGCGAGCAGCACCAGCGGCTCTCGGCACGCCACACCGTGTACAGCGTGGACCTGCCCGGCTTCGCGTACTCCGACCGGCTTTCCGGACCGGCGACATTGGCGAAACTCGCGGGCGCCCTGCCGGCTTTCCTCGACGCCCTTGGGGTGCACGGGCCGCTTCCCGTGATCGGCAATTCGCTCGGAGGGGCCGTCGCCATGAAGTTCGCCGCCGACCATCCGCGCCGCGTCTCAGCCCTGGTTCTGGCCAACAGCGCCGGATTCGGCCAGGAGGTTGCACTGGTGCTGCGCCTGCTCACGGTCAGGCCGCTCGCTGCCCTGCTTATGCGTCCGGACGAGACAGCTTCACGCCGAACCGTCCAGTCAGTTTTCTACGACAAGGCGCTGGTGACCGATGCCCGCATCAGCCATGCCTTCGCCCTGTCCCAACGGGCCACCCACCGCCAAACAGTCCTCGATGTGGCCCGCGATCTGGGAACGATCTTCGGCATCAGGGCTCAATGGCGCACGGACCTCGTCGAGGCCCTGGCGCAGTCGGACATTCCAACGCTTGTAATCTGGGGCGACCACGACCACATCCTCCCGTACAGCCACCTGAGGGCAGCGACTACGGCGTTGCCACGCGCTGAGTCGCACGTCTTCTCCAACACGGGGCATATGCCACAGATCGAACGCCCCGACGAGTTCGCCGCAGTTGTGGAGGAGTTCCTGTCCCGGGTCATGGCGGGCCGCCAGACGGCAGGCAGCTGAACCTCCGGCGGATCCGCTGCTACTTGAAATCCGGATCCTAAGTATGCTTAGGATGGTGTTATGGCCGGATTGATCGGCCGCCAACCAGAGGAGGAAACACCATGGGATTAGGCGACAAGATTGGGAACGCTGCCGAGAAGGCTGGCGGTAAGGGTAAGGAAGCTGCCGGAAATGCCACAGGCGACGAAAGCCTGAAGGCAGAAGGCCAGGCTGACCAAACCAAAGGTAATTTGAAGCAGGCCGGCGAGAAGGTCAAGGACGCCTTCAAGAAGGACTGACCCGGACCCAGGCGAAAGGCGCATCTCTGACATAGGGGTGCGCCTTTCGTTGTAACCGGACGATGACGTGGTTCAGTCGCCCAGGGGCCAGACCGCCGGGCCCGGCGTCGTCTTCCGCAAAACCGCCTCAGTGCTGACCGCCGGCCCGTGGAACGGCTGGCGTCCGATGTCGCCCGCTGGTTCGATGTGTTGGTCCGCCAGAGGAGGGGTATGTGCTGTTATCCGAATCAGGCGTTGGAGACCTCGGTCGCCTTCGAGCGGATGAACTCATGGTCCTCCTGGGAGATGACCGTCTCGCCGTGCTGCCCACTGGCAAGATCCTCGCCCGCCGCCTTGGAGACAACCGCGGTGATGGTCCTGGGAAGTACCTGGCATCCGGGGTTGTCCATGAACCACTTCCGCGTGGCAGGGTCCAGACGGTCCCAATGGTCCTTTATGTGCATCTGACGATGCCGCCTTCCTTCTCGATGTGCGGTTTGGGGTGGAACATGGTGTGCTGCGAGGGGATACTTGCTCGCCTTAGCCCCACACAATATCGCCTTGCCAATGGGGAAGGCTAGGGCCAAAGTCCCTCAATTCATGGGTGCGGGGTCGCTAAAAAGACTTCAAGTATTCGGTAGAAAATTATGCCCCCCGGAGGCAAAATCAGACTCAGAGGCCGCAGCAGGGATCCACGGCCGCATAACAGCCCAGGGGGCACGGATGCTGGTGATCAAATCGAGGGTCGAGGTAGCGGGGTTGACGGGCCGTGACGTCACCGACTTCATGGTGGCCTGCACCGATGAGCGGTACCAGAACTGGTGGCCGGGCACCCACCTGCAGCTCCACGTGCTGGGGCGGGCCGCCGGCGGGGTGGGTGACGTGGTGGTGATGGACGAGTTCGTCGGCCGGCGCCGGTTGCGCCTGCGCGGAGTCGTGGAGGCGGTCGAGCCGGGCCGCAGGCTCGTGTGGCGCTTCCGCAAGGTCGTGACCCTCCCGGCACGCCTGTCCCTGGAGCTCACCCCGGTACCGGGCGGGGTGTCGGTGCGCCACACAATCACCGCCGGATGGCCCGGGGCCGGCCGGTTGCTGGACCCGCTGCTGCGGCTGTACTTCACGCCCCGGTTCACCGCGGACCTGGATGCCCACGTGCGCACGGAGTTTCCATTGCTGCGGGACTATCTCCGGTCATGACGACGGCGGCCTCGCCGGCAGGGGGATAACGGTGCTGTACTTGCCGCCGGTGGTCTGCTCCGGGGGCTCCGGGGCAGCTACCACGGTGACGTGCGCCAGGCCCAGGTCGGTGAGCACGGCGGTGATCCCCTCCCGCGCCCCCGCCCGGACTCGTTCGGGGTCTGCGCCCGCGTCCGGGCGCAGCCGCACCGACAGTCTGGTGGGGGCGGTCTGGAACAGCTCCACGCCCGGGGTGCGGTCGACGACGGTCCCCAAGGCCAGCGGCGGCACCGTCACCACGCCCCGGCCGCCGGCAGGCGGGAAAGTGATCACGTCAGAGGCCCGCCCCTGCACCCGGATCGCCGGTGCCGGGTCTCCGCACGGACACGGATCCGGCCTGACCAGAACGCGGTCGCCGACGTCATAGCGGATGATGGGCTGAACGCGGTTGGCCAGGTTCGTGATCAGTGCCGTGTGCGAAACGGTCCCCGGCGGCACGGCCGGTGGCGACCACCTTGGCGAACCGCGCGCCGCGGCCCACCAGCCGCACCACGTCCCGCCAGGACAGCCACTTTGCGGCCAGAATGCCCATCAGGCCCGAGGTCACGGCCCAATAACGGTCATCGAGCACGAAGATGCCCCGCGTGCCGGTGGTCCCGGCGGTGGTGAGGTACTTCCCGGCGAGCCGGTCCCCGATCCGGGCCGGGTCCGCCACGAACGCCTGGACCGCCGCGAGCGTCACCGCCGGATCCGTGGCCACCTCGTCGAAGTGGGCCATCAGCAAGCCTTTGTTCGTCACCGGCAACAAAGTGACGTCCTCGATGTGCTCAGGCAACTCCCGGTGCAGGTCCCGGTAATAAGCCGAGTGCTGACGGGCGTAGGCCACCAACCCGGCCAGACGCGTCTTCTGCCGGTGCCGGACCTCCTCCAGACCTTCCGGTGGGCCCGGCGGGCGTCCCACCACACCCAAGCCGCGCTGCTCCCCCGGTCCCCGGCCACCGACCGCCGTCGCATCTCCATGGCCTGACTCTAAAGCTCATCGCCACCCCGGCACAGGGCCACCGGACAGGTGGGGCCAGACAGCGAACGACCCGGACCCAACCCTCGGCCGCGCCAGCGGACGCCCGATCGGGTGCGAGCCATGCGAGCATTCACTTGCGTCGAAGCGCCCGTCCGGGGAGCACGAACTGCGTGACGTACCTCACATAAACTTGCTGCCTGCAGCAATCTCGGTAGTCTGGAGGCGGTCAAGCAAGCGGCCGTCCGTGCTTCGTAGAGGATGTTTTCCCTATGACCACCAAACTCGCTGTCACCGTTGCCGTCGACATGGACGCAACGACCGTCACTCTTAGACCAACCGGAAGACTTACCCCCAACAATGTCCGCGCCCTCCTCGCATTAGTGGGCCGTGCCGGGCGCGTCCTGCCCGGCTTTGCCGTTCATTTGGACCTGGACCTGCTGCAAACAGCCTCCCCGGAGGCGCTTCGGACCCTCACGGCATCCGGAGCTAAAACCCTCCCCCCACATCCGTTGGACGCCCGTCACGGATACCGACACCCGGACCGCACAGCGAAGCTGGCTGCGTGACCGGGAGGGCCAGCCCATGGCACCGGGACAGGTTATTCCACACCTCCAGAAGGTGGCCCCTTGTGCCGACAGAAGACCTTGTGAAGTTACGCCAGTCGCTGCGACAGGTCCGCGAACTCGGAGGACCAACTGCCCCCTGCGAGCTTCTCGGCCTCGTCGATCACGAACTCCATCGGCGCGCTCACAACGCGCAACGGGGGCACACATCCGGGACCAGCCCGGGACCGGAATAGAGCCGGCGCGGATATGGCACAAAATCCTATTGGGGGGTGGGCCATACCCGCGTCGATCCGGCGACCGGAGGCTTCCGGGAAGACCGCATGAGTCCTGCAGACGCAAGCCCGGGGAATTTCCTCGCGGATTTCAGCGACGCGGGAGCCCCGGAGGGAGACTCCCGAAGTGGCGAGCAAGATCGCACTGGCCACCCGCCGCGAACACCCGGTCACCCAGGAAGGCGCCAAAGCACAGCGCCAGGCCGAGGAAAAAGCCGCCGCGGGGCTCATTGAGACGCAGGCTTCATCCCAACGCCATGGCATCAACGCCTCCGCCGAAACGAACCAGATCCGACTGGTCGGCGAGCGGCCGCGGCACGCGAGGCCGCGACCATGGAGGTTTTCCGGGACACTGCGGCCGGTGCAAGGGCTGCGACGGCCGTCCGGGTCGGGAGGTACGATCCGGTCATGGATAACCCCGCCTCGTAATCGTTCACCGGCGCACCGAGCTCCAGGAACTCCTAGACCGGCACGCCACCCGCGGGCAGGCCGAATTCTTCGTCTGGCCAGGAAATTATGGTCCAGCTGGGCGAACGGCCACTGCGTCTGGTGGCCTAGTTCCTTTAGCCCACGGAAACATGCCTCGCCGCGGGGACCGTGTTTCGCGGGAGCCGGGGGGCTAATACAGGAAGATCGGCAGCCAGTCACGGTTGTGCGCGTGCACCAGCGCGAGGAACAGCACTAAGTCGAAGAGCAGGTGCACCGTCACGACATAGGTGAACGACTTGGTCAGTTTGAACGTGTAGCCCTGCATCAGCGCGAACGGGAACGTCAGAAGCGGGCCCCAGGCCTGGTAGCCGATCTCCCACAGGAAAGACGAGAAGACCACAGCCTGCAGGATGTTGGCCAGCCAGTCCGGAAAGTGCCGCCGCAGCAGGGCGAAGGTGGTGCAGATGAAGAACAGCTCGTCCCAAATCCCAACAGCATTCACGCCAAGGAAAAGCCGCCAGAAGACAGTGGGGTCGGAAGCTTCAGGCCAGTTTTGATACACCCCCGTGCGGATCAGGTAGACCGGCAGAAGGAGGTAGCCGAGTGCCACAACAGCGACCAGGTACAGCTTCGCGGCCAATGGCCACTTGCGGCCCGTGTTCACCGGAAATCTGATGATCTTCTCGCGGTAGACGAACCGCGACACCAGCCACGGCACGAGCACGGCCAACGCAAGGGCACCACCCATGAGCGTCATGTGCGTAACGCTCAAATCCGCATTCAGGGGAACCAGGCTGATGATGACCATTCCGGCCGCCACGAGCACCAGGTGCCGCACGAATTCCCGCTCGATCGCTGCAGCGGTGACCAGGCTCAAAGCGAGCACGCCGTAGCCCGCGAGGTCATTCTCGACACCGAAAAGCAGCACTCCGGCGGCCGAGAGCAACACCGCTGGCACGAGCTTCCACGTGAGCGCGGTACGGGGCGGTTCCGTCGAAATCGAGGTCACCCCACCAGCATGTCAGCGACGGCCCCTGTGCGAAACGCTTACGTGCCGGCTCAGTCACGGCGCCTACCAGCTGGCACAAGCTCACATGTGACTGACCGGAGGCTGCAGTGGCCCATTCTTTGACTGAGACGACGGCGGCCGCTTCGGAGCCACCCTCCACAGTCCCGATCTGGCTACGCCAGCACGGAGCACGCCCTAGGGAATGCACTAATTGACGCGAATCCCGTCGACGACGAGGGCAGCAAGAGCGTCATAGGCTTCGGCGTCGCTCAGTCCAGTGCTATCTGCTATGCGCCGCTGCTCGATGCTTACCATGACGGAGGAAACGACCTCCGAAACGAACACTGCATGCACCTGTCGGAAAACGCCGCTTTCCATGCCTTCGGATATTAGCTCCCGGACCCTGTTTGCTGCCATATCGATATTGCGTTCATAGACCTCATATGCCGGCGCAAAACTCGCTACATCATTGATGAAGGCGCGGGAGGCTGGCCGCAACTCGTCGCCGACGGCCCGCAGATAAACAGCGAGGCGGTCTCCCGCACTGGATTCGCCCGCCAACTTCCCCTCAACGCGTTCGGCAGCGACCCGGAAGAAGAAAACAACGACTTTGCGCACCAGCTGCTCGCGGCTACTCGCGAGGCTATAAATCGTGGACTTGGAACAGTGCAGCCTGGCAGCAGCCGCCTCAAGTGTCATCTCCGCGAAGCCTTCTCGAAGGAAGAGTGCCACGAGTTGCTCAAATAACTGCGCCTGACGGATCGTCCTCTTCCGGGGAGGCTTACGCGTGGTTTCAGAGCTCATCATCAACCCACAATTTCTGAACACTTGGCATAAAAGATCATGAACCTCTCCAGTTCACCCTTCTGTAACCGGTGTCGCCTCAGTTTCCTTGGTGGTCCGCAGCGCGCTGTTTCCGGAGGATGAATCGCTGAAGCTTGCCCGACGGCGTCTTGGGCAATGCCTCGACGAAGTGAATCCGTCGGGGAAAGGCGTGGGCAGCGAACTGGGTCTTGACCACCTTCTGGAGTTCGGCAACGAGGGCGTCATCACCGGGAACGCCTGCGTTGAGCACGACGTACGCCTCCAAAACTTCGCCCCGTAGCTCATCCGGGACACCGATAGCGGCGCTCTCGAGCACGGCTGGGTGAGTGGACAAAACGCTCTCCACATCGAACGGGCCAATGCGGTACCCGGCCATGATGATGACATCATCATCCCGGGAAGAAAAAAAGAAATACCCATCAGCGTCCACTTTGCCCGCGTCCCCGGTGATGTACCAGCGGCCGTCTTGGCTGAAACGCTCAGCTGTTTCTTTCGGAGCGTCCTTGTACCCGGAAAACCACATCATCGGGCTTGCCGCCGCATCCACGGCGACCCGTCCCACCTCGTCCGAGGCTGCCATTTCATCCGATCCGTCCTGGAGGACCGCACAAGCCCAGCCCGGCAGCGGGTGCCCCATGGAACCGGTCCTCAGTTCTTGTCGTAAGTCATCGTGCCAGGCGTTGATAATGATCATGCCGAGCTCGGTCTGTCCGTAGTGGTCGCGTACCGGCACACCGAAAGTTTCTTCAGCCCAGGAGATTACCTCCGGGGTCAACGGTTCACCGGCCGAGGAAGCCCGGCGGAGCTTGAGGTTCTTCGGACCTTCATCTGCATGAGAGCGCATCGTCCGGTAAACGGTCGGGGCAGCCGCGAAGTTGGTGACTTTGAAGTGTTGCAGCACTGCAAAGCTGAGCACCGGTGAGAACCCTGCATGCAGCAACAGGCTGCGCCTGCAGGCCGCGAGTGGGCCGAGGATGCCGTAATAGAGTCCGTATGCCCAGCCCGGGTCGGCCGCGTTCCAGAACACGTCGTCTTCGCGGACATCGAGGCCGAGCTCGATGTAATGCCGGAAGCCCGCAAGGGCGCGGAGCGGTACCGGCACGCCTTTGGGCGCTCCGGTGGTTCCGGAGGTAAAGATCAGGACAAGGGGGCCATCGCTTCCCACAGCTTCGGCAGTAATGCCTGGCTGCTGGGCTGCCAGCAGCGGGGTAAGGGCCAGATGCGGTGCCGTCGCGTGATCGCCGGCGACCAGGATCGGGACAGTAGCGTCGTTCAGTTTATCGAGTTGGTTGGCGTCCGTAATGACGAGTTTTGCGCCGGAGACGTTGAGCCGGAGCTCGATGGCTGGCCAGGCGAACGCAGTGAAAAGGGGCACGTGGATGGCCCCGCGGCGCCAAATGGCCAGAAGCATGACCACAAGGTCGGCGGATTTACCCATTAGTGTGGCGACAGCGTCCCCCCGCCCGACACCCAGGTCTGCCAGTGCGGCAGCGCCTCGTTCGGACCGCTCGCGCAGCTGACCGTACGTGATGTCCTCACTGCTGAGGTCGGCTTCAATGATGGAAAAGGCAACAGCGTCCGGGTCGTGCCCGTCGCAAAGTAGCTCAGCAGCACAGGCATCGGAGGCCACGTATTTGCTGCGGACGGCGTCGAGGTTGAAGGCTGAGGCGGGCATTCATATCTCCTAAGGACAAATATGGCGGGTTTCTGGCCGTGGCCCCGGAGTCCTTGCACCCCACCCAGGAGCACACGGTCCTGGCTGTGCACATGTCGATGGCGCCTTCGATAACGCTGGGTCTGCGTTCCTTGCTTGACTGTACGTTGTGAGGACCGAGCGTACTGTATTGCGTTTGAACTCGATAGGGCTTGGTCGTGGCCGGACGCCCCGGGCGGCTCGCGGATGAGCCCGTTGGCGTTCTCATCCCGGGGCTATCCCCCACAAAAGCGTGCCCTGCACGACGACCTTGGGCCGGACGGCCCTGTTGGCGGGCGAAACACAATGCGAGGCTGTTGCGGTCCCCACCACAAGGATCGGAATTGAAATGACTGAGCAAGAGAATCAGGAAACCGCACGGATCGAAGGGCGACTCGTCAACATGTGGGAACCGGAACTCGGGCGGCCGCTGTGTGGCAGCCGGGACCGTATTGTCGTGGGGGTCAGGGATACCCCGGCATCCAGGGCGGCCCTGAAGTGGGCCGGCCAAGAGGCCCGTATCCGTAAGACGCACCTGCATGTCGTCAATTTCGTGGAACCCGGCGAACAGTTCCACAAAGGTTTCCTCAGAGATTTCATCCACGACACGTTCGAGCCCGATGGTGTGCCTGTGGATATTGAGTCTGCGACGATTCCCGGGAAGATACCCGAGTCGTTGGCTGCCGGCTCGCACAACGCCGCGCTCCTGGTCCTGGGGGCTCCTACGAGGGAAGACCGATACTGGGACCTCATCTATCGGTCAGTCCCAAAGAGGGTCGCATCATTCTCAACGGCGCCCTTGGTGATCGTACGGGAAGGTCAGGAGAAGCCTGCCCAGCAGCATAACCGGGTCATCGCCGCGGTCGACGAGAGCTTCACGGCCCGGGACGCCTTGCTCTGGGCTGCGGAAGAAGCAGTAAGCCGTAGCTCTTCCCCCTGGTTGACACCTCCGGCGCGTTGTGAGCTTTCCGTCTTGTGGCAGACGCCGAGGATGGGCAAATGGGTCGCAACGCGGGAAAAGGTTGAAGAGCTGCTCACGCAGGAGATTTCAGACAAGCTGTGGGAATTGAATGTGTCGGTGGAAGACCCGACACGACCGTTCAAACTCGGCAGTGGAACGAGTGCTCTTACGCTAACCGAGGCCTCTCGGGTCGCCGACCTAGTCGTAATCGGTGCTGCTTCAAAATCGATCTACGACAACCTCGAGAGTTCGATTGAACGAGAAAGTGAAGAATCGATCGAATGCCCGGTCGTCATTGTGCCGGAGTCCGGTGACGACCAAGACAGGAGGCTTGCGACTGCCCTGGCCAATCTTGAGCGGACATGGGCCCGCGGGCTCAATGTGGATGTTTGGTTCACCGCCAACCACCTCCCTAGCACCGCACCGCGGTCTAGCGGAGCGGATGTTGGCCACAAAAGTGAAAAGTGAGGCACTGGCGTGGGAGGATCGCCGAGCCGAAACAGCCCGCTGCACATTTTGGTTCTACGCGTGCTGCGACCATCGATTAGGGCGTAGGCAAACAAGGGCCGCATCGTGGATTCGTGGCTGACAGTGCGGCCTTCGTTCTTCTGCGAAGCTAGGACAGCTGGCTGGAGAATTCCTCGGCAGTCATCGGGGTGGAGAACATCGGGTAGTCGTACGCGATCGCGTTGTCGTGTTCCTCAACCGATGTTGCAGCGAGACAGTCGCTCAGCGTGACGACCTGGTAACCGTTCTCGTAGCCACTGCGCATAGTTGATTCGACACAACAGTTGGTCAGGAACCCGCCCAGGACGATGGTGGTGATGCCTTTGCTGCGCAGGATGAAGTCCAGGTTTGTGCTGGCGAAGGTGTCCAAACCCCGCTTGCCTTCGATGACGAGTCGCCCTCGGCCGGCGCCAACTCGTCGATGATGGCCGCACCCCAGGTTCCCTTGACGAACACGCCACCGTCCACGACCCCCTTGAGGATTCCGTACGGGTGCTTGCCGAGCTCGTTGTAGCCCTCGGCAAACGTGATTGGCGCGTGCATTACCGTCACCCCGGCTGCGGGGGCCGCCTCTACAACGCGAGCCGTGTTGGCGAGCATGTCTGTTTTTTCCATGACCGGCCGGACAGCGTCATGCAGTCAGCCACCCTCGGACGTGAAGTCGTTCTGATATTCGATGAGTACAACGGCGGTGGTGTTCGGATCAAACGTCAAGGCATCCTCCTGATCGGCGGTGGACCGTCCGCGGCAGTGCCGACGGTCGGGGTCAGACCAGCCGCGGCCACTGCAGAGGACAAGGGTCCGTCCCCGCCAGCCGCTGAATCCGGTGCCGGTCCTTGTCCCGTGCCCGGGGCAAGGCAGCTTTTTGTACCGGCAGCGTGACTCTGATGCCGGGAAGGACAGGTCGAAGCCTCCCCGAAAGTCGGAGCTGAATTCTCAGTCCAACTTACGGGGACCAGTTCACGGCATGAGCGGGCACTTCGGGAACACGTGTGGCGGCAGCGTGTTACTTTCTGGCGATGAAGTAGGCGTTGAACGGATCCGATTCGATGTCCTTGGACTCCACGTTCGCGTACGGGTAGCTGCCCCAGGGGAGCTTAATGTTCTCCTACATCTTGCTGGAGGCCTTGATGTCCACCTCAGGAAGATCCCGTTAGGCCGCAGCGCCCGGTGGATGTTGCGCAGCTTCATGGCCGCATCCCATGCATCGCCGTCGTCCTGGAAGCGGTGGTAGTCGTCCTCGGTAAACCTCGAACGATTTCCTTGACCTGTGCGAGCCACAACGCGGGCCCTGCCCGGGAGACTCAAGTCCCCCGTCTCCAGTTCTGACAATGCCTGAGGGCGCCCGGCCAGCACTGCACTGGCCAGGCGCCCTCAACAATCCGGTTGACCAAAAAAGTTATCGGTTGGCGGCCCTCGGCACTCCCATCCCTGGATCGATTTGGTGGGGGCCGGCAGCGGATGGTCGTACATCGAAATCGAAGACCGCTGTCGGAATGTAGACCGTGGAACAGGAGTTGGGGATGTCCACCACGCCGGAGAGGCGCCCCTCAATGGGGACGGCACCGAGGATAACGTATGCCTGCTCCGGGCTGTAACCGAATTTGCTCAGGTAGTCGATGGCGTGGAGGCATGCCCGCTGATAGGAGAGGTGCGAGTCAAGGTAGCGCTGTTCACCGTCCAGTGTTACCGAGGTGCCGGAGAACGCCAGCCACTGACTGAACTGCGGGTCAACGTGGCCGGGCATGAAGATGGCATTTTCGCTCACTCCGTAAGTTTCCATGCCGCCCTTGATCAGGTCCACCCTGAGATCAATGAAACCACCCATCTCGATGGCGCCGCAGAAAGTGATCTCTCCGTCGCCCTGCGAGAAGTGCAGGTCGCCCAAAGACAGGTTGGCTCCGTCCACGAACACCGGGTAGAAGATACGGGTGCCTTTGGACATGTTCTTGATGTCCTGGTTTCCGCCGTTTTCCCGTGGGGGCGCAGTCCTGGCCGCTTCGGCTGCCACCCGGTCGAAATCGGACTGCGGAAGGTGTCCAAGGAGCGCGTGCCCGGCCTCGGGCGGAAGCGCCAGGGGCGGCACACGGTTGGGGTTGGTGGCTATAAGGTCACCTTCGCGTTTGTTCCACTTTGCCAGCAGCTGGGCTGAGGGGGCCGTTCCCATCAGCCCGGGGTGGATCAGCCCGGTGAACGAAACGCCCGGCACGTGCCGGGAGGTTGCTATTTGGCCGGTGAAGTCCCAGATGGCTTTGTACGCGTCCGGGAACTGTTCGGTGAGAAACCCACCTCCGTTGTTTCTGGCGAAGATGCCGGTGTAGCCCCAGCCCTGTCCGGCCAGGGGACCGGAATCCTCCTGCGGGATCGGGCCGACGTCCAGGATGTCAACGACCAGCAGGTCACCGGGTTTGGCGCCTTCGACTGCGAAGGGTCCGCTGAGTTTGTGTACCGTCAACAGCGGTGCGTTAAGGATATCTTCCGCGGAGTCATCGTTCACGATCGCGCCGTCGAACCATTCCCGGCAGTCCACCCGGAATGAGTCTCCGGGTTTGACCGTCGCGACTGGCGGTATGTCAGGGTGCCATCGGTTATGGCCGATCTTTTCCTGATCCTCGAACTTCTTGCTGGAGTCCAGGGAAAATATCTTTGCTGGCATTTCATCTCCTTTGAAGGGTGCCGCTTCCTGGCTGTTAGGGTCGCGGCAGTTTCCGATGTAACGGGTTGGATGAATATGACTGGACACGACGGGGTGTGCCTGGAATCTGCGAGTTCACAATCTCAGGTTCGGATGCACTGCGATGAGTGGAGTCAATCAGCCGGAACGCCGGGGAACCTGCCTTGGATAGATGCGGTGCACTGATCATCCTGCGGGATGGTTTGCCGCAGGATGGGCATGCCAGTGAATCCGGAGCCTCCCCGATCCGGTGGGATGCTTCGAAGGGCGAGTCGTCGGGGCATCGGTACTCGTAGATGGCCATGGAATGGTTCCTCTCTGCCCCGGGGCAACTGTGTCAAGCGGCCTGGACCACGTTCGCGGCTGGACCGGGTTGGGCGCTGCTTCGCATCGACTTCCGTCCCAGGAAGTATGCAGCCGCCAGCGAGACGGCGGCCACTGCCGCGACCAACGCCGCGAGTGTGTTGTTGGTCTCGTAGCGGCCGAGCAGCAGGAAGAACGCCGGGATGGTGCCAGTCAGATGACTGATGAACACTGTGAACCAGCCCGTCATCTTGGTCAGTGACGATTTGTTCAGCCCCAGAAGAAGGAAGAAAAGGAACCAGAGGACAGACCACACCCACCAGATGACGCCAAAGACCGGATCGGCTACCAAGCTGAACTGCAGGTACCCGACGACAACTGCGCAAGCGGCAACGAAGAGCGAAAACCATCCAAGGCCTTCGCCGCTAATGCCTGTCATCTGAAGCACGCCTACGTAGAGGTAGGTGAAGCCGAAAAGGTACAGCCCGGCGGCGCCGAAGATTACCGACGGGTTGCCATTGGCTTGAATAATGATGATGGTGGGGAAGACCACCTGCATGGTTCCCACTAAGAAATTAAGGATGGCGGCCGATTTGCCCGGGATGACACCGACGAGCATCAGTCCGTTGATGAATAGAACTGCTCCTACGTAAAGCAAGCCCACGCTGCCCATGTCAGCTCCATCGACATATGAAAAAGGGGTGCAGTATTGGAATTCCCCGCAGTTGTGCCGGGTGACAGGGACGCATTGGCACAACTGGCCCCTGAGAGCGGTATACGCCTAAAGGATGGCCGTCGCCTGCGCCCCGGTATAGGGACTTTAGGCCTATACCGGGGCAGGGAACGCGGGGAGAAGCTACGCGACCGGCACCGGCAGAGAATCTAGGGCTACAGGAGCCTGCCCAGGCCTATGCCGGTGGCGGCGGCCGCTAAAGACAGGGTCAGTGTTCCCAGACTGTAGATGACGGCCAGACCGCTGCGCCGGGATTGAATCAGTCGGATGGTTTCGACGCTGGCAGTGCTGAATGTGGTGTATCCGCCCAGGAAACCCGTGCCGAGAATGGTCTGCCATTCCGCCGGAACCCGGGCCGTCAACACCGCGCCGGCGAGCACACCAAGCAGTAGAGAGCCGCTCACGTTGATGGCCATCGTTGACAGGGGCAATGGAGTCGGCACTTTTGGCCTCAGGAGACTGTCAAGAATGAATCGCATGGCGGCCCCTGCGGCCCCGGCCAGAGTCAGCAGAAGTATGGTCATGGGTTCTCTTCCTTCAAAAGATCCCGATTTCCGGGAATCAACGTTTCCGAAGCGGCGCGGCGCGCGAGAGTCCTTCTGTCGAACGCCGCGCCGCACCAGATCCCGGACCAGCTGGCGAGTGCGCCACCGAAAAGACTCAGAGCCAAGTACAGCGCTGCACTCGAGCTGTCCTCCGGTGCCAGGAGCAGCACCGATTCGAGCGCCAGAGCACTGTAGGTTGTGAAACCGCCAAGGAAACCTGTGCCGAGCAGAAGCCGAAGACTACGTTGTGTTCCAACGTCTGGTCCGCGGCGGTGGAGCCCCTCGAGCAGTGCTCCGAGAGCCCATGCCCCTGACAAATTGATGAGCAGTGTGGCGAGCGGCCATCCGGACGGGGACGGAACCGCCTCCTCAAGCCCATAGCGCGACAGGACGCCGGCTCCTCCGCCAATCATGACCAGCGCGATATAGGAAGCTCTCAGTCCGAATTGCTCTGGCTTCCTTGGGGCGGGAACGGCAGCCGGCACGCCGTACCCGTCTGTAGGACCGGCCCCGCCGGCGCTCATCAGGTAATCCTTTCCGCCTGGAACCAGGGCCGAGGAACTACGGGACCGGCCCAAGGCATCAGGCGGGTGCACCGAAAGTGCTCCTCGATAACACCGAAGGTTTCATCCCAGCCGACCGGGAGGTCGTGGGCGGCGCCGCCGTCGAGCAGCATGGAATGGGTAAGCCGGCCCTGCAGGCCCAGCCAGAAATCATTGTCCTCACGTAGCTCCACCACAGAATGCTCGGCAAAGAATGACGGCGCCGGCCGCCGCTGCGTCGCCTCCTTGGCCGCTGCTTTGGGGGCACGGACCGGGCCCGTCTGCTCCTGGGCGATCTTCAGCGTCTGGACCAGGGCGGGCAACCCCACAGCCCTCGTGTCCGGTCCGCCTACCGTGAGCTCGGCCTTGAGAACGTCTTCCCTCGGTGCCTTCTTCGCCATGCTGGTCACATCCGCCCGGCCACAAGTGACCTTCGCCTTGACTGCTTGTGCTGCCATCTTAGAAACTTCACAGCTCTGAGGGAACGGCAATCACACCTGCCACCGGACATTTCGTCGGCGTGCCGACGTCTCCGTTGCGCGGGGGCAATTGCCGATGTTGCTGGACCGAATAACGACGGCGCGGTCGAACGTCGCTGAGGTGAGCAGCCGGCGCCCTGACATACGCCACGAAACACGACAAGGTTGCGCGCATCGTGCGAGTCGTGGGATCAGCGTAGGGGCCGCACAGGCAGCCCCGTCATCGGCAGAGATCGTCCCTCCAAAATCCCGAATTCGGCTAGGCGTGTACTACAAGGCCCTGCCGGGACACGGAATCGGGGCGCTGAACGGCCGCCTGAACAAGGGATTCAAAGTCCCCCCCTGCTCGGGCTGTCCGGACCCACCCCGTAGGCGCAGGCTGCCTGCGACGAGATGTACCGGCGTGGCCGCCCGCCCGCGGCGGCCCATGCGGTGCTCGTGTCAGTGGCGCCCAACGGGGCGGAATCGGCAGGTCACTGCTGGGGCAGCGTGCCGATCCTGGAACCGCCCTTCTCGTAAACGACAAGCACACTCCCATCCACTTTGGCGGTGTCCGCCTGCGATAGCCACGTATCGACACCGCTGCACGCCATGGAAGTCGATGCGATTGGGCCGAAACCGAAGACATCGCCCGAAACCGATCCCTTGCCAGTCAAACGGTTGCAACCGTCTGTACCTTGGAAGGAACCGTCGTCTGTGATCGTGAGGTTGGGCTGGCCAACGCCGGTCTGGCCCCAACCGCCCACGAACGATTTCGAAGCCGGACCAGAGCAGCCCGTGAGTGCCGCTGCCGCAAGGCCGGCAACCAGGGTGAGAACAACCAGAAGACCGCATCGACGCAATCGGCTCATGCCCCATGGTAGGCCGCAGGGTCTCCGGGGCGGAAGCATCGTGGCCGTAGACCTTCGCTCTGAGGGGAGGGCGCTGACGCGGTGACCAGGCGTGGGAGGCTCGGGGTATGGAAAACTCCCCCGAGATCCTCCGTTATGCGGCCTTTTCCACGACGCCGGGCGGCGGCAATCCTGCCGGGCTGGTCCTGGATGCCCGCCATCTGGATGAAGCCGGGATGCTGGCGGTGGCGGCCGCCGTCGGGTATGCCGAAACGGCCTTTGTGACCGGGCAGGGCGTCGACGGCGACCCGCGCCGGAGCCGGGTCCGGTACTTCTCGCCGATCGCCGAAGTACCATTTTGTGGCCATGCGACGATCGCGCTGAGCGTTCGCGACGGGGCCGGGTCCTTCACCTTCGACACCCCCGTCGGCCACGTCCTCATCGAGACGGCAGGCGAAGGCGCCGACATCACCGCATCGTTCACCGCAGTGGAGCCGCAGCTGGCCGAATTCGACGACGCCGTCCTGGCTGACCTCCTGGGACTGCTCGGCGTCGGGCAGGGCGACATCGATCCGAACTATCCGCCCAGGATCGCGTACTCGGGAAACTGGCATCCGGTGCTGGTCTTCGCCGACCGCACCCTTTTCGATTCCTTTCGTTTCGATCCGGAGGCGCTGCGCCGCCTCATGGACGCACGGGGCTGGGCCGCAACGGTGACAGTGCTGCATCGTATTGCAGACGGCGAATTCGAAGCCCGGAACCTGTTCCCGGTGGGCGCCATCACGGAGGACCCCGCAACAGGGGCCGCCGCAGCTGCGGTCGGGGCCTACCTGCGCATCCTCGGCCTGGTCGAACCCCCGGCGAGAGTCCTGATCCACCAGGGACGGCACGTCGGCCGGCCTGGCCTACTCACAGTGGACATTCCCGCTGCCGGCGGAATCGTGGTCAGCGGAACGGCCGTCCGGATCCCCGTCCCGTCGGTCGACAGCTAATCAGAGCCAGGGCGCGGCCGGGGCTTGGCGGAGCCCGACCCGCTGATCACGTGAAAGACGGTCCCGCTCCCCTGCTTCGCGGTCTGGAATCCTGCCGCGGACGCTAGAACTCGTTCTTGACCGTGCCCGCGGGGTGCGTGGCGTTGGCACCCGTCGGTGTCTGCATAGACCGAGGTATCCTCCTGATCATGACTGAAATCCCGCAACTGGTGGACCGAGCACGCGATTGGATCGCAAAGGCCGGTTCATTTCACAACCAACAACTCACCAGGCACCGCAGGGTGAGGCGCTTCGGAAAGACCCGCCTGACTTTCACCACAGGCCAGGCCATAACCAACTCGGGCGCCTTTTTTGTTGCCGGGTCGACGGGCTCAGCAGGCTTACCAGACTGGGCTGTCTTGGGTGTTTTGCTCGGGGGCTTCCTGGGGGGCAAGTTCCTGTTCCCCGTCCCGGTCAGCAGTATCGCCAGCCGGAGAGGCCCTGCCGATGTAGTCAGTAAGACCGCTACGGAGCTGGACAGTATGACCCTGGAGGAAATCCGGGTCTACGAGAACAACATGGTTCTGAAGCACCGGCTCAAGGACCCCGGAGGGCTGGGGGCCGCACAGGCGCTCCAGCGCCAGCGAGAGGCTGCCCGGACAGCGGAGGAGGCCGCTGGCGTGGCCACTGGAAGCCTGAGCGGGCTGTCATTGGTTGACGCTGAGGGCTTCAGCGCCGCTGCTGCACACCATAAATTTCTCGAGGGCCGGTGGCTGGCCTACGAGGTTGACCCGCACCTGCAGTTCGACTTTCCGGCCATGTCCGATACTGCTTTCCCTGCTACCGCGGCGATGATCAGGGCAATGCGGAAGACCGAGCAGGCAAAGTCAGAAGGCAACACGGCGAACTACCGGTCCGCCGTGGCGGCGTTCGGCAAGGCGCTGACGGTAGCCGAGGCCGCCGCCGGAGTACCCCAGAAGTAGGCGCCGGACTAGCGAATCCCCCTTAGGTTACAAAGGCCCCGCACGTTGAATTCAACGTGCGGGCCTTTCTTAGTTGACAGCAGCCGAGAACCAGGTTGGTGGAAGCCAGCAGGCACGGACGACCGGATGAAGGTTGCCAGGCTACTTGGGCCCCAGGACCATTCCCCTCCCCTGCGTTTACTCGGCGGCATGAGTTAATCCGAATCTTGTCGTGGTCAAACTAGTTAGTCCTTTTACAGCGGACTCGTATAGTCGTCGACCTGACCCGAATTATGAAGCCGCATTAATCGTGTTTAGCGTGATGAACTTGAGCTTGTATGCTGCAGTCGACCGGACCGGGCTCGGCCTGGCCGTAACACTCGAGTTCCTCGGCCCGCTCGCTGTCGCCATTGCCGGCTCGCGGCGTCTGCCCGACCTTGCCGGCCCTTCCAGGCCGACATCGGCGTGGTGGTGTCGACCAACCCCGGTCCCACCGCAGACATTACGAGCATTGCCCTGCACTGCCCGCTGCGGCGGCCTGGGCTGCTACATCCTGCTCAACCGCACTGTCGACTGGCGCCTCCCCGGCCTGCAAGGAACCACCGTGACCAGCATCAACCCAATCTGGGCGGCCCGGACCAGCTGGGTCTTCCTCCATTAGGCCCATGACCTCAACGAATGAGTTGGCATGGGCTGATCGTCATCAGCAACGTCGTGGTGTCCGTACTGGGTTATGCCTCGCCCAGGAAGCGGGGCGCAGCGGTGGCGCTGCGGGCATCGCGGACGGGCTGAGGCCCGTGCTGTCTCGGCAAATCCTTCCAGCCCGACCGCATCGAGGCCGAGGTATTCCGGCTGGTGAGCTCAGGAACTTCCCTCATCGGAAGACCTCGCCCAACACCGCCGCCGGCGCACGAACCATGACGACACACAACTATGATGAGCCGCTTTCCCGCAGACCCTACCAAAATGACACTACGATTCGGGGTTGTGAACACTATTACCCGACTCGGAGAAGTTCGATGGTCCTGCCTCTAGTCCCACTTGCCTTGATCGGCATCGGGGTCATCAGCGGCGCGAGCGGCGCGGCCTTTGGGCTCAAAGGCGGTTATGACATCAAGAGCGCCAACGACCGCATCCGGAAGTCCGGAGCGCATTACGACCAGGAACGTCGCAAGCTTGAGGCTCACGAGCTGCTCACGAACGATTCCCTGAAAGTCCTCGGCAACCGCCAGGAGCAGGCCATTCACATGATTGTTGAGCGAATGGCTGACTTCCTGCGGCGACACGAGAAGCGGGTGACGGAGAGCGAGAAGCTCTTAGTAGACGGACTCGAGTCGACGCCGGGGCAGGTCACGCTTGAAGGAAGTCTGGGGCAGGAAGCGATCTCCTGGATGCGCGGGATGGTGGGGTCGGCAGCCACGGGGGTCGGCATCAACTCCGGGATCACCACGGCAGTCACGGCGTTCGCCGCTGCGAGCACAGGCACTTCCATCTCGGCTTTGTCCGGTGTGGCCGCGACGAACGCGACTCTCGCCTTTCTCGGTGGTGGCAGCATCGCCTCGGGTGGCGCCGGGATGGCAGCCGGAGCAGCCGCCCTCAACTTCGTCACGATTGGGCCCGCGATCCTCGTGAGTGGCCTTGTAGTCGCTGGGCAGGGTGAGAAAGCGAAGACGAAAGCCAGCGAAAACGAGGCCAAGGTAAGCGTCGCAAGCGCCGAGATGCAGTTGACGAAAGCGAAGTTCGACGCGGTCGGCGCACGGGCCGCGGAACTCGAGGGGTTGCTTTGCCGACTTGTCGTGCGAGCCACGTCGGCGCTCGAGCTGCTCGAGTCCGAACTGTTCGACCCAGCACGCCATGCGGCTCGGTTCCAGCAGGCGGTGACGTTGACGATTGCCGTTCGCAACGTCGCATCAGCTACAGTCGTTGACGAATCGGGAGACTTGAACGAGGAGACAGCCATGTTCAATGTCAAGTACCGCACTCTGGTCAAGGAGGTTGAGGATGTCTGACGCGAAGGTGCACGTCGGCAAGGTGGTTGGATCAAAGCACTCGCCGATTCTCAACGCTGATGCCTTCGTCGCTCTCAGCGAGATCGTGGGGGCCGCGCGCGAGTACGGCCGGATCCGGCAGGAGGAACACACAAAGCGCGCAGCTATTGCAGCGGCCGAGCATGTCCAAGTCGACCGCATCCACGCGGCCGAGAAGATTCTGAGGCTCTACTTCGAGGGAATCTTCGCTGAGCGCGCAAAGACCAGCGAGGACATGTTCGTCCGACTCGACCAGGCCATGGACTCGGGAGACCCCCAAATGGTTCACGCCGTCGTCCGGGGCATCGTCGATCTCGCCCAGTCCTCGCCGCTCGCTGGCCTAGAGGACTTTGGCAAGTTCTGGGCAGAACTCGGCACCGACGCCAACCCCGTTGAACTGTAAGACGGTTGGTGTAGGAATCTCCCTCATCGGAGGACCTCGCCCTCTGGCTAGTCGCGGCGAATTCCCTGCCGCGATGCATGTTCTGGAGACCGTGGTCAGGCTGCGTTCCTGAGCATAAACCAAGGATCACATTTCTCTCCACCACTGAACACCGACGAGCTGGCATTTTTCGACGCGGTGGCCGAGAACGAGTCCGCTGTTCAGGTTCAGAGAGAAGGGGTACTGGCCAATATTCCCCGAGCTGGTCCCCGTCATGCGCCGTCACATCCGAACAGACTAGACGGTCCGAGATGATGTGCGGGCGAAACTGCGCTCTCCCGTCCCTCGGTTGCTAGTCCAGTTCGACTACCCACCGGATAAGCAGCCGCAGACGATCCGGCGTCGATATAGTCGACTTGCCGATCCATGCGTGCTGGCCCTATCCATGGGGTGCGATGTTCAGGTGATGGTGCGGTGGCGGCCCACTGGCAGTCGGGCGGCGTGCAGAAATGCCCTGCACCCCGAAGGGTGCAGGGCCGTTCCGTCTACGCGTGGACGGTGTTCTCAACCTTCCACTGCATCAGCCGCGGGTAGACCCAGAAGGTGTAGATACCCAGCGTGATGATGCTCAAGAGCAGCCATTTGATCCAAAGCCCGAAGATGCCCCAGCCGGTGCCGACGAAACGAAGCTGCCGGCCGTGAAGATACGTGTTCTCGGCCCTCCACCGTTCGATCAGGACAACGGCGAACGGGTAGCAGATCCCGAGGGTGCAGATCGTTATCAGGACGCCCAGGATCTGGGTGCCGAAAAAGGACGCAGCCCCTCCGCGGAACTGGTAGATCTGGGCCCCGGGAACAGTTCCGCCGCCAGCGGTCACTATGGTGCCGGGGCCAGCGGCAGGCATCTGTCCATACAGCGAATCTTGCTCGTTGGTAATGCTCAATGAATCCCCCAATTGATAAAACGAAAGTGAACAGTTGAACTGTATGAGTTACAAAGGAGCCGGCCGTTCAGGCACGGCTCCATTGCCGCCCTACCCCGGGATCTGGATCCGTGCAGCTTCCTGCATCAGCGGGGTCGAGATCATCACGGTGGAAGCACCGGGCGCAATATCGAAGGCTATGAACCCGCGGGTCTTGTCACCCGGCAGAACGTCGCCGGAGCCCATCTGGTTGTCCGCGAAGAGGCTCAGATCCGCTTTGCGCCCATTGGAGTCCTTCGCCGAGAAGTAGAGCGGGTTGGAACTGGTCTTCCCCGTCTCCGTTTCCCACAGGACGTCCAGGAGCAGGTAGCTTCCGTTCTTCGCCGCCGTTGCGAAGGCCGTAGTGGTGACAGCGTCCGTACGCACTGCGGAGACGATCGTGATCTTCGCGACGTCACCGTTGCCCATCTTGACACTGAACGGAGTCCCAATCGACGGGCCGGCAGGGACAGCCGGCGCCGGAGCGGCAACTGCCGGAGCAGCAGTGGGAGCCGGGGCCGCTGCTGCAGCAGACGACGCCGGCGCCGCGGCCGGACCGGCGTCACTGGCCTTCGTGGTTCCGCCCGAGCAAGAGCCCAGGGCGATGCCAAGTACCAGGACGCCGGCGGGAATGAGGAAGCGCTTCTTCTTGAAGAACGGCCGGGGCTGAGTCGATGCAATCGCGGCGGTCAAGGGCTGTTCGGGAGTCGCGTGGGACATGTGGTGCCTTTCCAAAGTGAATGAATTGTGTGTGCGCGTGGGGAAGTTACCGCTTTTCCCATTTGCCGCAGCGGGTTGAATTGAAGTCCTGACCAGCTGAGAGGGCCACGACAGGGCGCCCTCCGCCCGGAATATCGTTCTCGATGATGTCGCCGCCGTTGCTACCGCTGCGGTATATCCCCCAGTAACAGGAAGACCCCACGGCCTCGACGGCGCGGTACGTTCCGGGCTCGATATCGGACCCGACCGTCCAGGTGCCGTCTCCGACGGTGTTGGCCGCCTTGGTCTTCTCCGCGCCAGTGACTGCCTCTTCGCGGACCTTGACGGCGGCCTCGGCCGTCTTCACTGCAGCGTCTGCCTTGCCCACCTCGGTCTCCCTTGTGGTGACCTTGGCTTCACGGGCGGCGATGCCGTTCTGCAGCGTGTCGTACTTCGACTTCATCGACGCGTAGCTGGACTTGGCCGAGTCCCGATCGGATTCCACGGACGCCTTCTCCCCTGCGAGCGCTGCATAGGCGTCGCTGGATTTCGGGTCCGGCAGCGTTGTGCCGATGCCGAGGGCGCCAGCCAACAACGCCAGCACGGCCACCACCGGGAGTACCTTCCTCTTCCGTGCCGGCTTTTCCTGGTCAGATGACGACTTCCCTTCGTTCCGCACGTCTTTGACGTGTGTTTCCGCCGGCGCGTTCGTCTCGGTATTCAACATGTTCTCTTCCTCTGATCTCGGGTGGCTGCTGAACGGCGGCGGGATACCGATCCCCCAATGCGTGGTTCCCCGCCGCCGTCGCAGCTCCGGAAGATTTCCCTCGCAGCTGCAGAATCGAAACTACGGCGGCCCGACGACTACAAGACCCAAAGACACTGATAACCCCGGTTATCAGCACTTCACGAGGAAAGTCGCCAGGCCCGGTTAGGCTGGGGGTCGACGTCGGAAGGAGGCGGAAAATGAACGAACCAGAAGCCCTGCGCATGACCCTCTCGGACGTGGCCGCCCTGGCGCAGGTCCAGCGCCCGGTCGTATCCATGTGGCGCAAACGCAGCGCCGGGTCAGCTCACCCGTTTCCAGGGCCCGCCGCACAGGAAGGCGGCCGCGAACTGTTCGACGCCGACCAGGTCGCCGGCTGGTTGGCGGCCACCGGGCGGGGGAACAACACGGAAGCCGTGAGCGACGCCGCCGCTTTCGCCCGGGTGCCCGGGGCAGCAGCCGGCGGTGCCCAGGGAACCACGCTGGACGCACTCACCGCCCTGCTGACGCTCAAGGCAATGACCGGCCACGCCCTGGGGACACTGAGCACAGCTGAACTGCTGGACCTCGCGGACGAATGCGACCCCGATGACTTGTTCCTCTATTCGGAGCTGGAGGCCAAGGGCACGTCCCTCGCTTCAACGGCAGCCTTTGCGGACCGGCTGGTGGACAGTTCCTACAACGCGCCGGCTGCCTTCGAGCAACTCCTGACAGCACGGTTCCGGACGGGGCATCGGGAACACTCGGATACCGCTCTCACCGACTCCGCCGTGGGGCTGGTTGCCGCCGCTGCCGTCGAACTGGCGGCAACACTGGGCGGGAACGCTGTCTTTGCCGACGCCACGCGAGGTGGAAGCGACCTCCTGATGGGCGTAGCGCACGCTGCCGGCGAGGGTACGCCCGTCACCTTTCTGACAATGGACGACGACGACGGCGCCGCCGGCCGCCTGGTGCGTCGCCGCCTGCGGGTGCACGGCGTGGAGGGCGGACAGATCCGCGTCGATCCCGGCGGTGAGTTCGCCGTCCATGGCCCCGTCATCCATGTCGCGCAGTACCCGTCCCCCGGTGACCCCGGCATGGGCGCGGCGCAGATTCTCTCGGCGGTGGAACACCTTGTCCTGCAGATGGACGATCAGCAGCGGGCTGTCATCATCGCCCCGGCGAGGGTTCTCTGCGATCTGCCGCTGGATGCCGGCGCTGCAGGGCTCCGTTCGGGGCTGCTGCGGATCGGCCGGATACGCGCCATCGTCCGGCTGCCCCTGGGCCTGCTGCGGTCCAAGCCCCGCGAAGCCCAGGCCCTCTGGGTGCTGGGACCGTCGTTCGCTGAGGTTCCCATTGCCGATCGCTGGACCATGGTGGCGGACCTCAGCACCCAGGACCTCAGCGAAGACGTGAAGCAGGACCTGGTCAGCGACATCGTTGCCTCCATGGGAAACGGCGCCACGGTGCGCGCCCACTCCTTCCGTTTCGCCCGCCTAGTGCAGACCCGTCTGCTGCTGGCCAGCCGGAAGTCCTTGGTGGCAGCGCCAGCCCACGGTTCGGCTCGGAGCCCCGGCGGCGCCGAGGCAGCCTTGCGGGTGGAGGAACTCGTGCGCCTGCTGCAGAGCAGCGAATCCAGAGAATCGGCTGCCGTGAACGTACTGCCCGCTGAGCCGAACGCGAAGGCCCAGTCCGCCTCCGTTCAGGAACTCATCGAAGCGGGCACGGTCAAGTACATCAAGGGGAACCGGCTCGAGGATGCGGACCTGGCTCATCGGGAGGGGATCCGGGTGCTGGGCGCGGCGGAACTGCTGAACCCACACGGCGCACCACCCCGGCACATCGGCTTGCTGGACCTTGCGGCCACCTATCCCGCGAGCCGGCTGACCCAGCCCGGCGACGTCGTCTTCTGTACGAGCCCCCGGCCCGCCGCACGGGTGGACACGCAAGGCGGCTCCGCCGTCGTCTTTCCGGCGAGGGTACTTCGGATTGACGCCGGTGACCCCGGCGGGCTGCTGCCCGACGTCGTCGCCGCGGACATCAAAAGTCTCCCCGCAGCGGACAAGTCCTGGCGCCAGTGGCGCCTGCGCCTCACACCGGATGCCCAGCGCAAGAAGCTGGGCGAATCCCTCGCCCGGCTGCAACACGAGCAGCAACAAGCTCGCGAACGCCTCGGGCGGCTCGAAGAACTCGCTACCCTGATTACGGACGGCGTAGCGGGCGGAAGCCTCACCCTGACAGACCCCAGCACTAAGCTCGCCGGACCACAGAACGAAGGAACCCAGTAATGCCCCCGAAATTGAAGGTAGACCTCGCCCCGTCCACCATGAAGGAACTCAAGGACACCCTCTGGAAGGCCGCGGACAAACTGCGCGGCTCCATGGATGCCTCCCAGTACAAGGACGTGATCCTTGGACTGGTGTTCCTGAAGTACGTCTCGGACGCTTTCGAGGAACGCCGCGCGCAGATCCAGGCCGAGCTGGAGGCCGACGGGCTCAACGAGGAGCAGATCGCCCAGCTGATCGACGACGTCGACGAGTACACCGGCCGCGGCGTGTTCTGGGTTTCCGAACGTGCCCGCTGGACCTACCTGGCGGACAACGCCAAGGGTCTCCCCGCTATGGACGGCGCCGAGCCCAAGTCGATCGGCCAACTCATCGATGAAGCCATGGAACTCATCATGGCCGACAACAAGTCCCTAGCCGCAACCCTCCCCCGCATCTACAACCGCGACAACGTGGACCAGCGCCGCCTCGGCGAACTGCTGGACCTGTTCAACTCCGCCCGCTTCACCGGCCAGGGCGCCAGCAAGGCCCGCGACCTGCTCGGCGAGGTCTACGAGTACTTCCTGGAGAAATTTGCCAAGGCCGAGGGCAAGCGCGGCGGCGAGTTCTACACCCCCGCCGGCGTGGTCCGGGTCCTCGTCGAGGTCCTCGAACCCCACCGCGGCCGGGTCTATGATCCCTGCTGCGGCTCGGGCGGCATGTTCGTCCAGGCCGAGAAGTTCCTCGCGGCCCACAACATGGAGGGCTCGGACATCTCCGTTTACGGCCAGGAACTCAACGAGCGCACCTGGCGGATGGCCAAGATGAACCTCGCCATCCACGGCCTCAACGCCAACCTCGCCTCCCGTTGGGGCGACACTTTCGCCCGGGACCAGCACCCGGAGTTGACCGGCAACAACGGCGCGGACTTCATCATGGCCAACCCGCCCTTCAACATTAAGGACTGGGCCCGCTCCGAATCCGACCCCCGCTGGAAGTACGGCGTACCCCCGGTCAGCAACGCCAACTACGCCTGGATCCAGCACATCATCGCCAAGCTGGCCCCCGGCGGCAGCGCCGGCGTGGTCATGGCCAACGGCTCCATGTCCTCCAACTCCGGCGGCGAGGGCGAGATCCGTGCGCAGCTCGTCGAGGCGGACCTGGTCTCCTGCATGGTTGCGCTGCCCGGCCAGCTCTTCCGCAGCACCGGCATCCCTGTCTGCACCTGGTTCTTCGCCAAGGACAAGAGCGCTGGCAAGAACGGCTCCGCGGACCGCACCGGGCAGGTGCTTTTCATCGATGCGAGGAACCTCGGCTACATGGTGGACCGCGCCGAGCGCGCCTTGTCGGATGAGGACATCGCCAAGATTGCGAACACGTACCACGCCTGGCGCGGGACTTCTTCCGCGGTTGAGGCAGGACTGACGTACGACGACGAGGCCGGCTTCTGCTACTCGGCCAGCCTCGCGGAGGTCAAAGCTGCGGACTACGCGCTGACGCCGGGAAGGTATGTCGGGGCAGCCGATGTGGAGGACGACGGCGAGCCGATCGAGGAGAAGATCGCGCGGCTGTCCAAGGAGCTGTTCACGCAGTTCGAGGAGTCCGAACGGTTGGCGCAGGTTGTGCGCGAGCAGCTGAGGAGGGTCTCTTGAGCGAATGGCCCGTCCATGCCTTCGGCAACGCCCCGCTCCAAATGCTTGATGGAGATCGAGGAAAAAACTATCCCAACGGGACTGATTTTACTGCTCACGGAGACTGTCTGTTTCTGAGCGCCCGCAACGTTACGAGGTCTGGATTCTTATTCGAACAAACTACGTTTATCTCCGCGGAGAAGGATGCCGCGCTCCGCGCCGGAAAACTCATCCGTGGCGACGTAGTTCTAACAACCCGAGGGACTGTGGGAAATGTAGCCTATTTCGACGAATCAGTACCAATCGAAAATATGCGCGTCAACTCCGGAATGCTCATTCTACGGACCGACAGAGCTCACCTTGATCCGCAGTACCTCTACTACTTTTTGAGGTCGGACTCGATGGCACAACAGATCGAGTCCCTCACGTCGGGCAGCGCTCAGCCACAGCTCCCAATACGCGAGCTGAGCAATGCCAAGATCCCGCTCCCGAGGGTGCACGAACAGCGGGCGATCGCCGAGGTGCTGGGGGCACTCGACGACAAGATCGCCGCCAACACCAAACTGGTCTCAACAGCGGAACGGCTGGCAATCGCATTGTTGACTCAAACTCCGCACTCAGTCTCCCTGGGTAGCGTGGTAACCCACCACAAGACTTCCCGCAATCCCGCATCACTTCGACGGGACACTGTCTCTCATTTCAGCCTTCCAGCCTTCGACGCCGGAATTGTGCCAGACGTTACTGACCCTGCTTCGATTAAGAGCTCAAAGTATGCCATAGACCAACCGAGTGTCCTGGTCTCGAAGTTGAATCCGCACTTTCCACGAATTTGGGACGTCGCTTCTCCTCCCTCCTACTCGTTGGCCTCCACTGAATTCTTGGTTCTGGAGCCCCTGTTCTCATCAACATCGGTGCTTTGGGCGATGCTTTCGCAGCCATCATTTAGCTCAGACTTAAAGGCAAAGGTGTCCGGAACCTCAGGGAGCCACCAGCGAGTCAGCCCAGCGGACCTCCTGATGACTCAAGTTGCAGACCCTCGGTCGGTGCATCCTGATCTACACGAACAAATAACATCCTTGGGCATGGTGACGTCCCAAGTGCGAAGGGATAACCTGGTAATTTCACAGTTGCGCGACTCTCTCCTCCCCCATCTCATGTCCGGCAAGCTTCGGGTCAAGGATGCCGAAGTCGAGCTGGCCAGGGTCGGCGTGTGACGGCGAGTAGCTCCAACGCAATTTTCCAGCCCGCGGCAACGTTGCTGCCGAAGAACGGGGAAATGTGGCAACCGCCGCTTGCACCTCTCGTTGGCCGGCCATGGTCCGCCTCAATGTCGGACCCCTTCGGTAATTTCGAGATAGCCAAACCGAAGACCGCGGAGGGGACCTGTCATGTCAACGCCGAGTAAACCCAACCCGACAGAATCCAACAAGATGGGCATCGGCCCAGGAACCCGCAAACACGCCGACGGGGCGTCCTTCCCCGAAACGCCAACGACGAGCACCATGCCAGAGTGGTATCCGGAACTACTCGACAGCGTCTCCCAGCGGGTTGAGCTGGGCCGAGCGCGCGCCGTAGCGGCCGCCAATCAAGAATTGGTCGCCACATACTGGGGTATCGGCCGCGACATCCTCAAGCGCCAAGGAGAGGAAGGCTGGGGTGCGAAAGTGACCAGCCGCCTTGCCGCAGATCTTCGAGAACGGTTTCCTGAATCCAAAGGGTTCTCGCCCCGGAATCTCATGTTCATGCGTGCGCTGGCAGCCACATGGAATGAGCAGGCAATTGTGAAAGCGCCGCTTTCACAATTGCCCTGGTACCACCACATAGCCCTCATCCAGAAACTCAGCGATCCCGAAACCCGCGTTTGGTACGCCGCTGCCGCCGTCGAACATGGTTGGTCTCGGAACGTGATGGTCCACCAAATCGAAAGCAAGCTCCACGCGCGCGCCGGCAAGTCCATCAACAACTTCAAAGCGACCCTCCCGCCGCCGGACTCCGATCTCGCCGAACAACTCACCAAAGACCCTTACATCTTCGACTTCGTGGCCATGACGGATAAGCGGAACGAACGTGAGCTGGAAGGCCAGCTCATCAAGCACGTTGAGAAGTTCCTTCTGGAGCTCGGCCAAGGCTTCGCCTTCGTTGGCGAGCAAGTACGCTTGATGATTGGCGGCGACGAATTCTTCGCCGACCTCCTCTTCTACCACTTGAAGCTGCGCGCTTACGTGGTCATCGAGTTGAAGGCCACGAAGTTCGATCCCGGGTACCTCGGTCAAATCGGGATGTACATGGCTGCCGTTGACGACCTCCTGGCTCACCCCGAGGACAAACCGACCATCGGCCTGCTGCTCTGCAAATCCAAGAACAACGTGGTGGCCGAGTACGCGCTTCGGACCACTTCAATGCCGATCGGTGTCTCGGAGTGGAAAGCGGAGATCGTCGAGTCGTTGCCAGAGGAGTTCGCGTCGACTCTGCCCAGCATCGAGGAACTCGAAGCCGAACTTTCACGCGATAATTCAGCATGACATCCGGTCAACCAGGGGGAACCACCGTGACAGCAGCGCCGGCAGTAGCCTTTTCCGAAGCCGATTGGGAAGGCGTGGCCCTTGAGCTGTTGGCCGAACCACTCGGCTGGCGCCCTACCACGGGGCAGGACATCGCGCCCGGCAGGGGCGAGCGGGACTCCTGGAACGAGCTCCTCGTCCGGTCCCGGCTGCTCGCAGCCCTCCAGCGGTTCAACCCGACGGTTCCGGCCCAGTACCTGCAGCAGGCCCTCGCCGAGATCGCCTCGCCCAAGTCCAGCGACGCCATCGCGGAGAACCACCGCATCCACAGCTACCTAGTGGACGGCTACCGGTTCAGCTACATCGACTCGGACGGCAACGAGGCCAACCCCACCCTCCACTTGCTCAGCTCGGATCCGGACCAGAACGACTGGCTTGCCGTCAACCAGGTCACCCTGGTGCAGGGCGACTACAAACGCCGCTTCGACGTCGTGCTCTACTGCAACGGCATGCCGGTGAGCATCATCGAACTGAAGAAGGCCGGCAGTACCACCGCCGACGTCGCCTCCGCGCACGCCCAGCTGCAGACCTACCTGCGAGAGTTCCCCCTGGCATTCCGCTTCTGCGTGTTCACGCTCGCCTCGGACGGAATCCAGGCCAAGTACGGCACGCCCTTCACTCCCCTCAACCACTTCTCACCGTGGAACGTCGACGACGACGGTGTGCCCGTCGCGCCGGGCTACATGGAAGACGGCGAGGCGGTGACCGCACTGGAAACGGCACTCCAAGGACTGTTCAACCAGGAGCGCTTCCTGCAGCTGGTCCGCAACTTCACCGCCTTTGACGAAGGATCGGATGGACTGTCCAAGCGCATCGCGAAACCGCACCAGTACTTCGCCGTAACCAAGGCCGTGGGCAGCACCGTCCAGGCTGTGGAAAGCAACGGTAAGGCCGGCGTCGTCTGGCACACCCAGGGGTCGGGCAAGTCCATGGAAATGGAGCTCTACGCCAACCTAGTGGCCCGGCACCCCAAGTTGAAGAACCCGACCATCGTGGTCATCACGGACCGGAACGAGCTCGACGGCCAACTGTTCGAAGGCTTTGACCGCAGCCTGTTACTGGCAGAGTCCCCCAAACAGATCAAGAAGCGCTCCGAACTCCGGGACGAACTGAGCAACCGGACCACCGGGGGCATCTACTTCACCACCCTGCAGAAGTTTGGCCGCAGCAAGTCGGAGAAGGACGCCGGTGCCGACCACCCGCTGCTGTCCGACCGGCGAAACATCATTGTGGTGGTGGACGAGGCGCACCGTTCCCACTATGACGACCTGGACGGCTACGCCCGGCACCTCCGCGACGCCCTCCCGCACGCGACGCTGATCGCATTCACCGGAACGCCGATCTCCTTCGATGACCGCAACACCCAAGACGTGTTCGGCGAGTACATCGACATCTACGACCTCTCCCGGGCAGTCGAGGACGGCGCCACGGTGCCGGTGTACTTCGAACCTCGCCTGATCAAGGTGGGGCTGGCCGCGGACGTGACGGAGGAGATCCTTGACCAGGCGGCCGACGAGGCCACCCTGGGTCTCGACGAAACCGAGCGGGCACGCATCGAGGCGAGCGTCGCCGTCGTAAACGCCGTCTACGGTGCGCCGCAGCGGATCGCGGCGCTGGCCGCGGACCTGGTGGCGCACTGGGAGAACCGCAGCGCCCGGATGGGTAAATTCATCGAGGCGCCCGGCAAGGCGATGATCGTGGGCGGGACGCGGGAAATCTGCGCGAAGCTGTACACGGCGATCGTGGAGCTGCGGCCCGACTGGCATTCCGATGATCTGGCGAAGGGCAAGATCAAGGTGGTCTACTCCGGGACCGCGTCCGATGTGCCGCCGGTCTCCGACCACGTGCGCCGCGATTCGGCGAATGCCACGGTGAAGGAACGGCTCAAGGACGTGGACGATGAGCTGGAACTGGTGATCGTCAAGGACATGATGCTCACTGGCTACGACTCCCCACCGCTGCATACCCTGTACCTGGACCGGCCGCTCAAGGGCGCCCTGTTGATGCAGACCCTGGCCCGAGTAAACAGGACGTTCCGCGGCAAAAGGGATGGGCTGCTGGTGGCGTATGCCCCGCTGGCGGAGAACCTGGCCAAGGCGCTGGGCGAGTACACGCAGTCCGACCGGGCGAACAAGCCGGTGGGCAAGAACATCGACGAGGCCGTTGTGGTTGCCCGCGGCCTGGTCGAATCCCTGCGCGGGCTGCTCGCCGGCTACGACTGGAGGGACGTGCTGATGAAGGGCGGTCCGAAGGCGTTTGTCTCCGCGGCGACGGGCGCGGCCAACTACCTGCGCAGCCCGGAGACGCCGGGGAACCAGCCTGTCACGGACGAGGAGACGCTGGCCTCGAAGTACCGGCGGTTCTCCAGCCAGCTCTCCCGGGCGTGGGCACTGTGCTCGGGGTCCGAGACCCTGGCCGGGCTGCGGCCGGAGATCCAGGTCTACGAAGAGACCCGGGTGTACATGGCCAAGTTCGACGCCGCCGACCGGCAGGCCAGCGGCGAGCCGGTGCCGGAGGAGATACAGCGGTTGCTGGGCAATCTGATCGCTACCGCGACGTCTTCCGGCGAGGTGCTGGACATCTACGAGGCCGCCGGCATGCCCAAGCCGTCCCTGGATGATCTGACGCCGGAGTTCATCGCCAAGACGCAACAGGCACGGAACCCCCAGCTGGCCATCGAGGCGCTGCGGAAGCTGATTGCCGACGAGTCAGCGAAGACTACCCGGAATAACGTGATCCGCCAGCGTGCCTTCTCCGAGCGGATCACCGAACTGATGAAGAAATACACCAACCAGCAGCTGACGTCGGCGGAGGTGATTGCGGAACTGGTGGAGCTGGCCCGGGAGGTGGCCGCCGAAGGCAACCGTGGTGCGCAGTTCACTCCCCCGCTGAATTCTGACGAGTTGGCGTTCTACGATGCCGTGGCTCAGAACCAGTCTGCGGTGGAGGTCCAGGGCGAAGGCATCCTGGCTGACATCGCCCGGGAGTTGGTGTCCGTGATGCGGCGGGACGTCCGCACCGACTGGACTGTGCGTGACGATGTCCGGGCCAAGCTGCGCTCCTCGATCAAACGGCTTCTGGTCCGCTTCGGCTACCCGCCGGACAAGGAGCCCGAGGCCATCAAGCTGGTCATGGAGCAGATGGAATCCATGGCACCGCGTTTCGCGGAGGCGCGTGCGTAGCCAACTGAGATTTCCGCCAACGGGCGGTTGCAGCGATAACGAACCGAAAATGGGGAAATGACTACCTACGAAGCATCCACCGCAAGCGCGGCGAACGAAGTACCTCCGGCACCGGAACACGCGCCTCAGCTCCAGTCCAAACCGCGCAGACTGGCGAGGGTCGGAGCGGCCAACCTCGCTCGCATAATTCTCGGCGCAGTCGTGGCCGTTCTGCTCGTCACTACTTGGGCTGCCAACAACCCCGCATTTCACAGCGGCAGCAACCCTTCGGACTGGAAGTCGGAACTGGCGGCAGCTGCAGTCAAGAATGAACTTAACGCTGGAGAGACTAAGGGCGCACCACAGCAAACCGTCGCCAACGGTTGGTACCTGAACGACATTGCCGTGGTGCAGGCAGCCCAGAACAGCTACATCGCTGGAAGTTCCATGCGCAACGGAAACCTGCTGGTCCTTATTGGTCTGGGGGTAGCCGGCGAACTGATTATCCGTGGCGTCGAGAGCGCCCACCGCAGGCGCTCAGCTAAGGCATAGCCCGAGCCATTCCCCTTCGATGCAGGCTCACAGAATTCGTCTGAGGAGCGGACGCGGCCGCGGCCGCGGACAACAGTGCAACGATGCCACTGCCGTTGGCAAACCTACGTGTTAAGTTGCGGATCCAGGTGCATGATCGACTGTTTGGATCAGCTTCGGCGGAGGCCCGACCTCGCGGAAGCTGATTTCATGGCTCAAACCATAGAGGTAGGTGCGTATGGCCGACGCGATCAGCGATTAGTTTAGCCACCACGTCGAAAGTTCAATGGGCGCCGCCCCGGACGAAGAATTGTCTGCCCAACAAAGGAGAGTGGCCCCTGTGCAATGCACGGGGGCCACTCTCCTTAGCGCTTAGAAAAACACGACTAGAAGTCCCAGTCGTCATCCTCAGTATTGACAGCCTTGCCAATGACGTAGCTCGAACCCGAACCCGAGAAGAAGTCGTGGTTCTCGTCAGCATTCGGTGACAGCGCCGACAGGATCGCCGGGTTCACGTCGGTGACGGACGCCGGGAACATGGCCTCGTAGCCCAGGTTCATCAGCGCCTTGTTGGCGTTGTAGTGCAGGAACTTCTTGACGTCCTCGGCCAGGCCGACGGAGTCGTAGAGATCGTGCGTGTACTGGACTTCGTTCTCGTAGAGCTCGAAGAGCAGTTCGAAGGTGTAGTCCTTGATCTCCTGCTTGCGCTCCTCCGACAGGCCCTCCAGGCCCTTCTGGAACTTGTAGCCGATGTAGTAGCCGTGCACGGCCTCGTCACGGATGATCAGGCGGATCAGGTCGGCCGTGTTCGTCAGCTTGGCCCGTGAGGACCAGTACATCGGCAGGTAGAAGCCCGAGTAGAACAGGAAGCTCTCCAACAGCGTCGAGGCCACCTTGCGCTTCAGGGGATCGTCGCCCTGGTAGTAGTCCATGACGATCTGGGCCTTCTTCTGAAGGTTTGCATTCTCGGTGGACCAGCGGAATGCCTCGTCGATCTCCTTGGTGGAGGCCAGCGTGGAAAAGATGGAGGAGTAGCTCTTGGCGTGCACGGACTCCATGAAGGCGATGTTCGTGTAGACAGCCTCTTCATGCGGCGTGATCGCATCCGGAATCAGCGACACAGCGCCGACGGTGCCCTGAATGGTGTCCAGCAGGGTCAGACCGGTGAACACGCGCATGGTGAGTTGCTGCTCATCCGGGGTCAGCGTTGCCCAGGACTGCACGTCGTTGGACAGCGGGATCTTCTCCGGCAGCCAGAAGTTGTTGACGAGACGGTTCCAGACATCCACGTCCTTCTCGTCCTGGATGCGGTTCCAGTTGATCGCCTCAACATGGGTGAGAAGCTTTACTTTTTCTGTCATGACTCCGGTTCGCTTTCTGAAGAGAGACTGTGTTTGGCCGAGTCGTCGACGCAATACTTGCAGTCGGCTTTCTCGATGCCCCTGTTGGTGTGATCACGCGTGTGTGCATTTTGCTGCATGGTGGCGATTGATCGGCCCGTCCTCGCTGCCGACATTTTCGCACGGGTTTCGGCGCTGGCCTTTTTCCCGAAGTTCGGGTTGCCGGCACCCTTCCTTGCCTCAGAGAACGCCGTGCGGGATTCGTCGCTCATGGTGTGTCCGTAGCTTGGATGCTCGGGCCCGAACTTGCCAAAGTTGGGATTGTCCGGGCCTAAGTAAGTCCCTTTGCGCTCCCTGGACCACTTTTCACGCTGCTCCAGGCTGTGGTTCCCGCCATAGAACGACGCTCCTGGCCCGGATTGTCTGGATATCTTGCGCCCCGTTGAACGCACCCGAGCCGCTTCGCGCATCTCCGCCGTCCAAACGACCCCAGTGGGGCCAAGGCCGCCGTCGGACAGGTTGAGGAGCCGGTCGCCTTCACGTCGCAGGTAGCTGATCCAATCGACCTCGGCCTGCCCCAGTTCGGGCAGACCTTCAATCCAGTCCAGCTCATCTGCGATAACGTCCGCCGGGTCATGCTTCCGAAGCCAATCGTAGAAGGGGGTCTTGCGCCCTTCTGCTGCCACGCGAAAGTGCTGATGGAAACGACGACTGGCCGTTTTGGTCGTGATGCCGACGTAGCGGTACTCGAACTCCCGCCGAAGTCGGATGCCGTAGACCAAGCCGCCCGACGCCGTCGTCGTTTCCATCATTTCATCTCCTTGCCGAAATCAACCGATATCGGTTACAACGCGCAGCTGACGCAGCCCTCCACCTCAGTCCCTTCCAGCGCGAGCTGGCGGAGACGGATGTAGTAGATGGTCTTGATGCCCTTTTTCCAGGCGTAGATCTGGGCCTTGTTGATGTCGCGCGTGGTGGCGGTGTCCTTGAAGAACAGCGTCAGGGACAGGCCCTGGTCCACGTGCTGCGTGGCGGCGGCGTAGGTGTCGATGACCTTCTCGAAGCCGATCTCGTACGCGTCCTGGTAGTACTCCAGGTTGTCGTTCGTCAGGTACGGCGCCGGGTAGTACACGCGGCCCAGCTTGCCTTCCTTGCGGATCTCGATCTTGGACGCCACCGGGTGGATCGAGGAGGTGGAGTTGTTGATGTAGGAGATCGAGCCCGTCGGCGGGACGGCCTGCAGGTTCTGGTTGTAGATGCCGTGCTCCATGACGGAAGCCTTCAGCTCGCGCCAGTCATCCTGCGTGGGGATGTGGATGTTCTGGAACAGCTCCGCAACCTTGGCGGTCTGCGGGACCCATTCCCGGTCCGTGTACTTGTCAAAGAACTCACCCGAGGCGTACTTGGACTTCTCGAAGCCGCCGAAGGTCTGGCCGGTCTGGATGGACAGCCGGTTGGAGGCGCGGACCGCGTGGAACACCACCGAGTAGAAGTAGATGTTGGTGAAGTCAATGCCTTCTTCGGAACCGTAGTGCACCCGCTCACGGGCCAGGTAGCCGTGCAGGTTCATCTGGCCCAGGCCGATGGCGTGGCTCTGGTCGTTGCCGCGGGCGATCGAGGGCACCGAGGTGATGTTGGACATGTCCGAAACAGCCGAGAGCGAGCGGATGGCCGTCTCGATGGTCAGGCCGAAGTCCGGCGAGTCCATGGCCTTGGCGATGTTCAGCGAACCCAGGTTGCAGGAGATGTCCTTGCCGGTCTGGTCGTAGGACAGGTCATCGTGGTACGTCGTGGGCTGGGAGACCTGGAGGATCTCGGAGCACAGGTTGGACATGATGATCTTGCCGTCGATCGGGTTTTCCCGGTTCACGGTGTCCTCGAACATGATGTACGGGTAGCCGGATTCGAACTGGATCTCGGCGAGGGTCTGGAAGAACTCGCGCGCCTTGATCTTGGTCTTCTTGATCCGGGAATCGTCCACCATCTCGTAGTACTTCTCGGTGACCGAGACGTCGGAGAACGGCATGCCGTAGACGCGTTCGACGTCGTACGGCGAGAACAGGTACATGTCCTCGTCCTTCTTGGCCAGCTCGAAGGTGATGTCCGGGATCACGACGCCGAGCGAGAGGGTCTTGATGCGGATCTTCTCGTCCGCGTTCTCGCGCTTGGTGTCCAGGAAGCGGTAGATGTCGGGGTGGTGGGCGTGCAGGTACACCGCGCCGGCACCCTGGCGGGCACCGAGCTGGTTGGCGTAGGAGAAGCTGTCCTCGAGGAGCTTCATCACGGGGATGACGCCGGAGGACTGGTTCTCGATCTGCTTGATCGGCGCGCCGACCTCGCGGATGTTGGTCAGGGCGAAGGCCACGCCGCCGCCGCGCTTGGACAGCTGCAGGGCGGAGTTGATGGAACGGCCGATCGACTCCATGTTGTCTTCGATGCGGAGCAGGAAGCAGGAGACCAGCTCGCCGCGCTGGCGCTTGCCGGCGTTGAGGAAGGTCGGGGTGGCCGGCTGGAAGCGGCCCTCGATGATCTCGTCGACCATCTGCAGCGCGAGCTGCTCGTCGCCGCGGGCCAGGTGCAGGGCCACCATGCAGACGCGGTCCTCGTAGCGCTCCAGGAAGCGCTTTCCGTCGAACGTCTTCAGCGTGTAGGAGGTGTAGAACTTGAACGCGCCCAGGAACGTCTCGAAGCGGAACTTCTTCTTGTACGCGCGGTTGTAGAGATCGCGGATGAAGTTCATCGTGTACTGGTCGAGGGTTTCGCGCTCGTAGTACTCGTTCTTCACGAGGTAGTCGAGCTTTTCCTCGAGGTCGTGGAAGAACACGGTGTTGTTGTTCACGTGCTGCAGGAAGTACTGGTGCGCCGCCTCGCGGTCCGCCTCGAACTGGATCTCCCCGTTCGGGCCGTAGAGGTTCAGCATGGCGTTGAGCTCGTGGTAGCCCAGGCCCTGGAAGGCAGCCGGCATAACCGGCTTCTCACCGGGGACGGTGTGCTTCTCGACGGCTACTTCTGTTCTTGCGACAGTCGTGTCCAAAATTGTTCCAATCCTTGTTGTACTCGGCTGACGTCTTCCGGCGTCCCCATGAGCTCAAATCGATATAGGTGCGGGACCTGGCATTTGGCGGCGATGATGTCGCCGGCCATGCAGTAGTTGTCCCCAAAGTTCGTGTTGCCTGCCCCGATGACTCCCCGGAGCTGTTGGCGGTTGCGCGGATCGTTCAGGAAGCGGATGACCTGCTTCGGAACGGACCCTTCTCCCCCGGTGCCGCCGTAGGTGGGAAGCACCAGCACGTAGGGTTCGGTGGCCACGAGCGCGGGTTCCCGCGCATGGAGCGGGATCCGGGCTGCGTCAACGCCCAGCTTTCGAACGAAGCGTGCGGTGTTCTCCGAGGAGGAGGAGAAGTAGATGAGGTGGCTGCCTGTGGTCCGGACGTCGCCTGCTGTAGGCGTCGCGGCGGCTGTTGCCAGTGCCATGGAGTTACTCACCTCATCTGACGTGTTTTCGTTCGAAGCGGTTCAGGCCACGGCGGAGGAGTAGGCCTGCGCCAGTTCTGCGATCTTGTCCGGGCGGAAACCGGACCAGTGGTCCTGGTCCGTGACGACAACCGGGGCCTGCATGTAGCCGAGGGCCTTCAGGCGCTCGAGGGCATCCGCATCCTGCGAGATGTCGACGCTCTGGTAGGTGATGCCCTTCTTGTCCAGCGCGCGGTATGTCGCGTTGCACTGAACACAGGCCGGCTTCGTGTAAACCGTTACGGTCATGGTCCCTGTCCCCTTTGTGGAAGTCTTTGGTACTGCAAAATATGTACTGCGCAGGAGCTGCGGCTGTTGAGCTGAGTCTCTGTTGCGTCTGAAATGCCAGTCGTCCGGGCGGGCCGGTCCGGAACAGGAATCCTGATCCGTTACTGGCCTTGCCTGGCGAGCACTGCTGCTCCGCTGGAACTGTAGTTCGATACTACATGTAGTGCACGAGCCCGATGTGGACCCCAAGATGATGTATTACAAGTATGTCATTTTATGCACCGCCAGTCCACAGGCGGGGTGCCTCAAAATGTCCGGATTTCCGCCGTTTTGACGGACGAAATCCACAGGCTGTGGAGTACCTTTGCACAATTAACTCCCTGCGTGTCGTCCGGCGGACGGCGTGTCGCGGACAGTGCGGACGGCGGTCCGGGGTGCCCTTAAACACAAGACGCGGTGTCCGGAAACACGCAGAAGGCGGACACCCCGGGGGGGGTGCCCGCCTTTCACAGCGTGAGGCGCCTAACAGTGGCTGCTATGGGGCCAACTGTCGTTGCCTACGTCCCGGCTTCCGGCCGGCTGCAGAGGATCTGCTCCACGCCCGTCCGGCGCTCGGTGAAGCTGCGCAGCGCCCCCACGAGGTAGAGCCGCCAGACCCGGGCGATCTCCTCGCCCATCATCGCGACGGCGGCCGCGTGGTTCTCCTCGAACTTCGCGTACCAGGCCTCGAGGGTCAGCACATAGTCCCGCCGCATGCCCTGCACGCTCTCGATCTCCAGGCCGGCGTCCTCCAGGAAGCCCAATGTTTCCCCCACCGGACGCATGTGCATGTCCGGGGCGATGAAGGATTCGATGAACGGCCCGCCGCCGGGGTGCTTGCCGCGCCGGGACATCTGCTGGACCAGCACCCGGCCGCCGGGCATCACGTTGGTGAAGAGCGCGGCGGCGTAGAGGGGGTAGTTGCGCTGGCCGACGTGTTCGCCCATCTCCAGGGAGGCGACGGCGTCGAACGGCCCGTCGGGGATCTCCCGGTAGTCCTGGATTCGGATCTCCACGTGCCCTTCGAGGCCGCGTTCGCGGATGCGGGCGTCGATGAACGCCTTCTGCTCCCCGGACAGGGTGACACCGACGACCTCGGCGCCGTAGTGCCGGGCGGCGTGCAGGCTCAGCGAGCCCCAGCCGCAGCCCACATCCAGCAGCCGCATCCCCGGTTTGAGGCCGATCTTGCGGCAGACCAGATCCAGTTTGTCCCGCTGCGCGTCCTCAAGCCCGTAGCCCTGCGCACCGTCCGCATGCGGGCCCGTCCAGTACCCGCTGGAGTAGGCCATCTGCGGATCCAGGATCAGCGCGTAGAAGTCGTTGCTGAGGTCGTAGTGGTGGCTGATCGCGGCGCGGTCACGGACCAGGCTGTGCAGCCTGCCCTTGACCCTGGCCTGGCTGGCCGGCGGCGGGGGCGGCGGCCCGAGCGCCCCGGCGGCGCGGGCAATCCGTGCGACGCCGGCCAGCACCGCGGGGGTGGGGCGGACGCCGGAGAGGCCCCGGTCCCGGACCACCTTCCAGAGGTGCTCGAGCACGGAGTTGAGGTCGCCGTCGACGTCCAGTTCCCCGGTGACGTAGGCCTGGGCGGCGCCGAGCTCCCCGGGCGCCCAGAGCAGCCGCCGGATGGCGTCCGGTGAGTTCAGCCGGACCACCGGGGCGCCGGCCGGTCCGGCCTCGCTGCCGTCCCACACCACGAGCCGGACCGGGAGTTCCCCGCCGGCCAGCGGTCGCAGGACCTCCTCGATCAGTGCCGCGAGCGGCGCGCTCACGCGCCGGATCCGTTGCTGGACTCGCCTGCTGTCCGGCGGTCCAGGACGATCTGCTGCACGTCGAGGTAGCCGGTCTCGAAGCCCGCGCGGGAGTAGCAGAGGTAGAACAGCCACATGCGCTGGAAGATCTCGTCGAAGCCCAGCCCATGGACGTCGGCGGAGCGGGCCATAAAGCGCTCCTCCCAGAGCCGCAGCGTCTGCGCGTAGTGCTCCCCCATGGCAAGGCGTTCGCGCACCCGCAGTCCGGTCTGTTTCTCCGTGATGTCCTCGATGGCCCGCACGGAGGGAATGACGCCGCCCGGGAAGATGTACTTGTGCACCCAGGTGTAGCTGGAGCGGGTGGCCAGCAGCCGGTCGTGCGCGATGGTGATGGCCTGGATGGCGACCTTCCCGCCGGGGGCCAGGACACGTTCGATCGTCTGGAAGTAGGTGGCCCAGTACTCGAAGCCCACGGCTTCGATCATCTCCACGGACACGACGGCGTCGTACTCGCCCTCGACGGCGCGGTAGTCCTTGAGCTCGATCGTGACGGCGTCGGTGTACCCGGCGTCGGCGACGCGCTTGCGGGCCAGTTCCTGCTGCTCGCTGGAGAGGGTGACGGAGTAGACGGTGGCGCCGCGCTGCGCGGCCCGGAGGGCCAGCTCGCCCCAGCCGGTGCCGATTTCCAGCACCCGGGTGCCCGCTCCGACGCCGGCCTTGTCCAGCAGCCGGTCGATCTTGGCCTGCTGCGCGGCGGCCAGGCCGTTCCAGGCGACGCCCGTCAGCGCCCCGCCGGACTCCGGGAAGAGCGCGCTGGAGTAGGTCATGGTGTCGTCCAGGAAGGTGCCGAAGAGTTCGTTGGAGAGGTCGTAGTGCCGGGAGATGTTCGAGCGGGTGTTCTGCTCGGTGTTGCGTTCCTTCCGCGGCTGGCGCGGCAGGTAGAGCGCGCGGAGTTTCTGCAGCGGCTCGGGCACCAGCGTTGCCACGCGGGCGGCGAAGACCTCCATGACGGCGGTGAGGTCATCGGCGTCCCAGTCCCCGGCCATAAACGACTCACCCAGACCGATCAGCCCGCCGTCGCCAAGCCGGGCCGCGAACGCCCCGGGACGGTTCAGGGTCATGACGGGGTGGCTCTGCCCGGGTGTGGCCGCCTTGCCCAGGACGGTGCCGTCCGGGTAGCGGACCTCCAGCGGCAGGTGGCGGACCGCGGCCTTGAAGATGGCCTCGGCGGCGCGGCCGGCCACCGCGACCTTCAGGCCAGTGGGGGCGGCGGCAATGCTGGGCCAGATGCCGGCGTCGACCACGGCGGGCGGCTGCGGGACGGTGTAGGGGGCTGCGGCCGCAGTGGCCCGGCGTGCAGAGCCGGATCCGGTCGCTTCGGTCATAGTCACTGGACTGCCTCCTGTGAAGGGTGGTGTGGTCGTTTGATGATGGGCAGCCGGCGTGCCCAAAGCTTGATTCCCTGCCAGCGGATCTGCACCGAGACGCGCACCGGTGCCAGCGGGACCGCGAGCGCGGCGGCGAGGATGTTGCGCACGGTGGCGTCGCGGCGGTCGCCGTCCATGCTGGCGATGAAGGGCTGCTGCCCTTCACGCTCGAGGACGATCGAGACGGCGAGCCGGTCGCCGGGCTCCGGGAGTTTCATCCGGTACTGGCCTTCGACGTCGTTGAAGGGTGAGACGTAGAACGCCTTGGGGACGCTGGCCCGGCCGGCGTCGTCCGTTTCGAGGAGGTAGCAGTGCCGTTCGCCATAGGTGTTGTGGACCTCTACGAGGACGCAGCGCAGCTCCCCGGCGGCATCGTGGCACCAGAACAGGCTCAGCGGATTGAACACGTGCCCGAACATCCGGGCGCCGGCGAGCATGGAGATCCGGCCGCCGTCGAGGTCAATCCCCCGGGTGGCCAGGAACGCCTCGACGTTGCCGCGGAGCGTGCCCTCCGGGTCGCCCAGGTGGTCCGCGACGCGGAAGCCGGCGAGCGGCCGGAGCAGGCGGGGCAGTGCGGGCAGCCGGTCGACGTCGACATACCAGCTGTAGCTGCGGTAGGTGAACGCGTTCTTCAGCGGAGTGCGCCGCACATGCGCGATGGAGGTTCGGTAGATGGCAGCAGTGGCGCTCATGAGCCCTCCGCGGGGACGGTCTGCAGATCCGGGTCTAGGGACACCGTATCAAGAGCGGTGCCGGCGTCGTCCCACTCGCGTCCCAGCCGCGCCGCGGCCCGGACCCCGGAGAGGGCGCCGTCCTCGTGGAATCCCCAGCCATGGTAGGCGCCGGCGAAGGCCAGCCGGCCGTCGCCGAGCGCAAGGATCCGCTGCTGCGCCTTCAGGGAGTCAGGGGTGTACTGGGGGTGCTCGTAGACCATGCGCTCGATCACCGTGGTGTCCTCAATCAGCTCGGATTCGCCCAGGCTGACAATGTAGCGCCCCATGTCCACCGGGGCCAGCCTCTGCAGCCTGGTCATGTCGTAACTGACCAGGACCTTGTCCGGCCGGGCGTCGCAGGAGGGCAGCCTGTAGTTCCAGGACGCACGGGCGTTGTCATTGGACGGCAGCACGGCGGCGTCGCGGTGGAAGACAGTGTGGTTGACCGAGTACGGCATCCCGCCAAGCGCATCCCGCTCGGCAGCCGAGGCGTCGGTGAGCATGCCCAGTGCCTGGGCCGGGTGGGTGGCGATCACGACGGCGTCGAAGGTCTCGGTGGCCGGTGTTCCCGTACCGGTCATGATGGTCAGCTCGACACCGTCCGCGTGGCGGCGCACCCCGGTGACCGGGCTGGAGAGGCGGATGTCCGGCAGCGTGGCCGCGAGCCTGTCCACGTACGTGCGCGAGCCGCCGGTGACGGTGCGCCACTGCGGTGAGCCCGAGACACCCAGCAGGCCGTGGTGGCCCAGGAAGGTGAAGAGGTAGCGGGCCGGGTAGGCCAGGGCGGTGGTGGGGTCGCAGGACCACACGGCGCTGACGATCGGGGTCATGAAGTGCGAGATGAAGTAGCTGCTGAACTTCTCCCGCGCCAGGAACTCACCCAGGGTCAGCTCCGGCCCGCCTGCGTTAACCTCCTCCGCGAGCAGGGCGCGGGCCTTGCGGTAGAAGCGCATCACCTCGATCAGCATCAGCAGGTAGCGGCCGCGCAGCAGGGTGGAGGGCCGGGGAAGGATGCCACGGCCCTTGGCCCGGGCGCCGGCGTATTCCAGGCCGCAGCCATCGCAGCGGACGGACATGCTCATTTCCGAGTCCTGGGTCTCGATGCCCAGTTCGGCGAAGAGCCGCAGCAGCGTGGGGTAGGTCCGTTCGTTGTGGACGATGAAGCCGGTATCGATCCCGAGCACGGGCCCGCCGGCCTGCGGCACGTCGTGGGTGTGGGCGTGGCCGCCAAGCCTGGCATCGGCTTCGAAGAGGGTCACACTGTCCTGCCGGTTCAGGACGTAGGCAGCGCTCAGACCCGCCACACCGCTGCCAATCACGGCTACTCGCCGGCCCTCGGGAATCCCTGCTGCATCTGACACTGATCTGCTCCTGTTGGCTGGTACACCGATTGCCTGAATCATCCGGGTGAATCGTCTTATGGACAATTCGTCGCCGGAGGGCGGACGGATGTGTGCGACTTTGCAACTGTTCGTTTCGAACCAATGTGCCAGAATGAAGCGGGATTGCGGTCCCGCCTCACCGGAACCTGCGAAGGGCAGCCCTTGATTAACCCCGTCCATCTGCGGACCCTCGTCGAAGTGACCCGGCTGGGATCCTTCGCTGCGGCCGCCACCCGGCTCGGCTACACGGCGTCGGCCGTTTCCCAGCAGATGTCCGCCCTGGAACGGGACACCGGCGTCGAACTGTTCCAGCGCTCGGCGCGCAGCATCCAGCCCACCGAAGCGGCCCTGGTGATGACCCGGCACGCGGCCAAGGTACTCACGGACATCGACACGCTCATGGCGGCGGCCTCCCGCACCGGGGACACCACCCGGCAGGAACTCCGGCTCGGCATCTTCCCCAGCCTGGCGACCTATGTGCTGCCGCGGATCCTGGCGAACCCGGCCTGGAAGAAACTCGGCATCGACCTGCGGGTCTCCGTGGCCGAGCCCGCCCAGACCATCCAGGGCCTGCGCACCGGCGGTGAACTCGACGTCGCCCTGGTCTACCAGGTGGGGCAGTCAGGCCTCGCGTGGCCGCACACCGTGAACCGGCAGTGGATCGGCGACGACGACTTCCGGGTGGTGCTCCCGGCGGCCTGGGGCATCGGCACAGGGTCGAAGGTCGCGGCGGACCACCTCTCCGACATGCCGTGGATTGTGCACCACCCCGGCACTTCCGACGCCACGGTGATCGAACGGCTCTTCGCCAGCTGCAACCTGCACCCCCGGGTGGTGGCGTACAGCGACGACTTCCACGCGAGCCTGGAGATGGCCGCGGCCGGGCTGGGCGCGGCACTGGTACCCGAACTGGCCCTGCTGCACCGCCCGGCCGGGGTGGTGGTGCTGGACGTTCCCGAAATCCGGCTGGCCCGCAACGTCTTTGCCCTGCTGATCAACGACAAGCAGACCGCCCAGGTCCAGCTCTTCGTCGAACTCCTGGCCGACACCTTCAACTCCCCCGCCCTGAAGCCGGCCCTCCCGCGCCGGCGCTGACTCAGAGCTGAGCAGGGGCTGACTCAGCGTTTACGGAAACGCTTGAAGAACCCGGTCCCCATCCCGGCGAGCGCGCTGATGAGCCGGTGCTTGGTCTTGGTGTAGGGCGGGTAGATCAGCGCCAGGGTGTCCGGCCGCTGCGGCTTGGCCAGGGTGGAGCGTTCGTGCGAGAACGTCCGCACCGAGTGCTCCCCGTGGTAGGAGCCCATGCCGCTGGCCCCCACCCCGCCGAAGGGCAGTCCCGGAACCATCAGGTGCGCCACCGGGACGTCGAAGCACAGCGCCCCCGACGACGTTTGTTCCGCAAACGCCCGCCGGGTGTCGGCGTCGCCGCTGAACACATACAGCGCCAGCGGCTTGGCGCCGTCGTTGATGATCCGGATGGCCTCATCCCGCCCGGCGACCGGGACCAGCGGCAGCAGCGGGCCGAAGATCTCCTCCCCCATGACGGTGTCCCCGGGGGCGGGGCGCAGCAGGGTCGGGGCGAAGTGGCGGCTGGCGGCGTCCCGTTCACCGCCGTGGACCACGGTGCTGCCGTCGGCGAGGGCGGCGATGCGGGCGAAGTGCCGGTCGTTGACGATCCGGCCGTAGGACTCGCTGCGGGAGGAATCGGTGCCGAAGAGCGCGCCGATCGCCGTGACCAGTTCACGCTCCAGCGGAACCAGCACGTCCTCGGTGGCCAGAATGTAATCCGGCGCCACGCAGGTCTGGCCGGCATTCACGAACCGGCCCCATGCGATCCGCCTGGCCGCCTTGGCCAGGTCGGCGGTGGAGTCCACGTAGGCCGGGGACTTGCCGCCCAGCTCCAGGGTCACCGGTGTCAGGTGCTCGGCCGCGGCGCGCAGCACCACCTTGGCGGCCGCTTCCCCTCCGGTGAAGAAGATGTGGTCGAAGCGCACCGCCAGCAGGGCGGTGGTTTCCGGGATGCCGCCCTGGACAACCTCCGCCGCACCGGCCAGGTACTCCGGGACCCAGCGGGCCAGGGCGGCCGAGGTGGCGGGGGCTTGTTCGCTGGGCTTGAGCACCACGGTGTTGCCGGCGGCGAGGGCACCGGCCAGCGGCGCGAGCAGCAACTGCAACGGATAGTTCCATGGACCGATCACCAGCACCACCCCGAGCGGGGTCAGTTCGGTCCAGGCCTTGGCGGGCTGGACGGCGAGCGGCACGGCGACCGGGCGCGGCCGCAGCCAGTCCTCGAGGTTCTTCTCCAGGTACGCAGCCTCGGTGTCGGCGAACCCGATCTCCGTCAGGAGGGCCTCAGTGGGGTGTTTGCCAAGATCGCTGGCCAGTGCGTCGGTAAACTCAGTGCGGCGCTCGGCCAGCATCCGGCGCAGGCCGGCGAGTTGCTCCAGCCGCCAGGCCAGCGGGCGCGTGGCACCGCTGTCGTAAAGTGCACGGGCGCGGGCGACGGCGGGGGCAACAGTTTGCATCCGCCTAATGTACCGGCACGGGGCCCGATATCCGACAAACAGGAGAAATACCGTCCTGTGCCCTGCGGGCGCCAGCGCGTAGCCTTGAAGAATGGCTGAACAGTCGAAAACGCGCATAGTCGAACCATGGGTTTTCTGGCCGGCCGCCGTGACGGTGACGCTGTTTGCGGCGTTTGCCCTGCTGGCTCCCGCAACCGCCGAAGCGATGTTTGGTGCCATCCAGGCCACCATCGTCAATTCCTTCAACTGGTATTACGTCCTCATTACCAGCTTCTTCGTGGGCTTCAGCCTGTTTCTGGGATTCAGCCGATTCGGAGACATCAAACTGGGCCATGACGACGACGAACCCGAGTTCTCGCTGATGGCCTGGTTCGCCCTGTTATTTGCCGCCGGCATGGGAATCGGGCTCGTTTTCTACGGCGTCAGCGAACCTCTCAGCCATTTCGCCAATCCGCGTCCGGGGGTCTCGGGAACGCCGCAGCAGCTGGCGGAACAGGCATTGAGCCAAACCTATCTGCACTGGGGTGTGCATGCGTGGTCCATCTATGTGGTGATCGGGCTGTCCCTCGCCTACGCCATCCACCGTCGAAAGCGCCCGGTGTCCATCCGCTGGGCCCTTGAACCGCTCCTGGGCAAACGCGTCCAGGGCGGATGGGGCAACGTGATCGATGTTGTTGCCCTCGTCGGCACTCTCTTTGGTGTGGCCACCTCATTGGGCCTGGGCGTCCTGCAGATCAGCGCCGGGCTTGAGAGCATCAACCTGGTGCAGCCCAGCCAGGGTTCCGAAATCATCATTATCATCGTGATTTCCTTCTTCGTGCTGCTCTCTGTCCTCTCCGGAGTGACCAAGGGCATGAAGTGGCTCTCCAGCATCAACCTGGTGCCCGCCGGAATGCTGGTGCTGTACCTGCTGGTCTTTGGACCGTCCACCTTCCTGCTCCGCGAGTTCGTGCAGTCAATGGGCTCCTACATCCAGAACTTCGTCAGTCTCTCCTTCAACGTCAATGCGTTCAGCGGAGAAGCCGGCGCGGCCTGGCAGGCCTCCTGGACGTCGTTCTACTGGGGCTGGTGGATTTCCTGGGCCCCCTTTGTGGGTATTTTCATCGCCCGGATTTCCCGCGGGCGGACGGTCCGGCAGTTCGTCGCAGGAGTCATCCTGGTGCCCAGCCTGGTTGGTGTCCTCTGGTTCAGTGTCCTCGGCGGAACCGCCCTGGCGGTGCAGCTCGGCGGAACGGGCAACCTCCTGCAGCCCGACGGGAGCGTCAACGTATCCAGCGCGTTGTTCGACATGCTCTCCTACGTGCCGGGCACCGCGGTCCTGACTGTCGGCGTGATCCTCCTGATCACCATCTTCTTTGTCACCTCCGCCGATTCCGGCGCCCTGGTGATGGGTATGATCGCCACCGGCGGCCAGGTCAACCCGAAGAAGCGGGTGCGGACCTTCTTCACCGTCATCACCGCGCTGCTGGCCATCTCGCTGCTGATATCCGGTGGACTGGTGGCGCTCCAGACGGCCGCGATTATCATCGCCCTGCCGTTCAGCATCATCATGCTGCTGATTTGCTGGGCCACCATCATCGCCTTCGGCAGGGAGCGCCGGGCGTACGAACGGGCCCGCCGCGCCCAGTTGGTTGATCACATCGGCGACTTCTACAACCTGGAGGTTGAGGAGCTCGCCGAACACGGCATCCTTGGCAGCAGTCCCCGGTGGATGCAGATGATCCGCCGTCGGGGCGCCCCGACCGGGACCGCCGTACCCGCCGAATTCATGCCAAGTCCCGAGCCGTCCACCGCCGCCGTGGACACCGTCATGGCGGCCGGGCAAAGGCCCAGACACGCCTCGGAGCGGGCGCTGCAGGTTGAGAACGCCGAAGCGGACGGTGTTTTGATCGCCGACGTGGACAACGTCGTGGACCATGACCCCCGGGCGTCCCAGGATGTCAAGGACGTCCCGGATCGCGGCGACGCAACGCCGAGCCGGTGGTAGGCCAGCCAGACAAAGACCGCCGGAATGCTGGAACGGAGCGGTTTTCAGGGCTATGTTGAAGGTATGAACAAGGTAGCGAGCAAGCACTTCGGAGAGGTTGAACTCAACCACGGGAGCGACCACAGTTTCACCGCCAAGCATGAACTGGCGGGCCAGACCGTGGAGCTTGACCTGAACGTCAAGGCGCATGACCACTTCGACGAAGCGGCGATGCACAAAGTTGACTACCGGCTGCGCTTCCTGCCCGAACTCGTGGACGAGGTCCGGCAAATGATCGCCGAGGAACTGGAGCAGGACGGCACCAGCCCGCAGGAGTACCGGCATTTCCATTGCAACGCGATCAAGGACGAGCACCTGAGGAAGGTCTTCGGCGTCGAGGACACGAGCCAACTCACCGACGCGGTCTTCCTTAAGGCGCTCAAGCTCGGCCATGTGGGCATCTTCCCCGGCCAGCCGGAACGCTACTTCGTCCTGGACTTCACGCTCGGCGAGCATTTCACCGACGAGATCCTGGTCGCCTCCGCGGACGAGGACGGCGTCGTGGACGATGAGATCCTATGGGAGTCCTGACTCCCCCAATTAACGTTCGACGCCGGCCGGCCACCTGTCAAAGGTGACCGGCCGGCGTCGTTAATTCAGCTGTTGGCCGGTCCGGCTGCCGGCTACTTGGCTGTTTCCAGCAGTCCGGCGCGGACCGTCTTCGTGGCGTGGACCAGGTTGCGCAGCGACTCCTCGGTCTCGGCGTAGCCGCGGGTCTTCAGCCCGCAGTCCGGGTTGACCCAGAGCTGGCGGGACGGGACGTGCTTGACGGCGGTGCTGAGCAGTTCGGTGACTTCCTGCTCGCCCGGGACGCGCGGGGAGTGGATGTCATAGACGCCCGGGCCCACGCCGCGGCCGAAGCCGTGGGACTCGAGGTCGTGCACGACCTCCATGCGGGAGCGGGCGGCCTCGATCGAGGTGACGTCGGCGTCGAGGCCGTCGATCGCGTCGATGATGGCGCCGAACTCGGAGTAGCACAGGTGCGTGTGGACCTGGGTGGCGTCCCCGGCGCCGGCGGTGGCGAGGCGGAAGGACTTCACGGACCAGTCCAGGTACGCGGCCTGGTCGGCCTTGCGCAGCGGCAGGAGTTCGCGCAGGGCGGGCTCATCCACCTGGATGACCTTGATGCCGGCGGCTTCGAGGTCGGCGATTTCGTCGCGGAGGGCCAGGGCCACCTGGTTCGCGGTCTCGCCGAGCGGCTGGTCATCACGGACGAAGGACCAGGCGAGGATCGTGACCGGGCCGGTGAGCATGCCCTTCATCGGCTTGTTGGTCAGGGACTGCGCGTACCGGGCCCATTCCACCGTGATGGGGGCGCTGCGGGTGACGTCGCCCCACAGGATCGAGGGGCGGGTGCAGCGGGATCCGTAGGACTGGACCCAGCCGTGCACCGTGACGTCGAAGCCCTCGAGGTTCTCGGCGAAGTACTGGACCATGTCGTTGCGCTCAGGCTCGCCGTGGACCAGGACGTCGAAGCCGAGCTCTTCCTGCAGCTCCACGACGCGCTTGATCTCATCCTTCATGAGCTGCTCGTACTGCCCGGTGCTGAGCTCGCCCTTGCTGGCGCGGGCCCGGGCGGTGCGGATTTCGCCGGTCTGCGGGAAGGAACCGATGGTGGTGGTGGGCAGCGGCGGCAGGTGCAGGGCCTCGGTCTGCGCGGCTTCGCGGACGCCGTAGCCGGAGCGGCTGAAGTCGGCGCCGGTCAGGGCGGCGGTCCGGTTCCGGACCTCGGCGCGGCGGACGCCGTCGGCGCCGGCGCGGTCGGCGATGATGCGCGTGGCCTCATCGATGGCCGGCTGGACGGTTTCCGGGCTGGTCAGGAGGCCGGCGAGGGTGACAACCTCGGTGGCCTTCTGGTCGGCGAAGGCGAGCCAGCTGCGCAGCTGCGCGGAGAGCTGGGTCTCCTCGTCGACGTCGTGCGGGACGTGCTGCGTGGAGGTGGAGGTGCTGACGGCCAGCCTGGCGACGGACTTCTTCAGCTCCGCGATCTTCTCCGCGGAGGCGGCAAGATCGTTGCGCCAGATGTTGTGGCCGTCCACGACGCCGGCAACCAGGGTCTTGTTGCCCAGGGCGGCCAGGGCCGCGGCGGAGGGAAGCCCGCCCTTGAAGACGTCCAGGTGCAGGGCGTCGATGCCGGTTGCGGCGAGCGTGCCGAGCTGGCCGTTGAGTGCACCGTACGGCGTGGAGACGAACAGCTGCGGGCGGTTGGCGGCGGCGGAGAGGACCTCGTAGGTGCGGGCGACGGCGGCCTGGACCGCGGCGGCCGGGGTGTCCTGGTCCACCACGAGGGCGGGCTCGTCGAGCTGGACCCATCCGGCGCCGGCGGCGGCCAGCTTCTCCAGCAGGGCGGTGTAGACCGGCAGCACGTCCTCGAGGCGGGACAACGGGCTGAACCCGGCCGGGGCGCCGTCGGAGGCCTTGCTCAGCAGCAGGAAGGTGACCGGGCCGACGATGTACGGGCGGGTCTGGACCCCGTTGGCGAGGGCGTATTCGAATTCCTCGACGATGCGGTTGGAGGTCAGCGAGAAGCGGGTCTCCGGGCCGATCTCCGGGACGAGGTAGTGGTAGTTGGTGTCGAACCACTTGGTCATTTCCAGCGGCTGCTGGTCCTTGGTGCCGCGGGCCAGGGTGAAGTAGCCGTCGATGTCGAGCTGGCCTTCGGCGTTCAGGAGGTTGCCGAAGCGGGCGGGCACGGCGCCGAGGTGGGCGGCGGCGTCGAGCACCTGGTCGTAGTACGAGAACGTACCGGGAACGGCGGCGGCTTCGGTGAGGCCCAGGCCCTGGAGGCGCCGGGCGGTGCCGAGCTGGATCTCCTTGGCGGCGGCGTCGAGGGCGGCGGCGTCGATCTTGCCGGCCCAGTAGGCCTCCACGGCCTTCTTGAGTTCGCGGCGGCGGCCGATGCGCGGGTAGCCCAGGATCGAGGCGGACGGAAAAGGTGTGGTGCTGGTGGAAGTGTGCTGTGCAGTCATGGGAAAGTCCTAAGCGTTGGTGGGGTGGTTAGCTGGCGAACTGGCGGCCGCCGGCCGTGCGCTGGTGGTCACTGTGCCGGTCGCCGCTGTGCCGGTTGCCGCTGTGCCGGTTGCCGCTGCGCGGCCGGGGCAGGGCTAGTTTGTCCAGCACGTCGAGGGCGGCAGTGTGTTCGTTGAAGGTGTAGAGATGCAGTCCGGGCGCGCCGGCGTCCAGGGCCGCGTTGGCCAGGTCCACGGTGGCGCTGACCCCGATCCGGGTGCGGTCAGCGTCGGTTTCAGCGGCGGCGAGCCGTTCGATCAGGACCGGGTCCGGTTCGACGCCGGTCAGCTCGGTGAGCCGGGTGAGCCGGCGGATGCTGGTGAGCGGCATAACGCCCGGGATGATCGGGATGGTGACGCCGGCCCGGCGTGCCCGGGTCAGCAGGTCCGCGTACTGCCCGGTGTGGAAGAAGACCTGGGTGATGGCGAAGTCGGCGCCGGAGCGCTGCTTGGCCAGCAGCACCTCCACGTCGTGCGCCTCGCTCGGGGATTCCGGGTGCCGGGTGGGGTACGCGGCGACGCCGATGGCCACCTTGCCGGCGCAGAGCAGCGCGGAGCGGCGCTGTTCGACCCGGCGGATGAGCTCGATCAGATCCTGGGCGTAGCGCAGCGATCCCTCGGGAGGGGCGGCGCCGTCCTTGGGCTGGTCGCCGCGAAGGGCCAGGATGCCGCGCACGCCGACGTCGAGCAGTTCGCCGATGATCTCGGCGAGCTCCTGCGGGGAGTTCCCCACGCAGGTCAGGTGCGCCAGCGGCCGCAGGGTGGTTTCCTGGACGAGGCGGTTGATGAGCTCGACGGCGGTGTTCCGGTTGGAGCCGCTGGCGCCATAGGTCACGGACACGTAGTCCGGGTACGTGGCCTCGAGTTCGCCGATGGTGGTCCAGAGCGATTCGGCCGCAGCGGGCGACCGCGGCGGGAAGAGCTCGTAGGACAGGGCGACGGGCGCCGGGCCGGCAAGATTTGGATGGGTGTCAGTAAGGCTTGGTGGAGACATTTGCGTCCTTGGCTGTGAACACTGACAGCTGTGCCCGGTAAACGGGGGCTGCCGGTGAATTGAGTTTGGGGAACACGGAGGAAACTCCAGCAGGACGCAGCCGCGACTGTTACGCCTGATACGAAGGTGTCCGTGAGCAAATGTCAGGCCCACATGGGGGCACCCACACCCTCCTGGGCCGCCGTGGGGCTGGCCGTGAGCGGAGGATCGCTGACACGTTACCGAGGTAACTTGGATAGGACTCTACGGCCGGTCCGGCAGGCGGTTCAAGTCGCCCCCGAATTAAGACGCAGCTTTACGGCATATTTCGTTCCTGCACAGAATATTCTTCGCCTGCCTGGTCACCAGGGCTTGTCCGTGAGCGGTCCGGTGCTGGTCCCGTTGAGATACTCCTCCCGCTGCAGGCCACGGTTGCGCTCCTGCTGGGCCGACTGTCCGGCCTCCCGGAGCTGCTCCAGCGGCGCGTCGGGTGTGTCCCCCGGCCCGTCGCCGTCCTCTTCCGGTCCGGGTTCCGGTCCGGGTTCCGTTCCGGGTTCCGTTCCGGGTTCGCCGGGTTCGCCGGTTTCCGGCTGGCCGCGCAGCCGCTCGATTTTTCCCTCCAGCCGCTGCCCGGCGGTCTCCAGGCTCTCCCCAGCAGCGATGTCAGCGCTGCCGGCACTGTCTGCACTGTCTGCACTGTCTGCACTGTCTGCGTTGAAGCAGCCGGCGGGCGCGGCCCTGACCACGGCGAGGGCCTCCTCCAGCAGACGGACGCCGTCGTCAGTGCCGTCGGTGCCGCCGCTGCCGCCGCTGCCGCCGCTGCCGGCGTCGCCCAGCCGTTCGATGCTGAGCGCCAGGTTGGCCCGTACCCGGCATTCGTCAGCCGGCGGGGCCGCGGCAAGGGCCGCCTCGAACGCGGTGCGTGCGCCGGCGAAGTCGCCGCGGAGCGCGAGGGCGTCCCCGGCCGCGAAGGGTGCTTTGTGCGGTTCGAGGACGTTCGCGATGCCCAGGACCGCGGCGGCCGATGCCACCGCCGGCGCGTCACCGCGGGCAAAGGCGGCGCTCGCCTGGCCGGAGAACCAGGCGGCGCTGAGCAGTTTCGCGGCGAGCAGCAGCGCCAGCAGCACCGGAAGAGCGGACCACAGCAGCAGCCGGCGCCGGACGCTCATGCGCCCGCCCCCCGGCCGGCGGACGGTGGTGTCCCCGGGGACGGGCGGCGGGCGGGCCGGAGTTCCCGGAGCTGGCCGGACACCAGCAGCGTTTCGCGCAACGCCAGCAGGAACGCGGCGAAGGCCGGCACCCAGTACAGTTCGGTCCTGCCGTCGAGGGCAACACCTGTGCGCACCAGGGTGCCGGGCGTGGCCTGCTGGAGCATCGGGGCCGCCGCATCCCCGGCCGAGCGGTGCACATAGGGCACGGCGAGCTGGCCTGCGACCTCGCGCAGGCGGTCCTCGTCGAGGCGGGAGAGGGCGTCGGCACCGGCGGCCGGGTCCTGGATGTACGTCTCCGCCGGCCGGGTGGGGTCTCCGCTGTTTTCCTTCATCCGGCCGCCGTCCCGCGTGCCGTAGCCGAGGACGGCGCCGCCGTTCACGAGGGACCCGTCAATCCCGAGGGCCTGGGGTGCGGTGGCGCTGGTCTGTTCGCCGTCACCGAAGTAGAACACCAGCCGGGGCCGTTCCGGGTGGCCGTCCCGGGCGGTGGCGAGGCGTTCGGCCAGGACTGCCCGGGCCGCGGTGATGCTGCTGCCCCGCGAGTAGTCGGTCACCTCGGGCCCCAGCACGGCAACCGCGGTGTCCAGCGCGGACGTGTCGGCGGTCAGGGGCATCCGCACGGCGGCGCTGGAATCGAAGCTGATGAGCGAGTAGCGGGCGCCGCCGAGTGCCCGGGCGATGGCCCGGATGTCTTCCCGGACGCCGTCGAGCCGGGGCACCCCGGCTGTCTGTCCCCCGGCGGCCTGTCCCCCGGCTGGGGTGTGGTCCTCGGCGGCGATGCTGCTGCTCGTGTCCACCACAAAAAACACGTTCAGGTCCGTGGCGGCGCCCTGGACGGTGCCGCCCGGGAGTCCGGGCCGGCAGGCGGCGAGGAGCAGGAGCAGCACCAGGCCGCCGCGGAAGAGCCAGCCTCGGAACAATGGGTCCCCGGCCGTCGCGTGCTGCCGCCGGGAGCGGAACAGGACCCAGCCGAGGCCCAGGACGATGGCGGCGGCCAGCGGGCCCATGACCCACCAGGACACTATGGGGTTAAGCGTCATCGCCGGGGCCTCCACGATGCTCCGGCGAGGACCAGTCCCGCCAGCAGGGCCACGGCCAGCGGCACCTCGGCACGGTCGGAGACGACGGCCCGGGGTGCGCCCTGGAACGCCGCGGCCTGGGTGGCCTCGATCCCGGCGACGATGCCGGGAACCGCGTCCGGGCTGTCGAGGGCGAAGTACGCGCCGCCGCTGCCCTCCGCCACGCTGCGCAGCCGGGCGCCGGGCTGGTCCGCGCCGGCGTCCGGGCCGAAGTCATAGTCGCCGGGGTTCAGGGCGAAGATCCGGACCTCCCGTTCCTGGGCCAGGGCCCCGGCTTCGGCGAGGGTGACCAGAGGTGTGCCGGACAGGAAATTGTCCGTGGCCAGGATGACCGAACGGGCGCGGCGTCCGGGTTTCTCCCCTTCGGGCGCCGCGGGGAAACTCTGGAGGCAGGACGCCAGGCCGTCGCCGATCAGCGAGGAACCCGCGCCGTTCCACGTCCCGTCGAGGAAGCTGCCGCTGCCGGCCCCGTCGAAGGCGCTCTTCGCCTGCTTCAGCTGGTCCTGGACATAGTCGTAGTCATCGGTCAGCGGGAATACCTGCACGGCGCTGCTGTCGAAGATGGTGAGGCCGATGCGCTCGCCGTCGAACTGCCGGGCGAGCGAGTCGAAGACGTCCACCACGGCGGCGTCGGCGCTGTTCATGGACCCGGAGGCGTCCAGGCACAGGATGATGTCGCGCTGGTGTTGCTCGGGCCGGAGGGTGCTGCGTTCGGCCGGGCGGGCGGCGGCCACGACGGCGGCCACCATCAGCACGGTCCCGGCAGCGGCGAGGAGCCGCAGCCGGTTCCGGTGCGTGCGCAGGGCCGCCTGGTACTCCGGCAGCGCGGTGAGGCGCTCGCTGTGGGCGATCGGACGGCGCCGGGCAGCGCGGGCCCGGTGGCGCCGGCGCCCGAGGAACCAGGCCGCTGGGACGGCCACGGCGGCGGCCGGAAGGATCCACCAGAACATCAGTTCCACGAGCTGACCACCTCCCGCGCGGCCCGCGCCGCGTCCGGAACGCCCGACGCCGGTCCTGCGGCGAATGCCGCCGGGTACAGTGCTGCGATGGCGTCGGCCGCGGCCGGGACGCCGGGCGCCTCCGGGCCCGCCGCCCGGAGCTCGGCCAGGGTCATCCGCGTCGCGTCCACCCCTGAGGCGTCGCGGACGAAGCTGCGGATCAGCAGGCTCAGCTCCTGGTGCGAGGAACGCCCGGAGCGGGTGCCCGCCGCGGCCTCACGGTCCACGGCGTCGATCCGCTGCAGGTAGTCCCGCCGGAGCCGGGCCACATCCGGCACGGCAGCGGCGGGAGGCGCCGGGGTCCGGGCGGCCTGCTGCGCCGCGGGCCGTCGTCGGGTGCTGAGGAGAATGAAGGCATACCAGGCCGCGATGAGGACCAGCAGGCCCAGGGCCGCCCACGGGAACCAGTCGCTGTACTCCAGCGGCCCGAAGAAGTCACCCTTCATGGAGTCACCGCTCATGGAGTCACCGTCCACAGCGGTCACCGACCCCGCCGGTGCCGGGCCAGGAGGGTGAAGACGGCGGGGATCACGTCGGGGCTGCTGCCGGCGTCGGCTTCGGCGATCCCCAGCCGGCGCAGCGTCGACTGCCGGGCAGCGTCCCGTTCGTCCCGGGCACGCGCGTACGCCCGGGAGATGGCGGCGGATTCCGCCAGCCCGCCGGGCAGCAGACCGGACCGGGTTCCCGCCGGCGTACCGGCGACGTCGTAGGCGTCGGAGCCGGTGCCGGTGCCGAGGAGGTCGGCGTCCCGGACCGTCAGCCACAGGATCTCGTGCTGGGCGCGCAGCCGCCGCAGCAGCCGTTCCGTCTCCGCTTCCGGCAGGAGTTCGTCGGCCACCACTAGGAGCAGCATCCGCTGGGAGAAGTTCCGGACCACGTAGTCCAGCTGGGTTTCGAGCCGGCTCGGCGCGGACTCGAGCGAGGTGGTGTCATGGACTTCGCGGAGCAGCCGTTCCAGGTGCGCCTCGCCGGCCTTGCCCGCGAACGCGCGGGAACCGCCGGAGTCGCCGCAGACCAGCCCGACGGCGTCGCCGTGGCGGTGGGCGAGGTAGCCCACGACCCCCAGGGCCAGCACGGCGATGTCCTTCTTCGGCTCACCGTCCCGTGACTCGGCGGCCATGTTGCGCCCGGTGTCAGTAACCAGCAGCAGCGTCTGACGGCGGACCGCGAGGTAGCGCCGGACCAGCGGGGAACCATGCCGGGCGGTAGCCTTCCAGTCAATGTCGCGGACCTCGTCGCCGGGAACGTAGGCGCGGAGGTCATCGAAGTCGAGGCTGCGGCCGTGCGAGACGGAGCCGTACTGGCCCTCGAGCATGCCCCGGGCCTTGCGGTGCGCGAAGATCGACAGCTTCGACTTCACGCGCTGGAGGTGGCTCGCCATCTTCAGGGTGTCTGGACGGCGGCGACGATGGCGTCGATCACAGTCTCCACCGGCACCTGCTCGGCGACGGCCTCGAAGCCGAGGATGAGCCGGTGGCGCAGCACGCGGTGGGCGAGCGATTTCACGTCCTCGGGGATCACGTGGTCCCGGCCGTCCAGCAGTGCCACCGCCCGGGCCGCCTGGCTGAAGGCGATGCTGGCGCGGGGGCTGGCGCCGAACTCGATGAAGCCGGCCAGCCGCGCGTCGATGTACTCGGCGGCGTTGCGGGTGACGAAAGCCAGGCCCACGATGTAGCGGACGATCGCCGGGTCGATGTAGACCCGGCGGACGATCCCCTGCAGGTCGGTGACGGCGTCGAGCGAGGCAGCGGCGGCAGGTTTCTGCTCCGGAGTGAACACTCCGGCGTCGATCCGGCGGATGATCTCCGCTTCTTCGGCCGGGGTGGGGTAGTCCAGCACGTCCTTGAGCATAAAGCGGTCCATCTGGGCCTCGGGCAGCAGGTAGGTGCCTTCCTGCTCGATCGGGTTCTGCGTGGCCAGCACCAGGAAGGGGGCCGGCAGCGGGTGCACCACTCCCCCGATGGAGGTCTGGCGTTCCTGCATGGCCTCAAGCATGGCACTCTGGGTTTTCGCGCTCGAGCGGTTGATCTCATCCAGGAGGACGATGTTGGCGTGAACCGGGCCAAGCTGCGTCACGAAGGTGCCCCTGGCGGCGTCGTACAACTGGGTCCCGACGATGTCGCTCGGGAGCAGGTCCGGGGTGCACTGGATCCGGCGGAAGTCCGCGCTGATGGCCTCCGCCACGGTCTGCGCGGCGGTGGTCTTCGCCAGCCCGGGGACGCTTTCCAGCAGGATGTGGCCGCCGGTCATCAGCCCGATCAGGAGGGACTCGCGGAGCCTGGCCTGGCCCACCACCTTGGCGTCGAAGTTGCGGGAGATGGCCGCCAGGGTCTCCTGCGCGCGGGCCAGGTCCGCCGGTTCTATCCGCGCGGCGGCCATAGTCTGAAGCACTCGAAATCCCCCTGGTAGCTGGTCTGCCGCGGTGGCCTGCCTCAGCGGCAGCCAACGGCCATCCTACCCAAGCACGGGCCGTGAACCCCGGGAATGGGGAGCACTCCCCATCGTGCCCTCGCAGGACTATCCTGTTGCCATGATCCAGCTTCCAGCCAGCTACCAGGAGTATCTCGCCGGCAAGAGCGAGAGTTTCATCAACACCGTCCGGCCCATACTGATGCAGTCCGCGGCCGACAAGTCGCACGGTGTCCGGGTTGTGGTGCACCCTCATGACCACCAGGCGCACCTGGACGATTCCATCCCGTTCGGCACCGTCGTCGAGGACATCGACTGACGCCTGGGCCCCGGGACCGGTCCGCCGGCCGGCTCTCTAGCCCTCCAGCAGGAGGCGCTGCGAGCGGGGTGCCAGCGTGCGCTCCAGCACGAGGCAGGCGGCGCCGATCGCACCGACGTCCTCGCCGACACCGGTGCCGACCACCTCGATCTCATGGATCTTCCGGGTGGCGCTGCTTTCCCGGACGAGCTCCGGGATCCGTTCGAGATACCACTGCGACAGGCAGGTCCAGAACGGTCCGCCGAAGACCACACGGTCCACGTCCAAGGCGTTGGTGATGGTCGAGACGGCACGGGCAACAAGAACGGCAGAGTGGTCGATGATCTCCTCCGCCCTCGGGTCGCCGTCGGAGGCGGCGGCACACAGCGCGGCGAAGCTTTCCTGGATGGCAGGACCCGTCACTGCTTCGAGGGTGCCGTCCAGGACCCCTGCTTCGACGGCCCGGGCCACCAGCACCTGGGGAATGCAGGAGGACTTGACGCAGCCGCGCATGCCGCAGTCGCAGGGTGCGCCCTCCGGATCAACGATAATATGCCCGATCTCCCCGGCGTTGCCCGACGTGCCGCGCACCACCTCGTCATTGAGCACGATCCCGCAGCCGATTCCGGTGCCCATGTATATAAAGACGAAGCTGCCGGCCCCGCTGGGACCGCCCGCCCAGGTCTCCGCCACGGCGGCACTGGTGACGTCCTTGTCCACGATGGTGGACAGTCCGGTGGCCGCGGCCAGGGCGTCGCGGAGCGGCACGCGGTCCCAGCCCAGCAGGAGCGGCGGGTCGACGACGGCGCCCTCCTCGAGGTCGATCGGTCCGGGCGCGGCGATCCCGAGGCCGGCGATCCGGGCCGGGTCCACGCCGGAATCCGAGATGAGCTGCTTGATTTCCGCGGCGATGGTGCCGATGACGGCACCGGGGTCGCCGGCTCCCGGGGTCTTGATCCGGGACTGCTTGACCACGGCTCCGACCAGGTCCAGCACCACGAACGTTGTCACGGCCGGATCCAGGTGGACGCCCACGGCGTACATTCCGGAGGACTTGAGCCGGAGCATGGTCCGCGGCTTGCCCGGTCCGGTGCCTTCCTTGCCGGCCTCATAGATCAGGTCCTGATCCAGCAGCCGGCGGGAGATATTGGAAATCGTCTGCGGGGACAGCCCGACGATCCGGGCCAGCTCCACCCGGCTGAGGCCGGCCGGGGACCGCCGGATGGCATCGAGGATTACCGTGAGGTTGAAATCCCCCATGCGGGGTAAATTGGTTCCGCGCCGCGGCGAGGGCTGGCGGATCTCAGTCACTGATACCCCTAAACGTCTTTGACTACGCACTGCTTCTCTCAGAATCGTACGTTACCCCTCTGTGACCGCCCACGCGCCCCGCTTCACACTTCGGAGGATTTCCGGATGCTGGCGGTCACCGTGAATTTCGGGTTTCGGCCGACCTCGCGGGTGGGGCCGATCAGCCGCTGCAGCGCGGGCTGGTAGTGCAGGTGGCTGTTGAAGACCGTCCAGAGTTCCCCGCCCGGCGCGAGGACCCGCCCGGCCGCCTCGATCAGTTTGAGGCCGGCCCCGGCATGGACCGCGGCTCCGACGTGGAAGGGCGGGTTGAGCAGGATCAAATCGGCGCTGGCTTCCGGCAGCGAGGCCATGGCATCGTCCTGAAGGACGGTGATTTGAGCCGCGAGGCCGTTGGCGTCTGCCGTCGCCCTGGCGGAGTCGACGGCGGACGCGGACTGGTCGGTGGCCGTGACCCGGGAACCGGGGTTGCCGCGGGCGTACATGGCGGCGAGGATCCCGGTGCCGCAGCCCAGATCGATCGCATGCCGTGCCGGCGGCATCTGGGGCAGGAAATCCAGCAGGAACCGGGTGCCGATGTCCAGCCCGGTGCCGGCAAACACGGCCCCGCGGGCGCACACGGTCAAGCCCAGCTCGGCGTTGACCTCGGCGACCGGGAACGGCGGGGCCCCGGTGGCGGGCCTGGGGCCGCGGGCCAGCAGGATCCGGGATTTTTGCCGGGCACGCTGGGGCTGGACCTCGCTGAAGTGGCGCTCCAGCACCGTGTTCATGCCCAGGCTCATGTGCTTGAGCCTGCCGCCGGCCAGCAGCACGACGTCGGACGCTGCGTGGTGGGCGATGGCGTCGGCAATTTCCTCCAGCTCCGCCAGGGACTTGGGCAGCTGCAGGAGCACCACGTTGGCCCCGGCCAGGAGCCCGGCTCCCAGCGGCAACTGTTTGAAGCCGCCGGCTACGCCGAGCTTCCCGGCGTTGTTGCGGAGGGCATGCTCACCGGTGATGAGGTCCTGGTGCACCCGGACCGGCACGGACCAGCCGGCGGAGCCAGCAGGTACGGCGGCGCCGGGGCGGGCGGCGTAAAGAGCCAGGGCCCCGAGGGTCAGGGCCCCGTAGCGGTCCCCCACAACGGCAAGCCTGCTGCCGGGTTGCAGGACCCCGGCAGCCAGCAGGTCCGCGGCGGTGTCCAGCAGGAGCCTGTCCGTAGCGTCCCAGGCCTGCAGGTTGGCCGCTTCCACATCCGGGAACCTGCCCAGCTCTGAGAAGAGGGAATCAAGAGTGTTGTCCGCCACGCGCGAGCTGCCGCCTTCTTCTGAGTCAGTGTTCGGACCTTGAAATGAGGGCCCCTGCAAACTTATCCTGATCCCCGCCGCTTTCAGCGCGGACGCCGGGCGCCAGCCACCATCCATCCGATGACGGCGCCGGGCAGAGTGAGGCCCGGAACAAGATTCCACGACAGACCCTGCAGCTCCCGGACCCATCCGGGGCTGGCTTCCAGCACAGGGGTGATCAACAGGTAGGCGGCGGATGCCAGCACGAAACCTGCGGTTCCCCCGCCGAGCGCTCCCCACAGCCTCCGGCGGTATTCCCGCCTGCCCGGCGCCGGGGACGGTGACCCGTTCATCACCCTCCCGGGGTTGCCTTGTGTGTAGAGCCGGAAAGTCCGGTGGAACCCACAGCAGCTGCCAGGTCCAGCAGATGCTGCCTTTCAGCCGGTGAGTATTTTCCAGCGCTGATATCCGCGCGCATCCGTCCCCGGTGCTCCAGGATTTCCCTCCGGTATTGGCCATTCCGGTCGCACCAGGAGATCTCCTGCAGGAGTCTCAGGAGCCGCGCGGCGACGTCGGGGTCCGCTGCACCATATAGCCTGGGCTGGTTCATGGCCAGATCCAGAAAGTCCTTGAACGTGGGCAGAGCGAGGACCACCCTTACCTGCCCCTCGTCATCCGTGAGGTGCTCGGGGCCTGGGTTTCTCTCCGCCAGCCGGCACAGGAGCGCCGAGAGGTGCCCGATGATGTGCACTGCCGTGGTGGGGTCGTTGATGCCGGGAGAAAGTGCCCGTGCGGCGACGTCGACCAGCTGGCGGAAACCGAATCCGACGTCCTGGACGTTGGTGCGTTCAAACCCGGTGGCGACGGCGGCGTTGACGCTGGTCCTAAGCTCTTCCCGGACGGCAGGTGGGAAGGTCGCCCCGGCCGTGACCGGCCATGCGGTCGCAAAGGGTACGCCTTTGACCAGGGAACTGCCCGGATCACGGTCCAGCCGGATGACTCCCCCCGCGTCGGCGGCAGCCTGCACGAGCGATGCTTTGTCCACTGACGTCAGGAATCCGGAGTGGGCGGACTCGATAAGGATTGCCGCCTGACCAGGTCCCGGTTCCGGTTCTGATCCCCGGCCCGGGCGGTCCTGGGGGAAGATGCGGTCCATGGTGTCCTGCGTTTCGACGTGGACTCGCCGCATCATGGTCTCCACGCGGATTTCCCGGGTGAGGTGTGCCAGGAAGAGCACCAGGCCGATGACGCTGGCAATGGCCAGCACGAAAGCTATGGTGACGGAGATTTCAGGGACAAACGCCTCGTTCCCGGTGCCTTCATCGCGGACGCTTCGAAGGACGGTCAGGGAGAAAGCGAACGCGGCCAGGAACAGGGCCAGCGTGACGTGGACGAACCGGTCCGAGGTGAAGGTCCGCAGCAACCGTGGCGAGAACTGGCTGCTGGCCAGTTGCAGCGTGACCACCGTCAGGGAGAACGTCAGGGACGTAACCGTGATGAGGGAGCCGGCGATGGCCTGCAGGACTGCTCTGGCCGCTTCGGGCCCCCCGCTGAAGAGGAGACCGCCAGTGCCCCCAGACAACTGGCCTTCCACAGCAGCGTCCAACGCGGGGAACATCGTCCCCAGGGCAACGGCCAGGGCGACTGCCGCCGTCGGGAGAGGCCACAACTGTGTGCGGAGCGCATCTTTCCATCGTGCGGCACGACCGTTCATCGCCGGTCAGATCTTCTTGACCACGGTGGATTTGAGCTGCACGGGGCCTACGCCGTCCACCTTGCAGTCGATGTCGTGGTCACCGACGCCGTTCACGAGCCGGATTCCGCGGACCTTGGTGCCGACCTTGATTACGGTGGAACTTCCCTTGATCTTGAGGTCCTTGATGACCGTGACGGTGTCCCCGTCCGCGAGGATGTTCCCGACGGCGTCCTTGATCGGTTTGGCGGCCTGGTCCTCTGACTCCGGATCCGCGGCTGGCGACCATTCGTGCGCGCATTCAGGGCAGACCAGGAGCGCCCCCATCTCATACGTGTATTTGCTGGAGCATTCGGGGCACGGGGGCGGGGTCTCGTTCACGTGCCCAACTTTAGTCGAACGGGCGGGCCGGGGTGCCGGTCAGGGCGGATTGCTAAGCTGGTTTCCCCGAGTGAAGGTGGCGCCGCATGGCCGACAGCCCAGTTCAGTCCCACGGTCCGGTTCCCCCGGACCGTCCGGTGCCGCCCCGCTCCCCGGATTCCCGGCTGCGCGCGGGGTTGCGGACTGCCGGCAGGCTGCTGCTGGGCGGGTTCCTGGTCCTGGCCGGTGTCAGCCACCTGGGTTGGAGCCGTGAGGCGTTCTACGCCCAGGTACCGCCCTGGCTGCCGCTGGACGCGGACTTCGTGGTGGTCGCTTCCGGGCTGGTGGAAATCGGCCTGGGGCTGGGCCTCTGGCTGCTCAGGCGGTGGCGGGTGGCCCTTGGCTGGACGGTGGCGGCCTTCTTCGTCGCGGTCTTCCCGGGCAACATCTCCCAGTTCGCCACGGGAACCGATTCGTTCGGACTCAATTCGGACCTGAGCCGCGGGATCCGCCTGCTGTTCCAGCCGCTCCTGGTGCTGTGGGCCCTGTGGTCCACAGGCGCCTGGCGGGCCTGGCGGGAGAGCCGGAAGACCGGCAAGGCAACCCGCTGAAAGCGCGGCCGGGCCCGCCACTCACGTGCGAGCCACCCGCAAAACAAAGGAGGCCCTGCTCAATGAGCAGGACCTCTTCGGTGGAGCTGAGGGGACTCGAACCCCTGACCCCCTGCATGCCATGCAGGTGCGCTACCAGCTGCGCCACAGCCCCGAATTTGCCTGGTAGGACTTTCCTGCGAAGGACCGTCTTCCCTGAAGCAACCTGTTTATCTTAAACCACAATTACGGTTCGCGCGAATCGACACGCCGCCGGCGCCGGCAGTCCCGGGAAACTCCCGAAGGGCCGCCATTGCCCAGGCACAACGGCCATGCCGGCGGATAAAAAAAATCCGCCGGAATCTTTCGATTCCGGCGGATGATCCGGTGGAGCTGAGGGGACTCGAACCCCTGACCCCCTGCATGCCATGCAGGTGCGCTACCAGCTGCGCCACAGCCCCGAATTTTCGTTGCTCCGGCCCCGTCAGCAAATGCTTTAGGTTCCGGCTTTTTGGTCCGGATCTCTCCGAAGCAACTCAAATATCTTAGAACAGCCCTTCGGAAAATTCCAAATCGGGCATATTCCGTTGGGTTCCCGCCGCTACTCCGTTTCGGAGGCTGCCGCGGTCTTGGCGGAGGCGTCGTCCCCAAGCTGCAGGTCCACGACGGGGCAGTCCTTCCAGAGACGCTCCAGGGCGTAGAACACCCGGTCTTCCTCGTGCTGGACGTGGATGACGATGTCGCCGTAGTCCAGCAGGACCCAGCGGCCACCGGAGCGTCCTTCGCGGCGGATCGGCTTGAGCTCGAACTTGGAGAGTTCGTCTTCGATGCCGTCCACGATGGCGTTGACCTGGCGCTCGGACGGTGCGGAGGCAATCAGGAAAATGTCGGCCAGGGCCAGCCGTTCGCTGACGTCCATCGCCATAATGTCCTCGGCGAGTTTCTCCGCGGCAGCTCGGGCTGCGTGGCGGGCTGTGGCGATGGCTGATTCTGTTGCAGTCACGGGACTCCTTTTTGGGAAAATCTTGTTGGGAAAAGCTTGTTGGGAAAAGCTTGTTGGGAAAAGCTTGTTGTGAAAAAGCTGGGTGGGTGAAAAGCGTGTAGCGGAAATGCGGGGAATGGCCGCCAGCCGAAACGGCTGGGCCAGGAACGAAGGTGGCTAGCCGGAGAGGCCAGTAATGATCAGCGTGACGCCGCCGATCAGCGCAATCAGGCCAAGGGCCAGCACCGCGAGCTGCACGAGGCGGAGGCGCCGCGCCCTGCCGAGGCCGGCCGTCTCCGCATCGAGGGGCTCAAGCCCGTAGGCGGAATTCGCTGCGACGGGGGGCCGCCCGTGGAAATCATCGTCAGGCTGTTGTGCGGCCAGGATCCCGGCCGCGGGGCGTTTGCCGGACTTCCCGGGCTGCTCAACCCGGGGACCTGCAGTGGTGATGACTGGCACATGGGACGTGGGCGGGCGCTTCAGGACGGGCCAATCCACGCCGGGCACCTGGACGAACTCCAGGGGGGTGACCATGGCCAGGTTGTTGGCAGTGGCCGGGTCATTGCGCACAGGTTCGGGCTTGCTGTTCTGCTCGGCCGGCTTCTGCCCGGCCGGCTTCTGCCCGGCGGCGGTCCGGCGGTTCAGCAGGGCTGCCCGCCCGGCCAGGGCGGTCTGCTCCGCCAGCACGCCAGGATCGACGGCGTCCGGGTCGGTGGCGTTGATGTGGTCCATCTTGGCCAGCTGGTTTTGAGCCTGCTGGGCCAGCAGTTCACGCGCGGCGAGGGCCTGTTCCACGGTCATGCCCTTGGGTCCCTGACCGGTCTGGCCGGCGGTGCCGTCGTCGGCCGCCTGCCCGGCGGGTTTGGGGCCGCCAGCGGCCTCCTGCCCGACGGGTTTGGGGCCGTCGGCGGCGACGGTTTGGTCGGCAGAAGTTGCCGTGGCAGTTTCGGCCGCCAGCTGCGACAGCCGGAGCTGGCGCCGGGTGGGCGGCCCGCCACCGGAGAGATCGCTTTCCTTTTCGGCGAGTTCCAGGATGGAACGCAAGGTGGCGCGGTCCCGGGCCCGGACCTGAGAGGACCGCCCGGCGCCGGCCGCGGTGCGTACCGAGTCCACGGGGCCGGGATTCCGGCGGCGGCCGGTGACTTCGGCCTCGGTGGGCTCGCCGGGGTCCACAACGCCAGTGGCTACAACGCCGGCAGGCTCCGGGGTGGCAGGATTGTTCGAGGCAGGACTATTTGAGGCAGCGTTATTTGAGGCAGCGTTATTTGAGGCAGCGGGAACCGCGCCGGAACCTGGGGTACCGGCGTCCTGGTCCGCATCCAGGCGTTCGGCTCTGGCCTGCCGCAGTTGGCGGCGGCTGCGGATTGGTGGCTGTTCCTGACTCATTGCAAACTCATTCGATGCTGGCGGGTTGGGCTATCTCGGTGCTTCGGTCATAGCGGGCGGCGCCACTGCCGGCCGGGGTGTCCCCGGAGTCCGGGTCGCCGCCGTACAGTCCGTATTTGGCGATGTACTGGACCACGCCGTCGGGGACGAGGTACCACACGGGGTTCCCCGCCGCGACCCTGGCCCGGCAGTCCGTCGAGGAGATCGCCATGGCGGGAACCTCGAGCAGGCTGACGTCCTTGCGGCCCATTCCGTCCAGGACATGGCCTGGCCGGGTGACCCCGACAAAGTGTGCCAGGGACCAGAGTTCGTCGATGTCCTTCCAGGACAGAATCTGGGCCAGGGCATCGGCACCGGTAATGAAGAAGAGGTCCGCGTCCGGACGCAGGGTGTGCAGGTCCCGAAGCGTGTCGATCGTATAGGTGGGCCCGGGCCGGTCCACGTCCACCCGGCTGACCGTGAAGCTGGGGTTCGACGCCGTGGCGATGACGGTCATGAGGTAGCGGTGCTCCGCCTCACTGACCTTCTTGCTCATCTTCTGCCAGGGCTGGCCCGTGGGCACGAAGACCACTTCATCCAAGTCGAACTTGGCCGCGACCTCACTGGCCGCGACAAGGTGCCCGTGGTGGATGGGATCGAACGTGCCACCCATCACACCCAGGCGCAGGCGGCGCTTGGCGCCGCGCTGCTTCCCGGTGGCGGAAATACTAGTGCCCTTGGCTGTGATCGTGCTTGTTCGGGTGCTGGCGGTGCGGATCCGCGTGCTCCTCGACGGCTTCGTGGCGCTTGCCCAGGTTGGAGTAGGACAGCGTGACGAACAGCATGACCATGAGCAAAGCGAACATGACAGCGCCAACGACGAGCGGCGGAGCGATGATCGGCGCGAGTTCCCCGTGGCCTGATTCGCCAGCGGCGGTGACGAATGTGGCGATGTGCTGCAACAGCATGTTCTCCCCTAGTGAGTTCAAGATTTGACGACGGCGGGTATCCCCGGCGTTGCGGACTTCTGTTCCATGTTACAGCGTTGCTAGGCCCTGATCTGGCCCTCGCCCTGGACGATCCACTTGGTGGTGGTCAGTTCCGTCAGTCCCATCGGTCCGCGGGCGTGCAGCTTCTGGGTGGAAATGCCGACCTCGGCGCCCAGTCCCAATTCGCCGCCGTCAGTGAAGCGGGTGGAGGCGTTCACGATCACGGCGGCCGAATCCACCTCCGCGATGAAACGTTCGGCGTTGCCGAGGTCATTGGTCAGGATGGCTTCGGTGTGGCCGGTGGACCAGGTGCGGATGTGCTTGACGGCGTCGTCGAGGCTGTCCACCATCGCCACGGCGAGGTCCAGGTCCATGTATTCGGTGGCCCAGTCCTCCGTCGTGGCGGGGACCGAGTCGACCGTGGCCGGCAGGGCGGCGCGGATCCGTTCGTCGGCGTGCAGGGTGACGCCGGCCGCCCGCAGTGCCGCGGCGACGGCGGGCAGCACCGTCGACGCCGAGTGGACCAGCAGGGTTTCCACGGTGTTGCAGACGCTGGGCCGCTGGGTCTTGGCGTTCAGCAGGATCTCCACGGCCATCTCCTCGTTCGCGGAGGCGTCCAGGAAGATGTGCACGTTGCCTTCGCCGGTCTCGATCACGGGAACCTTGGCGTTGGCGACGACGGACTGGATCAGTTCCCGACCGCCGCGGGGAATCAGGACGTCGACGCGGCCGCGGGCGCGCATCAGGACGTTGGCGCCTTCGCGGCCAAACTGGTCGACGCTCTGCACAGCGTCGGCGGGCAGGCCCACCGACTCGAGGGCGTCCCGGAGCACGGTGACGAGGGCGGCGTTGGTGGCGGCAGCGGCGGTCCCGCCGCGCAGGATGACGGCGTTGCCGCTCTTCAGGCCCAGCCCGGCGATGTCCACGGTGACGTTCGGGCGTGCCTCGTAGATGGCGGCGACGACGCCCAGGGGCACGTTGACCTGGCGCAGCCGGAGCCCGTTGGGCAGGGTCTGGCCGCGGACCACATTGCCGACCGGATCGGGCAGGGTGGCGAGGTTCTCCAGCGCCGCGGCGAGGCCCTGGACGCGGGCGCCGGTGAGGGTGAGCCGGTCCAGCAGTGCCGCGGACGTGCCGTTGGCCTGGCCGGCGGCGACATCCTTGGTGTTGGCAGCGAGGATCCGGGCCTGCTGATCCAGCAGCGCGGCCGCGATGGCGCGGAGCCCACGGTCCTTCCAGGCCCGGTTGGCGCGTGCCATCCTGCGCGAGGCCTGGCGCGAACGGTCGGCGATGGCGTGGACTGCTGCCTCGACGCCGGCGGCGCCGCCGGTTTCCGGAACGGTGTCCGGGCCGGCTTTATGGTTGCCTTCGGCCGGTCCGTCCGCGGGGAGCAGCCCTTCGGCGAACAGCTTTTCGGCGAGCACGGCGGAGCGGGGTGTCAGGGCCTCAGTCATGCTTCCAGTTTAGGCGAGCGGGAGGCTCACACCAGCACCAGATCGTCAACATGAACAACTACCCGGTCGTAACCTCGGCCGAGTGCTTTGCCGAGTTCCTTCGTGGAGCGTCCCAGCATCTGCGGAAGCTCGGCCGCGCCGTAGTTGACCAGGCCGTGGGCGATCACGGTGCCGTGCGCCGAGACCATGGCCACGGCGTCGCCTGCTTCGAAGTGTCCGTGCACGGCGGAGATGCCAGCCGGCAGCAGCGAGGTGTGGCGGTCCCGCACGGCGTGGACTGCGCCGTCGTCGAGCACCAGGGTGCCCTCCACAGAGGCGAGGTGCGCCAGCCAGAGCAGGCGGACCGGTTTGCGGGAGCCGTTGACAGAGAACCAGGTCCCCACGTCCTTGCCCGCCAGCGCGGCGGCGGCGTTGCCGGTGGAGGTGACGAGGGCGGGGATGCCCGAGCCGGCGGCGATGGTGGCGGCTTCCACTTTGGTCACCATTCCCCCGGTGCCTGTTCCTGCCTTGCCGGTGCGTCCGATGGTCACACCGTCGAGGTCCTGCGGGCCGGTGACGTGCGGGATCCGCTTGGCGCCGTGCGCGGGAGGACCGTCGTAGAGGGAATCGACGTCGGAGAGCAGCACGAGGGCGTCCGCGCGGACCAGGTGGGCGACGAGGGCCGCGAGCCGGTCGTTGTCGCCGAAGCGGATCTCGTGGGTGGCGACGGTGTCGTTTTCGTTGACTACGGGCACAACGCCGAGGTTGAGCAGCCGGTCCAGGGCGCGCAGGGCGTTGGTGTGCTGGCTGCGGCGCATGAAGTCTTCGGCCGTGAGGAGCACCTGGCTGACGGTGACGCCATGGGCGCCGAAAGCGTGTGTATAGCGGGCCATCAGCAGTCCCTGGCCCACGCTGGCGGCCGCCTGCTGGGTGGCGAGGTCGCGGGGGCGCTTCGCCAGACCGAGCGGGGCGAGCCCCGCGGCGATCGCGCCGGAGGACACCAGAATGATCTCCGTGCCGGCGTTGCGCCTGTGGGCGAGGGCGTCGGCGAGCTCGGTCAGGGCCTCTTCCGAGATGCCGCCCTTGATCGAGGTCAGCGAGGACGATCCGACCTTCACCACGATCCGGCGGGCCCCGGACAGCACGGAGCGGTCGGGGGCCGGCGTGGGAGTCGCCGTGTCCGCCGCCGGGTCCGTCGCCCGGCGGCGATCCGGGGAGAGCGCCCCGCCGGGTACAGTGACGGCTTTACTCGTCATCTGTTGCGTCCAGTCCACTCTCCTTGACCGGCTTGTCGGCGCGGCGTCCGCTGACGGATTCGGTCCAGATCCCGGCCTTGCGCTCGGCTTCGAGTTCGGCGCGGGCCGCAGCCTTGGCCTCGCGGCGTTCGACCTGTTCATCGCGCTTCTGTCCGCGGGTGGGGCGGTCGCCGATGTCGGCGAAGCGCACGTCGGTGCCGCGCGGGGCGGCCAGCAGTTCGGCGCCGGCCATCATGGTCGGCTCCCAGTCGAAGACGACGCCGTCGTCCTCGCCGATGACGACCGTGTCGCCCGGTTTGGCGCCCTGCTTGAAGAGCTCGTTTTCGACGCCGAGCTTGGCCAGGCGGTCGGCGAGGTAGCCAATGGCTTCCTCGTTGGTGAAGTCGGTCTGCTTGACCCAGCGCACGGGCTTGTCGCCCAGGACGCGGAACAGCGGTTCGAGGTTCTTCTCTTCGCGGCGGATCTTGAAGCCGGATTCGTTGACCGCACGCGGCTTGAGGACGGGGGCGTGTACCTTCGGCGGGGCGGCGGCGAGGGCGTCGCGGGCTGCCTGGACGATTTCGCCCATGGCGAAGCCAAGCTGGCGGAGGCCCTCGTGGCTGGTCGCGGAGATTTCGAAGACCTTGTAGCCGCGGGATTCCAGTTCCGGACGGACGAACTCGGCCATGTCCCTGCCGTCGGGCAGGTCCACCTTGTTCAGTGCGACCAGGCGGGGGCGGTGGTTCAGCGGCACAACCTCGCCGTCGGCTCCGCTGTAGCTCATGTCGACCGCGTACTTCTCCAGCTCGGCTTCGATGATGGCAAGGTCCGAGAGCGGGTCACGGTCCGATTCGAGCGTGCCGCAGTCAAGGACGTGCACCAGGGCGGCGCAGCGCTCGACGTGGCGCAGGAAGTAGTGGCCGAGTCCCTTGCCCTCGCTGGCGCCTTCGATCAGGCCCGGGACGTCGGCGATGGTGAAGCGCACGTCGCCGGCCTGGACCACGCCGAGGTTCGGGATCAGGGTGGTGAACGGGTAGTCGGCGATCTTGGGCCGCGCGGCCGACATGGCCGCGATCAGGCTGGACTTGCCGGCGGAGGGGAAGCCGACCAGGGCGATGTCGGCGATGGACTTCAGTTCCAGGACGACGTCGCTGGATTCGCCTTCGATGCCGAGCAGCGCGAAGCCGGGGGCGCGGCGCTTCTGCGAGGAGAGCGAGGCGTTGCCCAGGCCGCCGATGCCGCCGGCCGCCGCGATGTATTCGGCGCCTTCGCTCACGAGGTCTGCGAGGACTTCCCCGGTCTTGGATTTGACCACGGTGCCCACGGGGACCGGAAGGATCAGGGTTTCGCCGTGTTTGCCGGCGCGCCAGTCGCCCATGCCGGGGCCGCCGTTGGTGGCGTGGCGGTGCGGGGCGTGGTGGAAGTCAAGCAGGGTGGTGGTCTGCGGGTCGACGCGCAGGATAACGTCGCCGCCGTTGCCGCCGTTGCCGCCGTCGGGACCACCGAGCGGCTTGAACTTCTCGCGGTGGACGGAGACACAACCGTGGCCGCCGGTACCGCCGGATACGTGCAGTACTACCCGGTCTACAAAGCTAGCCACGTGGATCTCCTCAGTGCTGTTCCCCGGGTGCCCGAAGACTCCCAAGATGATTGTAATGCGGTTAAAACACCGGTGGAGCGGACCTAATGGCCCGCCCCACCGACTTAAGACTTGTTGCTACTCTGCAGCTGCTGCAGCCACAATGTTCACAACGCGACGACCACGGCGGGTGCCGAACTCGACAGCACCGGGGGCCAGGGCGAACAGGGTGTCGTCGCCGCCGCGGCCAACGCCGGCGCCCGGGTGGAAGTGGGTGCCACGCTGGCGGACGATGATCTCGCCTGCAGAAACTACCTGGCCGCCGAAGCGCTTGACGCCGAGGTACTGGGCGTTCGAGTCACGACCGTTGCGAGTGGAACTCGCGCCTTTTTTATGTGCCATTTGAAAATGCCTGCCTTAAAATTCTGGGGAATCTGCTGAAAACCTGAACAGTAACGACTAGTTACTTGATACCGGTGATCTTGACCTTGGTCAATTCCTGACGGTGACCCTGGCGCTTCTTGTAACCGGTCTTGTTCTTGAACTTCTGGATGACGATCTTGGGACCGCGAAGGTCCTCAAGGATCTCAGCCGTAACCTTTACCTTGGCCAGGTCCGTTGCTGCAGACGTGACCTTGTCACCGTCTACCAGGAGCAGTGCGGGCAACTCAAAGGTGCTGCCGGCTCCACCGGGGACGCGGTTCAGGGTAACGAAGTCTCCAACGGAAACCTTCTCTTGCCGGCCGCCTGCGCGGACAATCGCGTACACCACTGGGGAACTCACTTCTCTCGACGTTTATTACTAGATTTGCGTGCGGAACCTGGTTCCAAAGTTTTTGGTCCGGCTCACGCTGTGCCTCTACGCCGGTGGGTTCCCCGGGGGGACCCATGAGCTATCCCGTGGACAATCGCACTCAAAATCAAGTGGAGCGTCCTCAAGGTCATAACCCAAGTGTTGGCGTAAGCACCGAAGATCTAGACTACGCTAATTTTGCCTTCGGCCGCAAATGAGGCTGGTTCCGAAGGGAGGTACGTGGTAGGCGCCACTCTGTATGGACAGGGTGTTGCCGCGACGACTTCCGGAACCGTGCCCACTTATCGTACAGGCTCCGCCCGGTTCCCCGGGTCAGGCGTGCAGACGCGGCGCGTCGGAGACATCGACCTCGTGCCGGAAGGACTGCCGGAAGGACTGCCGGAAGGCCAGGGTCATGGCCAGCCGGCTGCCGGCTGCCCGCGCCGGGGACAGCGAGCAGCCGGTCATGTGGCTGCTGCGGGTTGGCACCCGCTCCCCCGGCACCACGACGGCGTCCCGGGCCGGCAGCCCTCCGGTGTCCGCGGCGTCCGGGACCCCGTGTCAGGGACCCAGCCCGGCCGCATCCCTTAACGAAACCGCGGGCACGGTCCGGACCCGGTCGTATGGCTACGCCGTCCGGACCGCACCCGCGGCCGTGCTGAACTGTTCCGGTGTTAGAGCTCCGAAGCCGGAACCCCGACACCGAGGATGATCGGCTCGCTCGCGGCAGGCTTGGCCGGCGGCGCTGCAGCTGCCGGAACCTTCGCCTCATGCACCGAAACGGCGGCGGCCTGCCGGGTTTCCTGGCGCTGTTCCACCGAGGTCTCGTTGGCTGCACCCTGGGCGCGGCTGGCGCTGCGGTTGCGGCGTCCGCGGCGGGTCCGCGAGGTGCCGGGCTCGGCTTCCGCCTCGGTCTGGGAACCCGGCGCCTGGGCGCGGCCCGGTCCGGTTCCGCCCGTGCGCGCCGGAGCGGCCGTTGCGGTCCGGCCCGCCGGAGCCTTCGATACCGGCGCATTCACTGTCGTGGCAGCCGGTTCCTGCACAGCCTGTTCCTTCGCGGCCGGAGCCGTGGCTGCCGGTGCTGCCTCGGCATCACCCAGGTGGGCGAAGGCCTCGGTCAGGAGGTCCATGGTCAGCGCGGGTGCACTTGCCTCGTCGGCGTGTTCCACGAACGGCAGGGTAACCTGCTCGCCGCCGAACGTCAGTACGGCGGCGGGACGTCCGGCAGCTTCCTCCGTCGCGGCCAGCTCGGCTGCTGCCTCAAGGGCGGCCCGGCGGGTCCCGGCGTCGGACGCGGTGGCTGCCTCCCCGCCATGGAGGTGGGCGGCATGCGCCGCAGCCGCGATGTTCGCCAGCGCGGCCCGGGTGGCCTCGGCCTTTGCGTTGCGCTCGGCCTCGGTGGGCTCGGCCTGGACTGCTGCCGGGGCGGACTGCTCGTCCGCGCCCTGGCCGCCCCTGCCACGGCGGCGGCTCTTGCGTTCCGTCCGGGCGGCGGGCTGGTGCTCGGTCCGCGGAACGTGGTGCTCGGCCGCCACGACGTTGGCGCGGCGGTGCTCCACCGGATCGTCGTGGGTAACGATGCCACGGCCGGCGCAGGTTTCACACTGCTCGCCGAAGACTTCCAGCAGCCCGGTGCCCATCCGCTTGCGCGTCATCTGCACGAGGCCCAGCGAGGTCACCTCGGCGACCTGGTGCTTGGTCCGGTCCCGGCCCAGGCATTCCACCATGCGGCGCAACACGAGGTCACGGTTCGATTCGAGCACCATGTCGATGAAGTCGATCACGATGATGCCGCCGATGTCGCGGAGCCGGAGCTGCCGGATGACTTCCTCGGCTGCTTCCAGGTTGTTCTTGGTGACGGTTTCCTCAAGGTTGCCGCCGCTGCCGGTGAACTTGCCGGTGTTGACGTCCACCACGGTCATGGCTTCGGTGCGGTCGATCACGAGGGAGCCGCCGGAGGGCAGGAAGACCTTGCGGTCCAGGGCCTTGCTGATCTGCTCGTCGATGCGCCACGCGGCGAAGATGTCCGTGTCCTTGGTCCACTTCTCCAGCCGGCCCACGAGGTCCGGCGCCACGTAGGTGACGTAGGCCTCGATGGTGTCCCAGGCTTCCTCGCCGGAGACGATCAGCTTGGAGAAGTCCTCGTTGAAGACGTCACGGACCACCTTGATGGTCAGGTCGGGTTCGCCGTAGAGCAGCTCGGGGGCGAGGATCTTGGTCGAGGTCGACTGGCCTTCGATCCCTTCCCACTGGGCGCGGAGGCGGTTGATGTCGTGCGTGAGCTCTTCCTCGGATGCACCCTCGGCGGCGGTGCGGACGATCACGCCCGCATCTTCCGGCAGCCGGTCCTTGAGGATCCGCTTCAGGCGGTTGCGTTCGACGTCGGGCAGCTTGCGGGAGATTCCGGTCATGGAGCCGCCGGGAACGTACACGAGGTAGCGGCCGGGAAGCGAGATCTGGCTCGTCAGGCGGGCGCCCTTGTGCCCGACCGGGTCCTTGGTGACCTGGACCAGCACGGAGTCACCGGACTTCAGCGCGTTCTCGATCCGGCGCTGCTTGCCCTCGAGGTTGACGGATTCCCAGTTGACTTCACCGGCGTAGAGCACGGCGTTGCGGCCGCGTCCGATGTCGACGAAGGCGGCCTCCATGGACGGCAGCACATTCTGGACCTTGCCCAGGTAGACGTTGCCGATCAGGGAATCCTGCTGGGTCTTCGACACGAAGTGCTCGGCCAGGACGCCGTCCTCGAGGACGCCGATCTGGATTCTGTCGTCGCGCTGGCGGACGATCATCTGGCGGTCGACCGATTCGCGCCGGGCCAGGAACTCGGCCTCGGTGATGACGGTGCGGCGGCGGCCGGTGTCGCGGGATTCGCGGCGGCGCTGCTTCTTCGCTTCAAGCCGGGTGGAGCCCTTAAGCGACGTGACGCGGTTATTGACGGGCGCCTCGGCGGCCGCACGGGGTGCACGGACGCGGGTCACAGTGTTGGGCGGATCGTTGTCGTCCCCGCCAGTCAGCTCCAGGTCCTCGTCGCCACGGCGGCGGCGGCGGCGGCGGCGGGAGGTCACGCCTTCTTCCAGCTGGTCCTCGGAGCCCTCCTCTGCTTCTTCTCCGGCGTCTTCGGATTCGTTTTCCGCACCGGGCTCGCTGTCGGATCCGCGGCTGCTGCGTCCACGGCGTCCGCGGCTGCGGCGGCGGCGGCGGCTTCCGGCGTCCTCGCCTTCACCTTCCTCGCCCTCTTCCTCATCGGCTTCCGCCACTGCGGCTGCCGCCGGGGCCGGGCGCACGGCAGTGGCCAGGTCGGGGGCCTGGAAGATCATCGAGTGGACCACTCCCGGCTCAAGGAAAAGCGAAGAGCCGGCCGAGGGCGCCCCGGAGGGCGTTTCTGTTGCTGCCGGCTCGGGGACGGCGGCTGCTGTGGCTTCCGGCGTCACTGCGGAGTCTGCCGCAGCAGGGGTCTCAGCGGCCGGAGATTCGGAGACGGGGGCAGCGGCCTTGGCGCGGCTGGCGCGGCGCCGGACCGGCTTCTCCACTGGAACGTCAGCGGCGTCGGCGGTCTCGACTGCCGGGGCGGCGGCATCGGCCTCAGCAGTGAAGGCCGGGAGGGGTTCGGCCGGTTCGGCGACCTTGCGGGCGCGGGAGCGGCGGACGGGTGCTTTGGCCCTGGCTCCGGCTGCCGGAGCCCCGGCAGCGTCGGTCGCCTCGGCGGGAACTGCTGCGGGGGCCGCGTCTGCTGCGGCCTCGGAAGCGGCTGCCGTGTCCGCTGCCTCCGCGGGGGTTTCCTTCTTCGGAAGGGCTTTGCGGCGGGTCCGGACAGGACGCTTCGGCGGCGTTGCCACTGCTGCGGCTTCTGCTGGATCCCCGGCACCGTGGGCGTTGTCGTTGGCCGTTACAACCTGGTCATTATCCATATGTGGCGACACTCCTGCCCCCGACGTGCCGCCACATCCGGCACCCGTTGGGGCAAATATTTGTCAACACCCGCAGGCATTGACAGAAGTCAATTGGATACCCTCAGGTTCGCACCGGCAGTGGGGTGCGGCAGCCCTGGAGGGCCGGCGGAATTGTCCTGAAACCCGTTGATCTACACGTCACAACCAGGTGCCGTCCAATGGAATTGCGGGACAGCCGGGATCAGAGGATCCGTGGCTCCCTGCTCATCATTGACGGTCTTGGGAACAAAGTCGCCGGACCGGAATCCGGATGTGGATCGGGTTCCAGCCAGGATCATTGTCTCACAGGACCCGCGAAATCAGACGTAAGCGAGGCATCCGGCCCGCACCGTGGACCGAAACACTGGCGACGGCACGACGCTTCCCGGACTTCATCCAGCCTCCGGAGATAGAATCGGCCTAGAAGCACCCGACCCAAAGGACTTTCATTCCATGCCCACCATCTCCACTGCCACCGGCGAAGCAGCCGCGCAGCAGCAAGGCTCCAGCACGTCGGTAACGGACCAGCCGTTGCCTCCCATGACCCGAAACCGGCCATTGGCGTGGCTCCTGCTGATCACCGGCGTCGTGGGCTGGCTTGGCTCCGGGGCCCTGGTGCTGGAAAAACTCGCGGTCCTCAAGGATCCCAGCCACGTGACCGCGTGCGATGTGAACCCCTGGATCTCCTGCGGGCAGGTCATGCAGACCTGGCAGGGTTCGGTGTTCGGCTTCCCCAACATGTTCATTGGAATAGTGGCGTTCGCGGTCATCATCACCACGGCCATGGGCATGCTCGCCGGAGCCACGTTTGCCCGCTGGTACTGGCTGGGCCTGCAGGCCGGCGTGACCCTGGGCTTCGCGTTCGTGGTGTGGCTCTGGTCGCAGGCGCTGTACTCCATCCACATCCTGTGCCCGTTCTGCATGGTCGTCTGGGCTGCGATGATTCCCCTGTTCGTCTGGGTCACCGTCCGCAACGTGACCCACGGTGCCATCCGCCTGCCCGCCGGCGCCACCAGGCTCCTGGCCGACTCGGGCTGGATCATCACGGCGCTGCTCTACGTCGCCGTGATCGCCACGATCTTCTTCGCCTTCATCCAGGTCTTCATCGGGACATCGGGCTACTAGGGCACGCCCCGCACTCAACTCCCGCTCAACCACCGCTTAACCACGCCGAGGTGACAGTTAAGGCCCATGTTCGTGACGAACATGGGCCTTAACTGTCACCTCGGCGGGGAGGGTGGGTCCAGAAGCGGGCCGGGTGGGTCGGGACGTTAGTCCTGGAACCAGATTTTGATCTCGCGCTCCGCGGACTCCACGGAGTCCGAGCCGTGGACCAGGTTCTGCTGCACCTTCTGGCCCCAGTCGCGGCCGAAGTCGCCGCGGATGGTTCCGGGAGCGGCCGTCGTCGGGTCCGTGGTGCCGGCGAGCGAGCGGAAGCCCTCGACCACGCGGTGGCCCTCGAAGATCGCCGCGACGACCGGTCCGCTGAGCATGAACTCGACGAGCGGCTCGTAGAACGGCTTGCCCAGGTGCTCCCCGTAGTGCTGCTCCAGCAGTTCGCGGCTCGTGTCGACCTTCTTGAGCTCGGCCAGGGTGTAGCCCTTGGCCTCGATGCGGGCAATGATGCTGCCGGTCAGGTTGCGGCTGACGCCGTCGGGCTTGATCAGGACGAGGGTGCGCTCAGTGCTCACAGCTGCTCCAATGTGTTGGGGTAGGGATCCGGAAATTAGTCTAGTTGCTTTGATCCTCGGGGTGGGCTGCGTCCCAGGCGGCCTGTTCGCGTTCCCGCTGGGCGGCCTCCCGGTCGATCCGGATGCCGGTGCGGATGCCGTACCACCAGGCCACCGCGAAGAGGCCGCCAACCAGGAACATGGCCGGCTCCAGGAATCCGGTCAGGATCAGCACAATCTGCAGGATCCAGCCCACGGCCACTCCCCACGGTCTGGTCAGCACAGCGCAGGTGACGGCGTAGACGAGGGACAGGGTGATCCCGACAGAGAAGATCAGGACCGGCGGGAATTCGTCCCGCCGCAGCCCGAAGACGGTGAGGGTGCCGAACAGCACGACGAAGGCCTCCAGCAGCAGCACCGTCGAGGCGAACATGACTTTCGTGGAGCGGCGTTGCTTGGGCATGCCGGGGCGCCATTCGCGCTGGGCTTTGGTGAGCTTCGCCATTGTCTACGCGTCCGCCTTTCCGAGCAGGATCCGGGCTTCCGCGACGAGCGTGATGGACCCGGTGACGAGGACGCCGCCGGCCAGGTCGTCGTTGGCTTCGGCACGTTCGACGGCCCATTCGAGGGCGTCGTCGAGCTTTTCGGCCACGTGGATGTTGCCCTCGCCGAAACCGAGCTCCAGCGCGAGTTCCGCCAGGTCCTCGGCCGGGACCGCGCGGGGCGAGTTGGACTGCGTGAAGCAGTATTCGGCGGCCAGGTCCCCGAGGGATTCCTTGAGCTGCCGCAGGATTTCCTCGGCGTCCTTATCCCGCAGGACGCCGACCACCACCACCAGCTTGGTGAAGCTGAAGGCCTCGTGGATGGCTTCGGCCGAGACCCGGATGCCTTCGGGGTTGTGCGCGGCATCCACGATGATGGTCGGCGCGGTCCGCACCACCTCCAGGCGGCCGGGCGAGGTGACGGAGGCGAAGGCCTCCTGCACCAGACCGGCGTCGAGCGCCTTTTCAGCGCCGAAGAAGGCCTCCAGCGCGGCAAGGGCGACGGCGGCGTTCTCGGCCTGGTGCGCGCCGTGCAGCGGAACCAGCAAGTCCTCGTAGCGGCCCGCGATGCCCTGGATGGTCACCATCTGGCCGCCAACGGCCACGGTGCGGGATTCGACGCCGAACTCGACGCCTTCGAAGCGGAACGGGACGTTGGTTTCCTTGGCTTTTTCCAGCAGCACCTGGGCCGCGTCGCGGGGCTGCGCGGCGCTGACCAGGAAGCCGCCGGGTTTGATGATGCCGGCCTTTTCATAGGCGATGTCCTCGGTGGTTTCGCCCAGGAGGTCCGTGTGGTCCAGCGAGATCGGCGTGACCACAAAGACCTGGCCGTCGCCGACGTTGGTCGCGTCGGTGATCCCGCCCAGACCCACTTCGATGACGGCGACGTTGACCGGCTGGTCCGCGAAGACCGCGAAGCCCAGGATGGTGAGGCATTCGAAGTAGGTCAGCCTGGGCTGGCCTTCGGCCTCGAGTTCGCCGTCCACGATGGCCAGGTACGGGCGGATCTCGTCCCAGATCCGGACGAACGTCTCATCCGGCACCGGTTCGCCGTCGATGCTGATCCGCTCGGTGACCTTGGACAGGTGCGGACTCGTGTAGCGTCCCGTGCTCAGCCCGTGCGCGCGCAGCCCCGCCTCGATCATCCGGGCCGTGGAGGTCTTGCCGTTGGTGCCGGTGACGTGGATGATCGGGAACGCCTTGTTCGGCTCCCCCAGGATGTCCATCGCCCGGTGCAGCGGGGCCAGCCGCGGTTCCATCTTGTTTTCCGGCGCCCGGCCCAGCAGCTCGGCGTAGACGCTTTCTACGGAGAATTCGTCGGTCATGGTTTAGGCCTCAACTTTTTCTGCAGCAGTCTTAACAACGCTGACCTGGGGTTCCTTGACGTCCGCCGCAACGGTGTCCAGCCGGACCGTCAGGGTTTCGGTCTGGACAAGCTCGGCGTTGGCCAGCAGGGCATCGACGACGTCCTGCTGCGCGGTGACGATGGTGTGGATCCGGTCGCTGACGTTGAGCCCGGCGTCCTTGCGGGCCTGCTGGATGGCGCGGACCATGTCACGGGCCGCACCTTCGGCTGCCAGCTCCGGGGTGACCTCGGTGTTGAGGACCACGAAGCCGCCGCCGGGCAGGACTGCCGCGGCGCGCGCTCCTTCGCCTTCCGCGGCTTCCGCCACGACGGTTTCCAGGGTGTATTCCTGCGGCTCGAGGGCGAGCCCTCCCGCGGTGACCACTCCCGCGTCGTCCACGGACCAGTCGCCGGACTTGGCGCCCTTGATGGCCTGCTGGACGTTCCTGCCCAGCCGCGGGCCCGCGGCCCGGGCGTTCACCACGAGCTTCTGCTCGATGCCGAACTCCTCCGGGGAGGCGCTCCCGGCGTCGAGCAGGCGGACGGAGCGCAGGTTCAGTTCATCGGCGACGACGGCGGCGAAGCCTTCCAGCGCGTCCGCGCCGGGTGCCACCACGGTGAGTTCCTGCAGCGGCAGCCGGACGCGCAGGTTGGCGGCCTTGCGCAGCGAGGATCCGGTGGAACAAATCTGCTGGACCCGGTCCATGGCCTCCACGAGATCCGGGTTGGCCGGGAACAGTGCCGCGTCCGGCCAGTCGGCCAGGTGCACGGAGCGCCCGCCGGTGAGGCCGCGCCAGATCTCCTCGGAGACCAGCGGCAGCAGGGAGGCGGCGACCCTGCAGACCGTCTCCAGCGCGGTGTACAGGGCGTCGAAGGCGTCCACGTTCTCGTCGAAGAAGCGCTGGCGGCTGCGGCGGACGTACCAGTTGGTGAGCATGTCCAGGTAGCTGCGCAGTTCGTCGCAGGCCCCGGAGATGTCGTAGCCGTCCAGCTGCGCGGTCATGTTCCGGACCAGGTCCCCGGTGTTGGCCATCAGGTACGTATCCAGGGTATCGGCGTAGCCGTCGTAGCGGAGCTTCGCATCGTAGCCGGACGCTTGACCGTCAACTGAGTTGGAGGCGTTCGTGTACAGCGTGAAGAAGCTGTACACGTTCCACAGCGGCAGGATGACCTGGCGGACGCCGTCGCGGATGCCCTGCTCGGTGACCACAAGGTTGCCGCCGCGCAGGATCGGGCTGGACATCAGGAACCAGCGCATCGCGTCCGAGCCGTCGCGGTCCAGGACCTCGGAGACGTCCGGGTAGTTGTGCAGGCTCTTGGACATCTTCTGCCCGTCCGAGCCCAGGACAATCCCGTGGCTGATGACGTTGCGGAAGGCCGGCCGGTCAAACAGTGCGGTGGACAGGATGTGCAGCATGTAGAACCAGCCGCGGGTCTGGCCGATGTACTCGACGATGAAGTCCGCCGGGTTGTGGGTGTCGAACCATTCCTCGTTCTCGAACGGGTAGTGGACCTGGCCGTACGGCATGGAGCCGGAGTCGAACCAGACATCCAGCACGTCCTCGACGCGGCGCATGACGGACTGGCCCTCCGCCGGGGTGCGGGGATCGTCCGGGTTGGGGCGGGTCAATTCGTCGATGAACGGCCGGTGCAGGTCCACCTCGCCGGCCTTGTTCAGCGGCAGGCGGCCGAAGTCGGCCTCGATCTCGGCGAGCGAGCCGTAGACGTCGGTCCGCGGGAAGTCCGGGTCGGTGGACTGCCAGACCGGGATGGGGCTGCCCCAGTAGCGGTTCCGGCTGATCGACCAGTCGCGGGCGTTGGCGAGCCATTTGCCGAACTGGCCGTCCTTGACGTTGCCCGGGATCCAGTTGATGTCCTGGTTGAGCTCGGACATGCGGTCCTTGAACTTGGTGACCTCGACGTACCAGGAGGACACCGCGCGGTAGATCAGCGGGTTGCGGCAGCGCCAGCAGTGCGGGTAGCTGTGCTCGTAGCTGGCCTGGCGGACCAGGCGGCCCTGGGCGCGGAGCACCTGGGTGATCGGTTTGTTGGCCTCGAAGACCTGCAGCCCGGCGATGTCGGCGAGGTCGCCGTGGCCGAACAGCGGCAGGAACTTGGCGCCTTCGTCCACCGAGAGGACGACGGGGATGCCGGCCTCTTCACAGACCTTCTGGTCGTCTTCACCGTAGGCGGGGGCCTGGTGGACGATGCCGGTGCCGTCGGTGGTGGTGACGTAGTCGGCCACGAGGAAGCGCCAGGCGTTCTCTGTGCCGTACTTTTCGACGTCGTGGAAGTAGTCCCAGAGCGGCTCGTAGCTCAGGCCGTTGAGTTCGGCGCCGGTGTGCCGGGAGGTCACGGCGGCCTCGGCAGCCGCTGCACCTTCGGCGCCGTCGCCGTAGCCGAGGTCCTTGGCGTAGGCGCCCAGGAGGTCCGCGGCGAGCAGGAAGCTGCCGGTGACGGGCGCCTCGGCGGCAGCCGCCTTGATGCCGTGCGGTCCGGCCGGCAGGACGACGTAGGTGATGCCGGGCCCGACGGCGAGCGCCAGGTTGGTGGGCAGCGTCCAGGGTGTGGTGGTCCAGGCGAGCGCCTGGACGCCGGCGAGCTGCCGGGACAGCTCGGTGTCCCCTGCCGTGATCGGGAAGGTGACGGTGACGGTCTGGTCCTGGCGGTTCTTGTAGACGTCGTCATCCATGCGCAGTTCATGGTTGGACAGCGGCGTCTCGTCCTTCCAGCAGTACGGCAGGACGCGGTAGCCGTTGTAGGTGAGGCCCTTTTCGTGCAGCTGTTTGAACGCCCAGAGCACGGACTCCATGTATTCGACGTTGAGCGTCTTGTAGTCGTTCTCGAAGTCGACCCAGCGCGCCTGGCGGGTGACGTAGCTCTTCCACTCGTCGGCGTACTTCATCACGGAGGCACGGCAGGCGTCGTTGAACTTGTCGATGCCCATGGCCTCGATCTGGGTCTTGTCCGTCATGCCCAGCTGTTTCATGGCTTCCAGCTCGGCGGGCAACCCGTGGGTGTCCCAGCCGAAGCGGCGCTCGACGCGGCGTCCGCGCTGGGTCTGGTAGCGGCCTACAAGGTCTTTGGCGTAGCCGGTCAGCAGATGGCCGTAGTGCGGCAGGCCGTTGGCGAAGGGGGGACCGTCGTAGAAGACGAATTCGTTGCTGCCAGGCTTTCCGCCAGGAAGATCAGAGGGGCGCTGGTCGATGCTGGCCTGGAAGGTGCCGTCCTCGTCCCAGTACCTGAGGATGCGCTCTTCGATCTCCGGGAACTTCACGGAGGCCGACACACCAGAGGTGTTGGAAGCAGAGGTAGTGGCGCCTGCACCTGTTGGTGCGGCGGAGGCCTTAGGGTAATAAGTCATCTCGACATCCTGGGTTGAGCTAGTGAACAAATGGATTCATTCAGGATGCGAGGACGGCCCCTGTACTGTCTTGCGACAACACCGGCACCGCGGTACCACCTCACTTACCGTCGCCGGGCCCCAGTGATGGGACAGAGCACCGGCGTCGGCCGCTCATTACTGCTGTGACGGGCTTACCCGTCCGGTTCTACCGGCCCTGGCGCACGACGTTGCAGGAAAGTCGTGGCGCCGGGGCGTTCTTCCGGAAGCTCACCGGTGATGGCCGGGTCAAAGCTGCTACGAGAAGTCTAACAACTGGAACGGGCCCGCAATGCCTACACTGAATCCCATGATATTCCGGACCCGGGGCCACGCTGCCCCACGAATGCCTGCGGGCGGGGCAGCCTCCGGCTGGCGGTGGCTGGCCGGACTTGCGGCAGCACCCGTTGTGGTCGTCTCCGTCTTCCGTGCCGTGCCGCGGGAGTGGCCCACCACCGCGGTCCAGCTGGTGTCCTTCACCCCGTGGCTGGTGCTGCCTGCCGGCGCCTCACTGCTGTTCGCTGTACTGGGCCGGCGGCGATGGATGGCCGGCACCGCAGCCGGCCTCGTGGCCGTGCAGCTCTTCTGGCTGGTCCCGCTGGACTACGCCCGGGCAGCGCCGGACGCCGCGGCGGGCTCCGCGCGGGATGCCGCGGCGGATTCCGGGGAGGGGGCTGTGGCGCTGCGGACGATGAGCATCAATGCAAAACTCGGCAAAGGGGACGCCGCGGACATCGTCCGGCTGGTCCGCGAACACGGCATCACCCTGCTGACGATCCAGGAGTACACCCAGGCGCTCGAAGACCGGCTGGCTGCTGCCGGCCTGGCCACCCTGCTGCCGAACAGGATAAGCGATCCCGCGGGCCGCGCCGCCGGGAATGCTGTCTACTCCGTCCACGAACTGGTGGCCACCGGTGAAGTCCCCGGCTCCCATTTCCCGATGCCCGTGATCCGGCTCACGGCCGAGGCCCACGGGCAGCGGGCCGTCGTCGATGTGACCAACGTCCACGCACGTGCTCCCGTGGGCGTGGGCCTGCCGAAGTGGCGCAGCGACCTGGCGGCGCTCGGGCAGCTGGGATCACGGCCCGGGAACGTGGTGCTGGCCGGTGACTTCAACGCCAGTTATGACCACGCCGAGTTCCGGGAGTTCCTGCAGGGCGAAGGCAGGAAACTGGTGGATGTGGGATTGGCCCAGGGCTCACGCCTGGTCCCCACCTGGCCGATGGAGGACATGTTCCTCCCCGGCATCACCATTGACCACCTGGTGACCAGCCCGTCGGTGCGCAGCGCGGACTACGCCGTGCACCGCGTGGCCGGGACGGACCACGCCGCCATCATGGCCACGCTGACCGTCCCGGCCAGCGGGTAGGCCAAGCAACGCGGGGTCACATACAGCCCATAAACCGGGGGTTTATGGGCTGTATGTGACCCCGCGTTGCAGTTCCGGGGCCGGGTGAACGCCGCGCCGGGGTACGACCCTAGCCCTTGCGGATCAGCTTGTAGTTGGCGGCCTGCGCCACCGGGCGGATCACGATCTGGTCCAGGTTGACATGGTGCGGTGCCACGACGGCGTAACGGACGACGTCGGCGACGTCCGCAGCGGTGAGGGGCTTCTCGACGCCCTGGTACACCTTGGCGGCGGCCGACTGGTCGCCCCCGAGGCGGTTCAACGCGAACTCCTCCGTCTGGACCAGACCCGGAGCCACCTCGATCACGCGGAGGTTGTGCTCGGCCTCTTCAAGGCGCAGGGCCCCGGTGAGAGCGTGCTGGGCGAACTTCGCCGCGTTGTAGCCGCCGCCGCCCTCATAGGCGGACAGCCCCGCCGTCGATGTCAGGTTCAGGACGGTGCCCTCACCGCAGGCGCGGAGCATCGGCAGGAACGCCCGCGTGAGCTTCATGGTGCCCAGGACATTGACCTCGAACATCCATTCCCAGTCCTCGGTCCTGGCCTCGGCCACCTTGTCCGCGCCGCGGGCGCCGCCGGCGATGTTGATGAGCGTGTCGATGCCGCCGGCGCGGGTCACCTCGTCCAGGAGCCGGGCGACGTCGGCGTCGTCGGTCACGTCGGCCGGAAGCGCGACGGCACCGGTTTCCGCGGCGAGCGCCTCCAGCCGGTCCGCGCGGCGGGCGACGGCGTACACGGTCCACCCCTCGGTCCGGAGCGCACGCACGGTGGCCTCGCCGATTCCGGTACTGGCGCCGGTGACAACTGCTGCTTTGTTGTGGATTTCCTCAGTCATGGCACCACCCTAACGGCTCAGCGCTGGGTGCTCGGTTCCAGATCCTCGTCCTCGAGACCCAGGATCTTGAGCTTGCCGCTCTTCCGGTCGGCCAGGTACTCCTGCATTTCCCGTTTGATGACCGGCAGCAGCAGGTAGACGCCGAGCAGGTTCACGAAGGCGCAGACGAACAGTGCAGCATCGGCGAAGCTCAACACCTGGGTGAAGGTCAGGACGGTTCCAACAACGGTGAAGAACAGGAAAATACTCTTGTAGGTGACCTCGGAGGCCTTGCTTCGACCGAAGAGATACCCCCAGGCCTTGAGACCGTAATACGACCACGTGATCAGGGTGGAGAAGGCAAACAGCGACACGGCCACGGCCAGCACCGCCGGGAACCACGGGAGCACCGTGCCAAAGGCATCAGAGGTCAGGATGACGCCGTCGGGGGCTCCGTTGCCGGCCTGCACCGTGTCGATGCCGGCCTGCAGGCTCGGCGCACCGGCGATGATGATCGCGAGCGCTGTCATGGTGCAAATGACCACCGTGTCGATGAGGGGCTCGAACATGGCCACGAAACCCTCGCTCACGGGCCGGTGGGTCTTGACGGCCGCGTGCGCAATGGCCGCGGAACCCAGGCCCGCTTCGTTGGAGAACGCCGCACGCTGGAAGCCCACGATCATGACACCCACGACGCCGCCGGTCAGGCCTTCCGCATTGAAAGCCCCGGCCACGATCGCTCCCAGGGCCGCGGGCACGTTGTCCAGGTTGGCGAGGATAACGAACAGGCAGGCGGCCACGTAGATAATTCCCATCGCCGGTACGAGCCTGCTGGTGGTGGCACCGATCGACTTGATGCCGCCAAGGATCACAGCGGCCACGAGCGCGGCCAGGATGACACCGAAGATCAAGGCGGCTCCGGCGCTGCCGAGTGGACCGTCCTCGCCTCCCGTGACGTTTTGCACCTGGGCGAACGTCTGGTTCGCCTGGAACATGTTGCCGCCGGCAATACCGAAGATCAGGATGGAGACCGCGAAGATGCCAGTGAGCGTCTTTGCCGGGATCCGCCCGAACTTCTTGAACGCGACGGGCAGGTACTTGAACGGTCCGCCGGTCACCGTCCCGTCCGCGTGGACTTCCCGGTACTTGACCCCGAGGGTGCACTCGGCGAATTTCGTGGCCATGCCGAGCAGGCCGGCCAGGATCATCCAGAACGTGGCGCCGGGGCCACCAAGCGCCATGGCGGCGCCGACGCCGGCGATGTTGCCCAGCCCGACCGTCCCGGACAGCGCTGAGGTTAACGCATGGAAGTGCGGCACCTCGCCGGGATCGGACCTGGACGAGTAGTGTCCCCGGATAACCTCGTGGGAGGTCTTGAGCCCGCGGAACTGGATGAACCCGAGATAGACCGTGAAGATCACGCCGGCGGCGATGAGCCATGCCACGACGGCCGGAAAGCTCACCTCGCCGATGGTGAGGGGAAAGAAGACAATGCTTGAAAAAATTTCGGCGACGGGCTGGACGACCGTATCGGCGGCGCTTTCGACGGCGGCCAGCCAGCCGATTTCGTCGGAAGCGGCTTTAGCTGGCATCGCTGGGTAGATAGACATCCCTCTACTAGAGCCTCCATTGGGCGTGATGGCAATCACACTGCGAATACCCTACATACACCAGCGTTCTGCTCTGGAGCTATCCTCCATGGGCAGCGTCGGCGTTCTTGTGTATCAGCGCCTGATGGGCGCGCGGGAGCGGTCCGCCGCCTCCCTGCCGTCCCTGCGCCGCTGAATCCGCCGGCCATGGAAGAATTGGGCCCATGGCTGAAGACACGCAGGGTACAGACACGCCCACCACTGCCCCTATCAACGTTCCGGACAAGCCCGCCCTGGAGGGGCTGGAAAACGCCCTCACCCGGCGCTGGCTTGAGGAAGGGACCTACAAGTTCAACCCGGACACCACGCGGGAGCAGGTGTACTCGATCGACACTCCCCCGCCCACGGCGTCGGGTTCGCTGCACGTCGGCCACATGTTCTCCTATACCCAGACCGACGTCCTGGCCCGCTACCAGCGCATGACCGGCAAGAACGTGTTTTACCCGATGGGCTGGGACGACAACGGCCTGCCCACCGAGCGCCGCGTGCAGAACTATTACGGTGTGCGCTGCGATCCTGCCACCGCGTACGACGCCGGCTACCGGCCCCCGGCCGAGCCCGCCAAGAACCAGCGCGACTTCGACGTCGTCTCGCGCCGGAACTTCATCGAACTGTGCGAGGAGCTCGCCGTCGAGGACGAGTTGGTCTTCGAGAACCTGTTCCAGACGCTCGGCCTGTCCGTGGACTGGGACCTGACCTACCGCACGATCGACGACAAGTCCCGTGCCATCTCCCAGCGCGCCTTCCTGGCGAACCTCGCCGCCGGCGACGCCTACATGGCCGAGGCACCCACCCTGTGGGATGTCACCTTCCGCACTGCTGTGGCCCAGGCCGAACTCGAGGACCGCGAGGTCGCCGGAGCGTACTACCGCTACCCCTTCTTTACCGAGGACGGCGAGAAGATCTACATCGAGACCACCCGCCCGGAACTGCTGGCCGCCTGCGCCGCCCTGGTGGCGAATCCCGACGACGAACGGTACCAGCCGCTGTTCGGCAAGAAGGTCACTTCGCCCCTGTTCGGCGTTGAGGTGGAGGTCATGGCCCACCCGCTCGCCAAGGCGGACAAGGGCTCCGGCATCGCCATGGTCTGCACCTTCGGCGACCTCACCGACGTCACCTGGTGGCGCGAACTCCAGCTGCCCACCCGGGCGATCGTGGGCCGCGACGGTCGCATCATCGGCGAGACCCCGGAGTGGATCACCACCGCTGAAGGCCGTGCCACGTTCGGGTCGATCGCCGGCAAGACGGTCTTCAGCGCCAAGGAGGCCGTGGTGGAGCTCCTGGCCGCCGCCGGACTCCTCGACGGCGAGCCGAAGAAGATCATGCACCCGGTGAACTTCTTCGAAAAGGGCGACAAGCCCCTCGAGGTCGTGACTTCCCGCCAGTGGTACATCCGCAACGGCGGCCGGGACGCGGAGCGCCGCGAGCGGCTCATTGCCCGCGGCCACGAGATCGATTTCCACCCGGCCTTCATGCGCTCTCGCTACGAGAACTGGATCTCGGGGCTGAACGGCGACTGGCTGGTTTCCCGCCAGCGCTTCTTCGGCGTGCCGGTGCCCGTCTGGTACCCGCTGGACGCCGACGGAAACCCGGACTTCGCAGCTCCCCTCGTCCCGTCCGACGCGCAGCTGCCGGTGGACCCCGCCGCGGACGCGGCCCCCGGTTACGAGGAGGCCCAGCGCGATCTGCCGGGCGGCTTCACCGGCGACGCCGATGTGCTGGACACCTGGGCCACGTCCTCGCTGACCCCGCAGATCGTGGGCGGCTGGAGCACCGACGAGGCGCTCTTCGCCAAGGTCTACCCCTTCGACGTGCGCCCGCAGGGCCACGACATCATCCGGACCTGGCTGTTCTCCTCCGCGGTGCGCGCCGACGCCCTGCAGGACTCCGCGCCGTGGAAGCACGCCGCGATCTCCGGCTGGATCCTGGACCCGGACCGCAAGAAGATGTCCAAGTCCAAGGGCAACGTGATCGTCCCCACCGATGTGCTGGAGGAGTACGGCTCGGACGCCGTCCGCTACTGGGCGGCCTCGGCCAAGCTCGGCGCGGACACGGCCTACGAGATCGCGCAGATGAAGATCGGCCGCCGGCTGGCCATCAAGCTGCTCAACGCCTCCAAGTTTGTGCTGAACCTGGGCGCCACGGAGAACTCGGTGGTTTCCGGTGACCTGTCCGTGCTGGGCAACCCCCTGGACCGGGCCGTGCTGGCGCAGCTCTCCGATGTGGTCCTGCAGGCCACGAAGGCGTTCGAAAACTATGACTACGCCCGGGCCCTGCAGATCACGGAGAGCTTCTTCTGGCACTTCACCGATGACTATGTGGAGCTCATCAAGGACCGCGCCTATGGTGCGGCCGGCGAGGCCGAGCAGGCGTCCGTCCTCGCGGCGCTGGCGACGAGCCTGGACACGCTGCTGCGCCTCTTCGCGCCGTTCCTGCCCTTCGCCACGGAGGAAGTCTGGAGCTGGTGGCGCACCGGTTCGGTGCACCGTGCCCAGTGGCCGTCCGCCGTCGAGATCGACGGCGACACCACGCTGCTGGCCACCGTCGGGACCGCGCTCAGCGGAATCCGCAAGGCCAAGTCAGAGGCCAAAGTCAAGCAGCGCACCGAGGTGCTCTCGGCGACCATTACCGCCCCGGACTCCCTCACCACGCAGCTGAGGGCCGGCCTGGCCGACCTCAAGGCTGCGGCCAACGCACGGGAGCTGACCCTGGTGGGCGGCAGCGGCGAACTGGCCGTGAGCGACGTGGTTTTGGCTCCGGCCGAGGAACCCGCCCAGGCGTAGGACCCGGCAGGTCCACGATGAGACGAGGGCCCTCCGCCCGGCGTACGCCGGGCGGAGGGCCCTCGCGTTTTCAACCGGTTGCTGGTGTTCCGGGCTCAGGTCCCGGACGAAGCCTCGAAGTGCGTCAGCACGGGCGGGGCGGCCAGCAGCTCCCCCAGCCCGCCCGCACCCTCGCCTGCCCGCCAGGCGCGGTAGGCGGAGTCGTGCTCCATCGACGCCCACTGTTCCACTACAAGGATGTGCGCCGGGTTGGAGCTGTCGACCAGCACCTCGACACCGAGGCAGCCGTCAAACGCCTGCGTGCCGGCGAGAATGTCGCGGAGAACGGCAGGGGCCGTGGGCAGGGCTTCCGCTCTGAGGATCAGGTCAAGGTGGGCTGTGACGGGCATGGCGCTCCAATGCTGGGGGTGGAATGGGACACAGGCAGCCAGGAGCGGGGATCCCGGCCTCGCCGTTCCGCGGGAAGCCAAGCCAACCCGCGGAGCCGGCGGCGCTGACCATGCCCTGCAGCGATTTTGGGCAAAGGGGAAGCCCCATCAGCGTGTTGCCGTTGGTGGGGCTTCGACTTTTCGATTGTCACGTGACGTCTTAGACAATCTGGCAGGATCCTTGAATTTTCAGGTCTTCCTACCTCGTCACTGGTAGCCGCCATCTGACTTTGCCGGAGGCTGCGTCGGATGAGTGTCACTGAATCCTTGGTTCCTGCGTCCCGCTTCTTTCGAAGTGGGTAATGTCCATTGTGATCCCGGCCGTCCGGATACACAAGAGCCCCGGAAGAACTACATCAGAGTAGTTCTGCCGGGCTCTCTGCTGTCTTTCGGGCTTCGTTCTTTGCCCGTCCGGGCCCTAGTTGAAGACGGGGTCTTCGGTCCGGCTGCGCTTGATTTCGAAGAAGTACGGGAACGCGGCCAGGGCCACCGAGGCGTCCCACAGGCGGCCTGCTTCCTCGCCCCGCGGGATGCGCGTGAGCACGGGGCCGAAGAAGGCGATTCCGTTGAAGGCGACGATGGGAGTGCCGACGTCCTGGCCCACCAGCGAAATTCCGGCCTCGTGGCTCGTGCGCATCGTGGCGTCGAAGTCATCGGTCCCGCCTGCCGCTGCGAGGTCCGCGGGCAGTCCAACCTCGGCGAGGGACTTCGAGATGACATCGGCGATGTCCTTGTTTCCCTCGTTGTGGATTCTGGTGCCCATGGCGTCGTAGAGCGCCTTGACGTGCTGGGTGCCGTGCTGTTCGGCGGCGGCCGTGATGACCCGCACCGGCGCCCATGCCTTGGTGAGGAACGACTTGTACTCCTCCGGGAGCTCCTCGCGGCCCTCGTTAAGCATGGCCAGGCTCATGACGTGCCATTCCGTGCTGATGTCGCGGACATCTTCCACCTCGCTGATCCAGCGGGAGGTCACCCAGGCAAAGGGGCACATCGGGTCAAACCAGAAGTCAGCTTTATTGGTTTCAGGCACAAGTTCTCCTTGGGAAGTCTGCGGGAAAATGGTGCAGATCGCCAGCCCAGCGACCAGTCACACCACAGGTGACAGCGAGCGGTGGGGCCGGTTTATTCCGGATCAGGCGGACTTGCGGCGCTTGACGTCGTGGGCGATCATCGTCGGCTCGGCCTTCTTGGAGACAACGTCTTCGGTGATGATGACAGTGGCGATGTCGTCACGGCTGGGCAGGTCGAACATCACCGGGAGCAGGACTTCCTCCATGATGGCGCGGAGCCCGCGGGCTCCGGTGCCGCGTTCAAGCGCCTGGTCGGCGATCGTGTTCAGCGCCTCGTCGTCGAAGACCAGCTCGACGCCGTCGAGCTGGAACATCTTCTGGTACTGCTTCACGAGGGCGTTCTTCGGCGTGGACAGGATCTGGATGAGCGCGGCCCGGTCCAGATTGGAGACCGTGGTGATCACCGGGAGGCGGCCGATGAATTCCGGGATGAGCCCGAACTTCAGCAGGTCTTCGGGCATGACCTCGCCGTAGGAGTCGGCATTGTTCTTGACCTCATTGAGCGGAGCCCCGAAACCAATGCCCTTGCGCCCGGACCGGGAACCGATGATCTCCTCGAGGCCGGCGAAGGCGCCGGCGACGATGAAGAGCACGTTGGTGGTGTCGATCTGGATAAATTCCTGGTGCGGGTGCTTGCGGCCGCCCTGCGGCGGAACCGAGGCGACGGTGCCCTCGAGGATCTTGAGCAGGGCCTGCTGCACACCCTCGCCCGAGACGTCCCGGGTGATGGAGGGGTTCTCGCTCTTGCGCGAGATTTTGTCGATCTCGTCGATGTAGATGATGCCCTGCTCGGCCTTCTTGACGTCGTAGTCGGCGGCCTGGATCAGCTTCAGCAGGATGTTCTCGACGTCCTCGCCGACGTAGCCGGCCTCGGTCAGCGCGGTGGCATCGGCGACGGCGAAGGGGACGTTGAGGCGGCGGGCCAGGGTCTGCGCCAGGTAGGTCTTGCCGCAGCCGGTGGGGCCGATCAGCAGGATGTTGGACTTGGCGATCTCAACGTCGTCGTGATGGACGCCTTCGGCGAGGCTGCCGCTCTTGGGGGCGTGCCCGGCCTGGATGCGCTTGTAGTGGTTGTAGACCGCGACGGCGAGGGAGCGTTTGGCGGGCTCCTGGCCGATCACGTATTCCTGCAGGAAGTCAAAGATCTCGCGGGGCTTGGGCAGTTCGAAACTGCCCAGGTCGGCTACTTCGGCGAGTTCTTCTTCAATGATCTCGTTGCAGAGTTCAATGCACTCGTCGCAGATGTAGACGCCGGGCCCGGCAATGAGCTTCCGAACCTGCTTCTGGCTCTTTCCGCAGAAAGAACACTTCAGCAGATCCGTGCTCTCGCCAATCCGAGCCATATGTGAACCCCTCTTAGAATCTTGCTGCCGGCCGTGTTCTGTTCCTGCGCAGCGATGCACCCGTTACTGGAATCACGGACGCGCCTTTGGGAGACGCAAGCCGTGACATCTTCCACTCTAGGTCACTTTGGGCCTGTTGGGTGGAAAGCCGGCACCGGGGCGGCCACTTAAACGTGGGCCGCACCGGTGCCGGTAGTTCTTGTAACTACTGGCCTGCTACTTGGAGATTGCCTGGGGCTTCATCTTGCGGGAATCCAGCACCTGGTCGATCAGTCCGTACTGCATGGCCTCGGCCGCGGTGAGGATCTTGTCGCGCTCGATGTCGTTGTTGACCTGCTCCGGCGTCCGGCCGGAGTGCTTGGCCAGCGTGTCCTCAAGCCAGGCCCGCATGCGCATGACCTCAGCGGCCTGGATCTCCAGGTCGGAGGCCTGGCCGCCCTGACCGCCGGAGAGCGAGGGCTGGTGGATCAGGACGCGGGCGTTCGGCAGCGCGAGGCGCTTGCCCGGTGTACCGGCGGCGAGGAGCACGGCGGCGGCACTGGCGGCCTGGCCGAGGCAGACGGTCTGGATCTCCGGGCGGATGTACGTCATGGTGTCGTAGATCGCCGTCATGGCGGTGAAGGAGCCGCCCGGGGAGTTGATGTAGAGCGTGATGTCGCGGTCCGGGTCGGTGGACTCGAGCACGAGCAGCTGCGCCATCACGTCATCGGCCGAGGCGTCGTCGACCTGGACGCCGAGGAAGATGATGCGGTCCTCGAACAGCTTGGTGTACGGGTCCTGCCGCTTGAAGCCGTAGGGGGTGCGCTCTTCGAACTGCGGCAGCACGTAACGGCTGCTCGGCAGGTTACCGGCAGTCGAACCGAAGTTGTAGGTCATGTTCATTGCTCCTGAATTCATTGCTGTCTACGTGCCGGTCAGTTCTCGGTGGCATCGTCGGTTGAGTCGGTAACCGAAGCGGAGGAGTCGGCGTTGGTTCCGCCGCCGCCGGCCACCGATCCCGCGTGCGCCGCGATCTTGTCGAAGAAGCCGTATTCGAGGGCGTCCTTGGCCGTGAACCACTTGTCGCGGTCGTTGTCCTTGAGGATCGTCTCGACGCTCTGCCCGGTCTGGTCGGCCGTCAGTTCGGCCATGACCTTCTTCATGTGCAGGATGAGCTCGGCCTGGATCTTGATGTCCGAGGCCGTGCCGCCGATGCCGCCGGAGGGCTGGTGCATCAGGATGCGGGCGTTGGGGGTGGCGTAACGCTTGCCCTTGGTGCCGGAGGAGAGCAGGAACTGTCCCATCGAGGCGGCAAGGCCGGTGGCGACGGTGACGACGTCGTTCGGGATGAACTGCATCGTGTCGTAGATGGCCATGCCGGCGGTGACGGAACCGCCCGGGGAGTTGATGTAGAGGTAGATATCCTTCTCGGGGTTCTCGGCCGAGAGCAGCAGCAACTGCGAGCAGATCGCGTTGGCGTTCTCGTCGCGGACCTCGGAGCCGAGCCAGATGATGCGCTCTTTCAGCAGGCGGTTGTAAATGTAGTTATCCTGGGCTGCCGGATCGACAGTAGCCATCCGGGGTGCCCCTGCTTGCTGTGACATATGTACTTACCTCTCGCTGGCGACGGTGACGCCACTGGACGACATCACTGAACTTTCCTACATGGACACTAACGGTTTTCCGGGTCCCATTGTGCTCAGGCGCGGGGCTGTTCGCTGACGGCGCACGATTGCCCCGCAGGGTTCATCACCGGCTTAAAAAGCCGCACCCCCGGATCAATGATCCGGGGGTGCGGGCAGGAACTGCGGGAACAGGAAGCGTTAGGACTTCACTGCTGCCGGGTCATCGTTCTTCGCGGTCCCGGTTGCTGCTTCCTCGGAAGCAGCGTCCTCGACACCGGCCTCAGCCTCGGCTGCTGCCTCGACCGGTGCCGCTTCGTCGCCGGGGCGGACGAAGTCACTGAGGTCAACCTTGTTGCCCTCAGTGTCGGTGACCTCGGCCTGGCCCAGGACAACAGCCAGTGCCTTGCGGCGCCGGACCTCGGAAACCATCATGGGGACCTGGCCGGACTGATCGATGATCTGGGCGAACTGGTTCGGATCCATGCCGTACTGGCCGGCCGTCGTCACGATGTAGTCAATCAGCTCGTTCTGGCTGACATTGACTTCTTCCTTCTCCGCAATGGCGTCAAGGATGATCTCGTTCTGGAAGGCGCGCTCCGTGTTGGCCTTGACCTCGGCGCGGTGCTCCTCGGTGTCGTGCTCGCCTTCACCGTGGGCGTTCTCGGCAGTGAAGTGCTGCTCGAGCTGCTCTTCGACGACGGAATCCGGGACGGGAACCGCGACGAGCTCAACGAGCTTGTCGAGGACCTTGTCGCGGGCTTCAACGCCCTGCTCAACGACCTTGGACTCGACAGCCTGCTTGGCGAGGTCCTCGCGCAGCTCGGCCAGGGTGTCGAATTCAGAGGCCAGCTGGGCGAAGTCATCGTCAGCCTCGGGAAGCTCGCGTTCCTTGACGGACTTGACGACAACCTTGACCTGGGCCGACTCGCCGGCGTGCTCGCCGCCCACGAGGGTGGTGTCGAAGATGGCGTCCTCGTCGGCGCTCAGGCCGGTGACGGCTTCGTCGAGGCCCTCGAGCATGGTGCCGGCGCCGACCTGGTAGGACAGGCCGGCGGCGGAATCAACCTCGGCGCCGTCGATGGTGGCAGTGATGTCGATCGTCAGGAAGTCCTTGTCGGCAGCCGGACGGTCCAGGGACTTCAGCGTGCCGAAGCGGCCGCGGAGTTCGTCCAGGGCCTTGTCGACGTCGGCGTCGGTGGACTCAGTCGCGGCAACCTCAACCTTGATGCCGGCGTAGTCGGGCAGTTCGATCTCGGGACGGACGTCAACCTCGGCGTGGAACTTCAGTTCACCGTCGGTGGCGGACGGGTCCGGGACCTCGGTGATTTCGACCTCGGGACGGCTCAGCGGCCGGATGCCGGTTTCCTGAACGGCTGCCTGGTACCAGCCGTTGAGGCCTTCGTTGATGGCAGTCTCCAGCACGTAGCCGCGGCCAACGCGCTGGTCAATGAGCTTGGAGGGGATCTTGCCCTTGCGGAAGCCGGGGACCTGGATCTGCGAAGCAACAGTCTTGTATGCCTCTGCGATGCTGGGCTTCAATTCCTCAAAAGGGACCTCAACATTGAGCTTGACCCGCGTGGGGGTGAGGTTCTCGACAGCGCTCTTCACAGTCTAAGTACTCCTGGTTTTAGGGGGTGGGGTTCTGCGCCGCCAAGGGTCTGGCGGTATCTGCAGAGTCGGGGTGACAGGATTTGAACCTGCGACTTCCTGCTCCCAAAGCAGGTGCTCTAGCCAAGCTGAGCTACACCCCGTAAGTGCACAGAACAGTCTACGGTCATACTGCGGTCATTTGCACATTTGACACCGGGGCCCTGAATTAGGTTTAGTTGTATCCGGCTTCAACAGCCGCCCGGAAGATTGGCAGGAAGTTCCTGCACATCCCCGGGGACGTAGCTTAATGGTAAAGCCTCAGTCTTCCAAACTGATTACGCGGGTTCGATTCCCGTCGTCCCCTCAGAAATATGACGAGAAAAGCCCCTCCGCGGAGGGGCTTTTTTCGTGCCGGGGCGGGTGCCGCTCACCCCTGGCAGGTCGGGCACCAGTAGAGTTTGCGGGCGACGAGGTCGGTCAGGGCCACCGGCGTCCCGCAGTCCCGGCACTCGAGACCCTGCCGCCGGTAGACAAAGTGGGACTCTGCCGGGCTGGGAAGGCGGCGGGATGTGCCGCCCTGCGAGGTGCCGCCTGCGGGTACGCTCCAGTAGCGCGGGGGTGTGGTGATGATCCGGCCGTCGCGGACGCCGTCGGACATCATCGCGACGGTGTCGTCCCAGAGCCGTCCGGCTGCGGCGGCGGACAGTTCCCGTCCCGGCAGCCAGGGGTTTAGGCCCTGCCGGAAAAGCAGCTCGGCGCGGTACACGTTGCCGACGCCGGCAATGACCTTCTGGTCCATCAGCAGGGCCGCGAGCGGCGTGCGTCGGGCCAGGACCGCGGCGGCGAAGGCGTCCCGGTCGCCGGGACGGTTCCGCAGCGGGTCGGGGCCAAGCCGTGCCAGCACGGCTGCCGCCTCCGCCTCCGTGACCGTCTCGCAGGTCGTCGCGCCGCGGAGGTCAGCCCAGCCGTGGGTGCTGGCGAGCCGGACGCGGACGGCACCGACCGGGGCGGGCGGCCCCCCGTAACCGCCAGGGCCGGCGGCGTCGTCGTAGACCTCCCGCTCCCCCACTTTGCGGGGCGCGCCGATGCTGGACGCGCCGCGGAAGCCGGCGTCGCCGCCGAAGTCCCAGGCGCCATAGAGGCCCAGGTGGACGTGCAGCGCCAGCCCGTGCTCGAACTCCAGGAAGAGGTGTTTCCCGTGCGCGGCGGAGCCGGTGAGGGTGTGGCCGTCCAGCAGCGCCGCGCCGTGCACGAAGCGGCCCTGCGGGCTGGACACGGCGAGCCGCTCCCCCGTGAAAACGTCACTGAACTGGCGGGCCAGCCGGTGGACGGAATGCCCTTCCGGCACTAGTCGATGACCTCGCCGGTGCGCTCGTAGGCGGCAATCTTGCCGATCCGGCGGACGTGGCGCTCGTCGTTGCTGAAGGGTTCGGCCAGGAAGGCCTCGATGATTTCCGTGGCCTCGGCAACGCTGTGCTGGCGGCCGCCGACGGCGACGACGTTGGCGTCGTTGTGCTCGCGCGCCAGCTTCGCGGTGGACAGGTTCCAGGCCAGCGCCGCGCGGACGCCCTTGACCTTGTTGGCGGCGATCTGCTCGCCGTTGCCGGATCCGCCGAGGACGATCCCGAGGGCGTTGGTGCCGGCATCCTGGTCCGCCACCACCGCGAGCGCGGCGTTGATGCAGAACGACGGGTAGTCATCCAGGGCGTCGTAGACCCTGGGTCCGTGGTCGAGTACCTCGTAGCCTTTGGCGCCGAGGTGGCTGACGAGGTGGGCGCTGAGTTCCATGCCGGCGTGGTCGGTGGCGATGTGCACGCGCGGGAGGTCAGAGGGGGTCACGGTGTATCCGTTCGATTGGGCAGATCAGTGTCGTCACGTGGGCTGCGGGTGCGGTGGTGGGGGCTGTTCCAAGCCTACTCGGACACCGGCCGCCGGGCCGGTTCGGCGGCCGGGCTGGCCCGGCCAACAGGCGGGCTTTACGCACCGGCGGCGCCGCCGGGCCGGTGCGCCCGTGCCGCCACCCGTGAGATCACCTGCGCGACGTTGTCCGCCGTCGTGGCACTCCCGCCGCTGACGGTCAGGGTCCGCCCGTCGGAACGGTCGACGACGACGGCCGGTCCGCTGCTGACCAGCAGCGCCGTCGTGGTGCCGTGGCTGCGGTATCCCCAGCCGCCGTAGTCGGCAGCCCTGACCTCTTTCGGCGTCACCCCCTCGATGGCGGCGGCCGGCACGTCCATCACCCTGACGAAGCCGGCGGCGAAGACCCGCAGCCCGCTCCGGTCCACCCGGATGCGGGCGAACAGGCACGCGGCAGCCAGCAGGGCCAGGGCGACGAGCAGGGCAGCGAGCCAGGGCACGGCGATGGCCAGGAGCGCTGCGGGAAGCAGGGTGGCGATCCCGAGCATCACGAAGACCGAGCTGCGGGCATGGACCCACAGGCGCACCGAATCCCGGGCCAGGTCGGGGTCGAGCTCGCGGGCCAGGGCGTCGGCCATGGCCCGTTCGTCGTCCGTGGACCAGCGTTCATCGGCTTTGAAGACAAAGCCCAGAACGACGCCCAGTCCCAGGGCGGCGCCGCTGCCCATGGCGAGGACCGCGACATCCACCTGGGCGTCCCCCGCATTCGCCAGGCCGAGCTGTCCGACCAGCACGGCGGCGAGGACGGTGGTGACGAACAGGCTCACGAACAGCCCGGCACCCATCATGATCCGGCGCATAACCGCCGGACGGGAGAGCGGCACGGCCTGCACGAGCACGGCCCCGCCAAACAGCACGATCATCGCCGCACCGACGCTGACGACCGCCCCAAACGGCGCGAAGTCCGCGGCGGCGCCCTCGGCCCAGCGGACGGCCAGCGGCTCGGGCAGGTCCGTGCGGAGCAGGACAGCGCACACCACAAACGAGGCGGCGAGCACCAGCGGGAACCCCACGGCGAAGCGCAGCGCCCTGACGTCTACGGAATCCCGAAACTTTCCCATGTCCCCAACGCTACCCCCGGCGATTCGGCCTTAGGTACCTTGGCGTGACCCAAGGGAACTTGCCAAGCGCCACAGAAGTGAAAGAATGATTTCACAGTAACGAGTTCCCCCATCCCGACGCATCCCTGGAGGCCCAACTTTGCCCGGAATGAACCTGACGCGCGCCGAAGCACGCGAGCGCGCCGAACTGATCGCCGTCGAGTCCTACGAGGTTGAGCTTGACCTGACCCGCGGGGCAAAAGTCTTCGGCACCACCACCGCCGTGACGTTCACAGCCAAGCCGGGGTCCTCGACATTCATCGACGCCGTCACCGACGCCGTGCAGAGTGTGACCCTGAACGGGCGCGAGCTGGACCCGGCCGAGGTATCCGACGGCACCCGCATCCAGCTGCCGGATCTGGCGGCGGACAACGAGCTGCTAATCGTCGCCGAGGCACCGTACATGAACACCGGCGAGGGGCTGCACCGCTTCGTGGACCCGGTGGACCATGAGGTCTACCTGTACACCCAGTTCGAGGTTCCGGATTCCCGGCGGGTGTTCGCCGTGTTCGAGCAGCCCGACCTCAAGGCCAGCTTCACATTCACGGTCATTGCCCCCTCGCACTGGGATATCGTGTCCAACTCCCCCACCCCGGCGCCGGTCGAGACCATCCCGGGCACCGACGGCGGTGCCCGCTCCGTCTGGGAGTTCACCCCCACCCCGCGGCTCTCCTCCTACGTCACCGCCCTGATCGCGGGGCCGTACCAGTGCGTCCGCAGCGAAGTCGTCTCCGCCGACGGGAAGGTCACGCCGCTGGGCGTCTTCGCCCGCAAGTCCCTCATGCAGTACCTCGACGCGGACAACATCTTCGAACTCACCCGCCAGGGTTTCGAGTTTTTCGAGGCCCAGTTCGGCTGCCCGTACCCGTTTGAGAAGTACGACCAGCTCTTCGTGCCGGAGTTCAACGCCGGGGCCATGGAGAACGCCGGGGCCGTGACCATCCTGGAAGGCTACGTCTTCCGCAGCAAGGTCACGGACGCCCAGGTGGAGCGCCGCGCCATCACCGTGCTCCACGAGCTCGCCCACATGTGGTTCGGGGACCTCGTGACGATGCGCTGGTGGAACGACCTCTGGCTGAACGAGTCGTTCGCCGAGTACATGTCCCATCTGGCCGCCGTGGAAAACACCAGGTTCGACCGCGCCTGGACCACCTTCGCCTCGGTGGAGAAGTCCTGGGCGTACCGCCAGGACCAGCTTCCCACCACGCACCCGATCTTCGCCGAGATCAACGATCTGGAAGACGTCGAGGTGAACTTCGACGGCATCACCTATGCCAAGGGCGCCTCGGTGCTCCGCCAGCTGGTGGCGTGGGTGGGGCCGGAGGAGTTCATGGCCGGCGTCCGCGAATACTTCCGCAAGCACGCCTGGCGGAACACCGAACTCAGCGATCTGATGGCTGAACTTGAACAGGCCAGCGGCCGTGACCTGGACCAGTGGGGCCAGCTCTGGCTGGAGACCGCCGGCGTCAACACGCTCACGCCCGAGCTCGCCGTCGGTGCGGACGGGACGATCTCCTCCTTCGCGATCCTGCAGTCCGCCACCGAAGCCCAGCCCACCATCCGCCCGCACCGGCTCGCCGTCGGCTTCTACAACCTCACCGCCGCCGGGAAGCTCGAACGCGTCCACCGCGAGGAGCTCGACGTCGACGGCGGGCGCACGGAGGTGCCGTCCCTGTCCGGGCTGGCCCGGCCGGACCTGATCCTGCTCAATGACGACGACCTCGCCTACGCCAAGGTCCGCCTCGATCCGAAATCCCTCGCCACGGCCACAGCCCACCTCAAGGACTTCAGCCAGAGCCTGCCCCGGACCCTGGTCTGGGGTTCGGCCTGGGATGCGGCGCGCGACGGGGAAACCCCCGCCCGCGGCTACGTGGAACTGATCCTGGCCAACATCGCCGAGGAATCCGACTCCTCGGTGATCCAGGTCCAGCTGCGCCAGCTGGCAACCACCCTGAACTTCTATGTGGCCCCCGAACACAAGGAGGCCACCGCGGTGGCCGCCGCCGACCGGCTCTGGGAGCTCGCATCCGGTGTCCCGGCGGGCTCTGACGCGCAGCTGCAGTTCGTCAAGTCCTATGCCCTGCTGGCCCGCAGCGCCGGACAACTGGACACTGTCTCCGGCCTGCTGGAGGGCACCCTGACGCTGGAGGGCCTGGCCGTGGACCAGGATCTGCGCTGGGAACTGCTGACCTCCCTCGTCGCCGGCGGCCGCGCCGGGCAGGAGAAGATCGACGCCGAACTCGGGCGCGACAACACCGCCACCGGGCAGAACGCGGCGGCCCTCGCCAAGGCCGCCATTCCGACGCCCGAAGCGAAGGCCGCGGCCTGGGACTCGATTGTGGTCAAGGGCGAACTGTCCAATGCGCTCCAGGGTTCAGTCGTCAGCGGCTTCACCCGGGTGCTGGATAGCGCCCTGCTGGGGCCGTACGCAGAGAAGTACTTCGAGGCCGTCCTTGGCATCGTCAGGGACCGCACGCACGCACTGGCCCAGCAAATCGTCGTCGGGCTCTACCCGGCGCAGCTGACCACGCAGGCGACCGTGGACCGCACGGATGAGTTCCTGGCCTCGCTGCCGGAGGACAGCGGGGCCCTGCGGCGGATGATGCTCGAGAACCGCGACGGCGTGGCCCGCGCGCTGCGCGCCCGGCAGGCCGACGTCGGCTAGGACCACCGTTGTCCTAGGCTGGAGCCATGAGCCTCGATGAGCACCGCTATGCGCTGACGGTCCGCTGGACCGGGAACCTTGGCGAGGGGACGGCGTCCTACCGCGGCTATTCACGTGCGCACGACATCGAGATCCCCGGGCTGCCCGTCCTGCGGGGTTCCGCGGATCCGGCGTTCCACGGCGACCGGACCCGCTACAACCCGGAACAGCTGCTGCTGGCCGCCCTGTCCCAGTGCCACATGCTGTCCTTCCTGCACGTGGCCGTGAAGCACGGCGTGGTGGTCACCGGGTATGAAGACCGGGCCGAGGGGCTGATGCGGACCAACCGGGACGGCAGCGGACAGTTTGAATCGGTCACGCTCAAGCCCGTGGTGATCCTGGCGGCGCCGGTGGCGGAGGACCTCCTGGAGGAACTGCATGCCGGGGCGAACAGGGTCTGCTTCATCGCCCGGAGCGTCAATTTCCCGGTGCTGCACGAACCGGGCGCGGTACTCGAGGGCCCGGCGGGCTGAACGGCCCGCCGGAGCCGGCCGGCGTCCCCTCCGCCACCCGGATGCGCAGGGTGCCACGCTACGGCGCTAATGTTGAATGAGACCAGAGCGTGATGCAGCCGGCGATACCGGCCGGCAGCAGCAACGCAGCAACGAGGAGTAAGCCCGCCGATGTACAGCATGACCACGACCGAACCCTTCACGCCTCCGGACATCTCGGCCATCAACGTGCCGGGTGTTCTGATCAGCCTGGGTGTCGGCGTCGCCGTGTGGCTGGTGGCGTCCTTCGTGATCGCCGGAATCACCAAGCGCGTCGCCGCGGGCAGCACCATGCTCAAGAAGCCGCACTTCCGCTGGGTGGCCCCCGCCTTCCGTGCGCTGGACCACGAGCGCCGGGTCCAGCGGGCCCACACCGTCGGTGCACTGCTCAGAAGCGTGGTGGGCGTCCTGTTGTCCGTGCTCACGAGCGTGTACGTGCTCAAGAACCTGAACGTGGACGTGACGCCGATCCTGACCAGCGTGGGAATCCTCGGTATCGCCATCGGCTTCGGCGCCCAGCAGCTGATCCGCGACTTCCTGGCCGGCATCTTCATCACCATGGAGGACCAGTACGGGATCGGCGACATCATCGAGACCTCCGAAGTGGTGGGCACCGTCGAGGCCATGAACCTGCGGATCACCCGGGTCCGGGCGGAGGACGGCGCCATCTGGTACCTGCGCAACGGCGAAATCCTGCGCGTGGGCAACCGCTCCCAGGGCACCTACCTTCCCCCCGTCACGCCGCCGGCGGACGACGCCGACAATGCAACCCAGCAGAAGGCCAGTGAATAGCACCATGACGATTCCCAGCGCCGGCGAATCCCGCCAGCCCCAGCAGTTGCTGCAGAACGATCCCTTCAGCCGGCCCGGCTACACGGACAACTTCTACGACGCCGTGGGCGGCCACGAGACCTTCGTGAAGCTGATCGATGTGTTTTACGACGGCGTGGCGGCCGATCCGCTGCTGCGGCCGATGTATCCGGAGGAGGACCTGGGCCCCGCCAAGCGGCGCTTCCTGATGTTCCTCGAGCAGTACTGGGGCGGCCCGACGACGTACGGCGAGGAGCGCGGGCACCCCCGGCTGCGGATGCGGCACCAGCCCTTCCGGGTCACCCCGGAGGCCAAGGACCGCTGGCTGTTCCACATGCGCACCGCGGTGGATGCCCTGGAGCTGCCCCCGCTGCACGAGGGGACACTCTGGGACTACATGGAGCGGGCGGCCCTTTCCATGGTGAACAGCCCGTCCGAAGCCTGAGGCCGGACCCCACTGGTTCGGTGCGGTCCCTAGTGGACCCGTAGTCAGCGCCGGCCGTGGCCTGTGGCCAGCGCGGCGCGCCCGTTGCCGGCAACGTGCACGAGGAACGCGATCACCAGGAATGCTACGAGGACCTGCGCCGTCGTCGTCAGCGCGGCCGGCCAGCCGCCGTCGAGCGTGGGATCGAGGAAGTCATAGACGTACCAGCCGTCGATCGCACCGCGCGCCCACGAGAAGACGAGAAACGCGACGGGGTAGCTGAGCCACACGATCGGCCGCCACCACGTGCCGCGCACCGTCCTGGTGACGAGGAGCCAGTCGAGCGTAACGAACAGCGGCGCCAGCCGGTGGTGCGCGAGCTGGGGCCAGTACATGTCCCAGCTCCACCACGGCTCATCCGGCGGGGCCACCAGCACGGCGTAGATGATGCCGGTCATCACCAGATAGAAGACCAGGGCCCCGAACAGGTGGTCCCACCACTCCGGCAGCCGGGTCCGCGTCCGGGCGGCGGACGCGATGAGGACGAGCCCGAGGACGAGGTTGGACTGGACCGTGAATTCCGAGTAGAGCTGGAAGATGTCCACGTCGGTGCCAGGGAGCGTCGCGTCGCAGGTCTTTTGGGCGAGGGCGACGAGCACGAAAACGCCGACCGCGAAGCGGAGCAGGCGGATCCAGCCGCGGTCCGGATGCAGCGCATCGTTGAAGCTGAGATGTCGCTCGATCGGGGGGTCCAGCACCGGTACGCCGCTCATGCGCTCAGTATGTCAGACTCGTTTTGATGTCAGAGTCGTCTTGGCCGGAACGGGAGAAACAGCCGTCCTGGAAACCGGCCGCCAAGGCAGGAGGCGCTAAAGGCCCGTACCTGTTCGGGCCAGGACATGCCCGCGGGCTCCGCTGAGCCGGAACCAGCGGCCGGCCCGGTAGAGCTGCTGTTCACCATCTGCGAGGAAGCCGAGGGTGAGGGCCGCGAAGGCGGCGCCCAGCGGGAGCCCGCCGGCACCCGCCAGGTCCCGCCCCCAGACCGTGGCGCGGGCGTTGTTGACGATCAGGGCGCCGGGTTTGTCCGGGATGATGGCGGCAATCTCGGTGATGCCGGCTTCGGCGGACCGGCGCAAAGCGGAGTCCGGCAGCGTGGCCACGGCCTCCCAGCCTGCGCGGGGAGCGCCGACGCCGGCCCAGGACTCGGTGACGGTCACCGGCGGCAGCGGCAGGTCGACGTCATTCTCCCCCGCACGCGCCAGCCGGTCCAGCACCGCGGAGATCGGAACGGTGACATCGGTGTCCGCCGGCTTCGCCAGGGCGATGGTCCGCAGCCCGAGGATTGTCGGTGTCGACTCCCCCAGCAGCCGCGGCCGCAACACACACACATAGGCGGCGAGCACCGGGCCGGACGCCTGAAGGCGGATGGCTCCGTCATCGACGGTCCTGGCGCGGGTGGCGAAGGTGCGCAGATCGGCGAGGTCGCGGGGATCGGTGAACTGCAGGGACTGGGTGAGGACGTCAGACACAATATCGACTCTACCGGCTGTGTCCCGCTGGGGCCTTACAGGAGGGACGTCTAGAGTCGAACCATGACTGAAGCCGAAGCCCGATTGCAGGGCCCGCCGACACAGGACCCCACCTCCTCGCTCCTCCAACTGCTGAACCTCGGTGAGCTGGAGGGTGCCCGGACGGATGAGGACATCTTTATGGGCCCCTCGCAGCAGCAGCCCCGGCACCGCGTGTTCGGGGGCCAGGTGCTGGCCCAGTCGCTGATCGCCGGGAGCCGGACGGTTCCCGAAGGGCGGGGCGTGCATTCCATGCACGGATACTTCCTGCGGCCGGGGGATGCCAACAAGCCGATCACTTTTGGCGTGCAGCGGCTGCGGGACGGCCGCTCGTTCTCGGCACGGCGTGTCCACGCATACCAGGAGGGCATGCCCATCCTGTCCATGATCGCGTCGTTCCAGGACGAGGACGAGGGAATCGAACACCAGACCCAGATGCCGGCCGGCATCCCCGCGCCGGAGTCGCTGCCCAGCACGGCGGACCTGCTGGGCAAGTTCGACCACCCCGTGGCACGGCACTGGGCCTACGAGCGGCCCTTCGACATCCGGCACGTCGACCCGGCACTGTACGTCTCGGCCAAGGGCCGCAAGGAACCGCGCAACGCCGTCTGGATGAAGACCTTCGGACCCATGCCGGACGATCCGGACCTGCACCGTGCCGCCCTGGCCTATGCCAGCGACTACACCCTGCTGGAATCCATCCTCCGCAAGCACGGGATGAGCTGGATTACCCCGGGGATGTCGGTGGCCAGCCTGGACCATGCCATGTGGTGGCACCGGCCGGTCCGGGTGGACGAATGGCTGCTCTACGTGCAGGAGTCCCCCAGCGCCCAGGGGGCCCGCGGGCTGGCCACCGGCAAGATCTTCAGCCGCGACGGCCGGCTTGTGGCCACGGTGGCGCAGGAAGGCATGATCCGGGTTCCAACGGACCTCAGGAACAAGGTCAAGGGCGCCGTCCAGTCCAAGGTCCTGCAGCACCAGATGCGTAAGGCCGAACGCGGCTGATCCTCCGGGCTCCGGAGACCGGTTGCCGGTCGCCGGTCACCGGTCACCGGTGAAAAGTGAAGGCCGGCTCCCCCACTGGGGAGCCGGCCTTCACTTTTCCGCTCTGTGTCTCGCGGGCTTAGTCGCGGGTGAGGCGGCGGTGGGTCACGCGGTGCGGCTTCGCTGCATCCGGGCCCAGGCGCTCGACTTTGTTCTCCTCGTAGGCTTCGAAGTTGCCCTCGAACCAGTACCACTTCGACGGGTTCTCCTCGTCGCCTTCGTAGGAGAGGATGTGGGTGGCCACCCGGTCCAGGAACCAGCGGTCGTGCGAGACCACCACGGCGCAGCCCGGGAATTCGAGCAGGGCGTTTTCGAGGCTGCTGAGGGTCTCGACGTCGAGGTCGTTAGTCGGTTCATCGAGGAGCAGCAGGTTTCCGCCCTGCTTGAGGGTCAGCGCGAGGTTCAGGCGGTTGCGCTCTCCACCGGAGAGCACCCCGGCCTTCTTCTGCTGGTCCGGGCCCTTGAAGCCGAAAGCGGCGACGTAGGCACGGGACGGCATTTCCACGTGGCCGACCTGGATGTAGTCGAGGCCGTCGGAGACAACCTCCCACAGGGTCTTGTTCGGGTCGATGCCGCCACGGCTCTGGTCCGCGTAGGAAATCTTGACCGAGTCGCCGATTTTCAGCTCGCCGCCGTCGAGGGGCTCAAGCCCGACGATGGTCTTGAACAGGGTGGTCTTGCCGACGCCGTTCGGGCCGATGACTCCAACGATGCCGTTGCGCGGCAGGGTAAAGGACAGCCCGTCGATCAGGGTGCGGTCCTCGAAGCCCTTCTGCAGGTTCTTCGCCTCGAGGACGAGGCCACCCAGGCGCGGGCCCGGCGGGATCTGGATCTCTTCGAAGTCCAGCTTGCGGGTGCGGTCGGCTTCGGCAGCCATTTCCTCGTAGCGGGCCAGACGGGCCTTGGACTTGGTCTGGCGGCCCTTGGCGTTGGACCGGACCCACTCGAGTTCTTCGGTGAGGCGCTTGGCCTGCTTGGCGTCCTTCTTGCCCTGGACTTCCAGGCGGGCGCGCTTCTTTTCGAGGTACGTGGAGTAGTTGCCCTCGTACGGGTACAGGTGGCCGCGGTCCACTTCGGCGATCCACTCGGCAACGTGGTCGAGGAAGTACCGGTCGTGGGTCACGGCGAGGACCGCGCCGGGGTAGCTGGAAAGGTGCTGCTCGAGCCAGAGCACGCTTTCGGCGTCGAGGTGGTTGGTGGGCTCGTCGAGGAGCAGCAGGTCCGGCTTCTGGAGCAGGAGCTTGCAGAGTGCGACGCGGCGGCGCTCACCACCGGAGAGCAGAGTGACGTCGGCCTCCGGCGGCGGGCAGCGGAGGGCATCCATGGCCTGCTCGAGCTGGGAATCAAGGTCCCAGGCATCGGCGGCGTCGATCGCTTCCTGCAGCTGGCCCATTTCCTCCAGGAGGACATCGTAGTCAGCATCGGGGCTGGCCATCTCTTCGGAGATCGCGTTGAAGCGCTGGATCTTGCCGATGATCTCGCCGACGCCTTCCTGGACATTGCCCAGGACGGTTTTGTCCTCGTTCAGCGGCGGTTCCTGCAGCAGGATGCCAACCGTGTAGCCGGGGCTGAGCCGGGCCTCACCGTTTGAGGGAGTGTCCAGTCCGGCCATGATCTTGAGAATGGTGGACTTACCTGCACCATTCGGACCGACAACGCCAATCTTGGCCCCCGGGAAGAAGGACATGCTTACGTCATCGAGGATAAGTTTTTCGCCAACGGCCTTGCGGGCCTTGGTCATTGTGTAGATAAATTCCGCCATGCCTACAAATCTAGTGGTTCCGCCGGGATAACTCACATTCAGGCCTCCCCATCCACCCCTGCCGCGGCCCGGAGCCAGCCCGGCAAGGCCCAACGCCGGGGCTGGCCGGTGCACGGCCCCGGCGTAGCCGGGCATTCAGGCGGCCGCCCCTTTCAGTTCGCCCGTTTCCTCATCGAGCTCCTCCACCTCGCCGCTGACGTCGTCGACGAAGACACCGTGGGCGGCGGGCACGTCGTCGTCGTTGTTCACCTCGTAGTCCTGGTCGTCCTCCTCGTCCTCCTCACGGTTGTCGTCCGGAGGGAGGGCCGCCGGACCGGACGGGCTGGCCGCTGCCTGCGCACCATTTGCGGCGGCGCGGATGAAGTTGGCGGAACCCCACATGAGGTCGTGGCCGACGGACTCGGCGTCGATTTCCACCACGTGGTGAATCCGGCCGTCCTTTTCCCAGCTCCTTATCTTCAGCCGTCCCGTGACAACGACCGGCTGGCCCTTCTTGATGCTGCAGCCGATGTTGCCTGCCAACTGCCGGTAGGCCTGGACCGCGAACCAGTTGGTGGTCCCGTTAACCCACGTGTTCGTGGCGCGGTCGTAGCGCCGGTCGGTGGATCCGATCCGGAACCACGCCGTCGCCACCCCGCCCGGTGTCGTCGAAGTCTTGACCTCCGTGGCGACGAAGCCGCGGACCGTGATGTTGTCACTCATTCTCATGTCCTGTCTCGAAATGTCGTGCCCTAGCAGGCTCCTTCAGCTTCACTCCGGGGGCGGCTGTCCGCGAGAGGCCGGGCCCGCCATGTGGATAACCACACCTGGGCAGGCCCGTGAAGAGCAGGGTGCTGTTGACTGCGGGCCCCAGGCCGGCAGGTGTTCCTGACGCCGAACAGCCGCAGGGCACGGTAAGCTTTTCGAGGCGTCCCCCGGCAGCAGCCGGGCGAATACGCCGGTACGCCCCAGTAGCTCAGGGGATAGAGCAGCGGCCTTCTAATCCGCCGGTCGGGGGTTCGATTCCCTCCTGGGGCACCAGAGCGCGGCTCTGGCCTGCCGGAACTTTCCGCAGGCCGGAGCCGCGACCTCGACCGACAGAGGCTCGAAGCCTGACCCGCGGAACACATGGATGCCGCCGGACTCAACCTTTTCCTGGTCCTCAAGGTTGCTGCAGCGCGCCCTCCGCCCGCATGAGCCCGTTCGCCGTCAGAACTCTTAGGATGGAGTGGACAGGCAGGACACCAGGGGCAGCCTGCGCGCCCTGCCCGCAACTGAAAGGTACGGCCGCCATGACCCAGACACCCCGCGGATTTGACCCCCGCGATCCCAACGACGCGTCGCTCTCCGACCAGTACCCCGGGGCGTCCGACCAGCACCCGGGGGCGGCTGACGTCCCGTCCGGCTCCGCCGAGGGGGACTACCAGAACGCAGGCCCGGCAGGGGGCACCGCTATGGTTTCCAGAGCTCCAGCAGCCGCAACGCCGGCACCGAACGGGGAAACTCCCCTTGCTGAGGCGCCCGAAACGCCGGCACCTGCCCCGGAACCGCGCCAGGTGACCCGTGCCGGTATGGTCTGGGCCGCAGTTGCCAGCGGACTGGTGGTGCTGATCCTGCTGATCGCCTTCATCCTGCAGAACCAGGATTATGTGCTGGTGAAATTCTTTGGCCTCGAAGGCTCCGTTCCGCTGGGCATTGCCCTGTTCATCGCGGCTGTCGGCGGCGGGGTGCTCGTCGCCATCGCCGGGGCCGTCCGCATCATTCAGCTCCGGCTCGCCGCGCATCGTCAGCGCGTCAGCCGGCCGGCCGGAGCGGGGACGCGCACGCGCTGACATCGGCAGGAGCTGACCGCTTACCGAGGGGTGATGCGCACCTCCGGGGGCAGGGAGCCCTGACCACCGCCGCGGCGGACTGGCCCGACGTTGAGCGTCCCTTCGGCATCCGCGGCGAGCCGTCGCGCGGCTGGAGCCGGTTCTTCGCCCTGGTGCGCCGTCGGTCCCCGCGGCTGCTATCCAGGATCCTGGGTCTTTTCCTGGCGGCCGGCTTCGACGTGGTCAGCGACGCGGTGCCCGGCCGTTCCGTCGTCCGCGTGACGGCACCCGGAACAGCGGCACTGCCCCGTCCGTCCGGTGCCGTCCGTCCAGTCCAGTCCAGTCCCTCCGGTGCATTCCGGCGCGGCGCCGCCACCGTCCCGTACGGCAGGGTCAGGCCCCTACGGCAGGGTCAGGATGACCGGCCCGTCCTTCGTGATGGCCACGGTGTGCTCGCTGTGGGCCGCGCGGCGGCCGCTGTCCGAGCGGAGGGTCCACTCGTCGTCGTCGTGGAAGTAGTCGTCCTTGCCGCCCAGAATCAGCATCGGCTCGATCGCGATGACCAGCCCCTCTGTCAGCTTGATGCCTCGGCCGGGCCGGCCCTCGTTGGGAACGTGCGGCTCGGCGTGCATGGTCTTGCCGATCCCGTGGCCGCCGTGGTCCGCCAGCAGCCCGTAGCCGGCGCGGCGTGACGCCCCGCCGATCGCGTAGCCCAGGTCCCCCATCTTGTTCCCGATCCGGGCAGCCTCGATGCCGCGGGCCAGGGCGGCGTCGGTGGCGTCGATCAGGGCCTGGTCCGCGGGGTCGGCCGTGCCCACAATGAAGCTGATCGCAGCGTCCCCGCACCAGCCTTCGAGGAACGCCCCGCAGTCCACGCTCAGGAGGTCGCCGTCCTGGAGCCGGTAGTCGGTGGGGATGCCGTGCACCACGGCATCGTTGACGGACGTGCAGATCACCCCGGGAAAAGGCACCGAAGCCCACCGCGGCTTGTAACCCAGGAAGGCCGGCGTCGCCCCGGCGGCGGCAATGGTCGCCGCGGCCAGCCCGTCCAGTTCCTTCAGGGACACGCCGACGGCGGAGGCCTCCCGGACGCGTTCCAGCGTGTTTGCCACCACCCTGCCGGCTTCGCGCATCAGGGCAATCTCGGCGGGACTCTTGATCATCGACATACCTTCAACTTTAGGGCCAGCCGGAGCGTGGCTAAAGTTGCCCCATGGCCAACGCTGAGCTCATGTCCGCAATCCGATCGGGGCTGCGGGCTGCCGCCGATCCGGCCCGGGCCGCGGGGGCGCAGGCCTACCTGAAGTCCGAGATGCCCTCGCTGGGGGTCCGGGTTCCTGAGGTCCGGCGGATCGCGAAGGCCGCCGCCAGAGAGCTTCCTCCCGGTTCCCTCCACGAGTTGCAGTCCACCGTGCTGGAACTGTGGCGCGGCGCCAGCTGGCGGGAGGAACGCTACGCGGCCATCGACCTCACAGGCCTGAGGCTGGCCGCCGGTGAGATGAGCATGCTGCCGCTATACGAGGAAATCATCCGCAGCGGCGCCTGGTGGGACCTGGTGGACGGGGTCTCGCACCGGCTCTGCGGGCTGCTGCAGACGCACCGGGAGGAGATGTCCATCGTGCTCCGCCGCTGGAGCACCGACACCGATTTCTGGATCCGGAGGGCAGCCATCACCGCGCAGCTGGGCGCCAAATCCGCGACGGATCCTGCACTGCTCGCAGCCGTCATCGAACCGAACCTGGCCGACCGCGAGTTCTTTATCAGGAAGGCGATCGGCTGGGCCCTGCGTGACTACTCCGCCACGGATCCGGACTGGGTCCGGAACTTCGCGGCGCGGCACGGCGGGGCGCTCAGCCCGCTCTCCCGCCGCGAAGCCGTGCGGAACCTTAGATAACCGGGCGGGTGGTGACTGGTTCCTCGGACTTGCTGAACAGCAGCTTGGTCTTGGGGTCCAGGAAGATCAGGTAAAGAGCGAAGAGCAGGGCAATGATCGCGGCGGCGTTGCGGGCCAGGGCCAGTGCCAGGCCGAGATCCGCTGCCTGCAGATAGGGGAACACTTCCAGCTGGTCCGAGATCGCGTACACCATAAAGAACGACACGATGAAGTACAGGGCCTTGACCTGCCAGTCGTCGCGGATGCCTGTGACCGCGAAGAGCGGAATAAGCCAGACGACGTACCAGGACTGGATCATCGGGGCCAGGACGACGACGGCCGCGAACGCCAGTGTGAGGCGGCGTATCAGCCGGTCGTAGTCACCGCGGAAGACCTGCCAGCCAATGATGCCGAGCGCCAGCAGCTTGCCGGCGTCGTACACCCACTTCGCCAGCCCCCAGCCGTCGAGCCCGAATGCGTTGAAGATGGAAGCGACCACCAGGCCCAGCAGCCCGACCGGGGCGTACCAGATCCAGATGCTGCCCGGGGCGGAGAAGCCGTTGATCCAGCCGAAACCGAAGCCGTTGACCAGGCTCATGGCGTACAGCAGGGCCAGGCTGATCCCGGCGGTCAGCCCCCAGAACACGAACTTCCGCGGCCAGCTGGCGTTCTTTCCAGCCCAGAGCAGGCCGATGAAGGGCAGGAAGACGATGGTGATGGGCTTGACCGAGATGGACAGGGTCACCAGGACCAGGCCGAGGATGACCCGGCGGGTGGCGCAGTAGTACAGCCCGGCCAGGGCCAGCCCGATCATGAGGGCGTCGTTGTGGACGCTGGCGATGAAGTTGGTGAGGAAGAGCGGGTTGGCGGCGGTCAGCCACAGGGCGCGGTGCGGGTTGACGCCGTGCAGTTCGGCGAGCTTGGGCACGTAGATGATGCACAGCACGATTCCCACCAGCGCGGCGAGGCGGAACAGCATGATGCTGGCTTCCGGGTGCACGTTGGTGGACCAGACAACGAACTGCTCGATCCAAAGGAAAAGCTGTCCATACGGCACCGGCGCCTCGGTCCACATCTTGTCGGCGCCGAGCTGGAAGTAGTTCGACAGCGCGGAGATGCCGTTTTCGTACGGGTTGAAGCCCTCCACCATCAGGCGGCCCTGCCCGATGTAGGCGTAGACGTCGCGGCTGAACAGCGGCACGGAGAACATCAGGGGCAGCCCCCACAGGACGACCGCCTGCAGCGTGGCTTTGCGGGCCTCCGCCCCCCAGACCCGCACGCGCTGGCCGAGCCTGAGCCAGGCGCGGACGAGCAGCATCCCGCCGACGGCCAGGAGCACAATGCACAGGGCGACGCCGACAGCTTCGGTACGCATCCAAATGAACAGCGGTATGCGTCGGAGCCCGGAAGCCGGCGCGAGCCAGCCCACCCCCAACGAACCGATCGCCATCAAGAGAGAGCCGACGAATCCCGCCAGCAGCGGTGAACGGGCGTTGTCCACGTCAGCAGCAGTTGCCGCCGGGGACGTGCCGGCAGCCGTTTTCCCCGCCGCAGGCACAGGCACCGTCATCTCAGGATCGTCCAATCTCTTGTGGGGCTTTTCTGCGCGCTCTGCCGGCCGTGTAAAACCGGCCCGGGGCACGCCGCGATGACGAAAAAATTTCAACGCCCGCGTACCCGAAATCCTAACATCGGGCCGCCCTGCCGCGACGAAACGGTAGGCTGGGCGCGTGCCTATATCTAATGAACGCATCGTCTGGATCGACTGCGAAATGACCGGCCTGGACTCCATCAACGACGCCCTCATCGAGGTGGCCGCGCTGGTGACGGACTCGGAGCTCAATATCCTCGGCGACGGGGTCGACGTCGTCATTAAGCCCGATGACGCCGCGCTGGCGCAGATGAACGACTTCGTCCGCGACATGCACACCCGCTCCGGGCTGCTGGCGGAGCTCCCCCGCGGCAAGACCATGGCGGAGGCCCAGACCATCGTCCTGGACTACATCCGGAAGTGGGTGCCTGAGCCCAAGAAGGCCCCGCTCGGCGGCAATTCGGTGGGAACTGACCGTGTCTTTTTGGTCCGTGAAATGCCGGAAGTCGTGGAGCACCTGCACTACCGGGTCATCGACGTGAGCACCATCAAGGAACTGTCCCGCCGCTGGTACGCGCGGGCCTACTTCCAGTCCCCCGCCAAGCTCGGCGGCCACCGGGCCCTCGGCGACATCCAGGACTCCATCGACGAGCTGCGGTACTACCGCGAGGCCGTTTTCGTCCCCGCACCGGGGCCGGACAGTGCCACGGCGCAGCAGATCGCCAGGAAAGTCATGGGGGCGGCGGCCGAACCGGAAACCGCCGGGGCTACCTCCGAGGCTCCCTCCGGGACGCCGGCGCCGTAGCGCCTGTACTGACCTCGCAGCTCACCCCGCAGCCAGCCCCGCGGCTGGCCGCCGGGAGTAATCTGCGCCACGTTTGCGGAAAAATTTTGGCGAAAACCCGAAAAGTGGCAAAAGCAGCCCCGAAGAGCAGGTAAGCTGTTTGTCGTTGCCTTTTCAGCCAGCCGGTCCGCCGGAGGGCATGGCAGGGCACATGGTGGGCGTAGCTCAGTTGGCAGAGCGCCTGGTTGTGGTCCAGGAGGTCGCGGGTTCAACCCCCGTCGCTCACCCTCACGAAGGACGGCAGTAATTGACCGACCTTGGACGAAGGCCGTACCGGATATCCGGTGCGGCCTTTGTTGTCGGTCCATGGAACCGTGAACGGAAGGAAACGCCATGAAGCGCACGCTTTTTGAAGAAGACCACGAAATGTTCCGTGAGATGGCCGCCGAATTCAACACACGCGCCGTGGCACCGCACTACGCCCAGTGGGACGAGGAACACCTGATGTCCCGCGGGCTGTGGACGGCGGCCGGCGAACAGGGCCTGCTGGGCCTGGCCGTGCCGGAGGAATTCGGCGGCATGGGCATGAACGACTACCGCTTCCGCGCCGTGCTGGACGAGGAATTCGCCAGGAGCAACCACCTCGCGGTGGGCCTGGCCTTCCACCTGCACGATGACATGGTCCTCCCCCACCTGCTGGCCTACGGCTCCGAGGACCTCAAGAGCCGCTGGCTTCCCGGCATGGCCTCGGGAGAGACAGTCACCTCGATCGCCTGGACCGAGCCCGGCGCGGGTTCGGACCTCCGCGGCATCCGCACCAAGGCGGTGCGCGACGGCGACGACTGGCTGATCAGCGGCCAGAAGACCTTCATCGGCAACGGCGTCTCCGGCGACGCCTCCCTGGTCCTGGCCCGCACCGACGGCAGCACCGGCCGCGGGAACCACAACTCCTTCTCCCTGTTCATGGTCGGCAAGGGCGAGGGCTACAACACCGGCAAGCAGCTGGACAAGATGGGCCTCAAGGCCTCGGACACCGCGGAACTGTTCTTCGACAATGTCCGGGTTCCGCACACGGACCTCATCGGCGAGGAGGGCAAGGGCCTGCAGTACGCCGCCGAGCAGCTCCCCCAGGGCCGGCTCGCGATCGCGGTGGCAAGTTCCGCCGTCGTCCGCGCCAGCTACGAGGCCACCGTCCGGTACACGAAGGACCGCAACGCCTTCGGGGAGCGGATCATCGACTTCCAGAACAGCCGTTTCGAACTCGCCGACATCCTCACCGAGGTCGAGGTCACCGAAACCTACGTGGACCAGGCCATCCGGGCCTTCAACGCCGGAGAGCTCGACGCCGCCTCCGCCGCCCGCGCGAAGCTGTGGGCGTCCGAACGCGCCAAAACCGTCACCGACCGCTGCCTCCAACTGCACGGCGGCTACGGCTACATCCTGGAGTACCCCGTGGCGCAGGCCTTCCTGGCGGCCCGGCTGCTGACCATCTTCGGCGGCACCAACGAAATCATGCGCGACGTCGTCGGCCGCACCATCGCCGGCTGACCCGCCGCTCACCACAGCACCAGAGGAACTTTACTGACATGACCGTTCTGCCCATCACCATCTGGGGCGAGCCCGTTCTGCACCGCCGGGCCGCCGAGGTCGAAGCCTTCGACGACGAGCTCCGGACCCTGATCGCCGACATGGTCGAGACCAACGACGCCGCCAACGGCGTCGGTCTCGCCGCACCCCAGGTCGGGGTGGGCAAACGGCTGTTCATCTACAAATATGACAACGACGACGGCGCCCCGCCGTCCGGCGCCGTCGTCAACCCGGTGCTGACCCTCTCCAAGATTTCCGGGGCGCTGCCGGATCCGGACGAGGAAGAGGAAGGCTGCCTGTCCTTCCCGGGCGGGCAGTACCCGCTCAAGCGCGCGGAGTGGGCCCGGGTGCAGGGCTTCGACGGGGACGGCAAGCCGGTTGATTTCGAGGCGACGGGATGGTTCGCCCGGGTGATCCAGCACGAATACGACCACCTCGACGGCAAGCTCTACGTCAACCGGCTGATCGACCGCTACGCCCGCAAGGCCAGGAAACAGGCCCGGAAGAGCGGCTGGGGCGTCCCCGGCCTGACATGGATGCCGGGCGTGGACCCGGACCCCTTCGGACACTAGGGCCCCGGTTCATTTCTCCCGGTCGACGGCGGCCAGGATCGCCGCCCCCGGTTCGCCCGCCTGGTGAACTGGGGCCACACCCTTCGGCTCCGGGACAGCGCGGGCCCGGAACATGGCCCGCAGCTGCTCGCCGAGGTCGGGGGGAATTCCCGCCCGGCGGGTTAGTCCTCGCTGCCTTTGAGCAGGATCGAGGCGTGATCCGGAACGTACCGGAACAACTCCCGCGGCGGGCGCGTGTAGTTGACGGCCTTGGGCCTTTCCGGCAAGGTCACCTGCTCCGTCCGGACTTCGGTGTAGTCAATACTGGAGAGCAGATGGGCGATCATGTTGATCCGGGCCCGGCGCTTATCCTCCGCCTCGACCACGTACCAGGGTGATTCGGCAGTATCTGTCTGCATGAACATGTCGTCCTTGGCCCGGGAATAGTCTTCCCAGCGGAGAATCGCTTCCCGGTCCATCGGGGAGAGTTTCCATTGCCGCATCGGATCATCCAGCCGGGACTTGAAGCGCCGTTCCTGTTCGGCATGGCTGATCGAAAACCAGTATTTGAACAGCAGGATGCCGTCCTGGACCAGGAGACGCTCAAAGACCGGGCACTGGGCCATAAAACGCTTGTGGTCCGCGGGAGTGCAGAATCCCATCACATGTTCGACGCCGGCCCGGTTGTACCAGGAGCGGTCCATCAGGACGATCTCCCCCGCGGCGGGCAGATGCTGCACGTAACGCTGGAAATACCATTCACCCCGCTGCCGATCCGTTGGTGCCGGAAGCGCGACAATGCGGGCAACGCGCGGATTCAGGTACTCCGTGAGCCGCTTGATCGCGCTGCCCTTGCCGGCGGCGTCGCGTCCCTCAAAAATCACCAGCACACGCGCCCCGGTGCTGCGGACCCATTCCTGCAGCGCGACGAGCTCAGCCTGGAGCCGGAAGAGCTCCGCCTCATAAACGCTCAGGGGCATCCGCCCGCCGCGTTTCGAGGCGTTCTTCTTGGCGCCCTTACCGCCAGACTTCTCCTTGCCGGAGCCGGACTTGCCGGCGCCGTCCCTGCCATGTGCCATGGTTCCCGTTCCACTCGTTGCGGCGGACTCACGTGTCGCCAGTCCTGCCGCGCCCATTCTCCCGGAGCGGCCGGCTGCCCACAAGGGGGCGTCATGCCGGACACCGGCAGCGCCATGCTCCTATGCTTGGGCCATGGAAGCCCCCAGACCGATACCGATGCAGCCCATCCTCACGCTCACCATAAACCCCGCCCTGGACGTCAGCACCACCACGGAGCACGTCAGCAGCGGCCACAAGCTCCGCTGCAGCACCAGCCGGTTCGACCCGGGAGGCGGCGGCGTGAACGTGTCCCGGGTGGTGCAGCGCCTCGGTGGCCGCACCCTGGCGGTCTACACCGCCGGCGGACCCACCGGCGAGGCGTACCGCCGGCTCATCGAGGCCGAACGGGTCCCCACCCTGGCCGTGCCGATCCAGGGGAGTACCCGCGAGGACTTCACGGTCGATGAGGCGGCGACGGGCAAGCAGTTCCGCTTCGTCCTTCAGGGCCCCGAGTTGAGCGAGCCCGAATGGCGCCTGTGCCTGGCGGCCGTAGCGGATTCGATTCCGGTTGGCGGGTACGTCGTGGCCAGCGGGAGCCTTCCGCCGGGGGTTCCGGACGATTTTTACGCCCAGGTGGCCCGGCTGGCACGGCTGCAGGATGCGCGCTGCATCGTGGACGCCTACGGGCCCGCCCTCGCCGAAGCCCTCGCCGAAGGGGTGTTCCTGGTCAAGCCGAGCCGACGGGAGCTGGGCCTGCACTTCGGAACGACGCTGGAGAGCGATGAAAGCCAGGTCGAGGCTGCCGCCGGACTGGTTGCGGACGGCTCCGCGGAGCATGTCGCCCTGACCCTGGGCGGCGGGGGTGCCGTACTCGCCTCGAAATCCGGGATTATGCGGCTGGCCGTGCCGCAGGTGCAGGTTCGAAGCACCGTGGGAGCCGGCGACAGTTTCCTGGCCGCCTTCGTGCTCCGACTGGCGCAGGGCCGCACCCTCGAGGAGGCGCTCCGGGCCGCCGTCGCCGCCGGAAGCGCCACGGTGACGACCGTGGCCACCGAACTCTGCAGCCGCGAGGACGTCGAACGGCTGGAGGCGCAGCTCACGGCCCAGGCCCTCGACGTGGGCCCCGGACGGTGAAACCGGCGCCGGCCACAACCCTGGCGGTCCTGGCCCGGCACGACGTGGAGCTGGGCTGGACCCGGGTGGGCTGGACCCGGGTGGGCGGCGGCGCGGACCGCGGCGGCCCGGAGACCGCCGGCCCCGTCAGGCCCGTCATCTGAGCGGACACGGATCCCTTGTCCGGCTCCGCCCCCGGTGGGACTATGGGCCGGTGCAGATGGTGTCGACGCGGACATCATTGGCGCTATCGTCGCGCTCTCACCGCTGGCGCATCTGGCGGGCTATCGGCCGTGTCAGCTGCGCTGGGGAGCGACGGCGGGCGAGGTCAGCGCCCGGTTCCCGGGGACGGCATCCTGCCCCGGCCGCAGTGGTCGGCCACCCGGGCCGTGACGATCGGAGCCCCTGTTGAGGACGTCTGGCCCTGGCTGGAGCAGATGGGGGCCGGGGACCGCGCCGGCTGGTACAGGTACGACGTCATCGACAATGGCTGCGTGCCCAGCGCCACCGAAATCCGCCCTGACTGGCGTCTCAAGGAAGGTGACACCGCGCGCCTGACCGCCGGCTCGCCCGCCGGTTTCCGGGTGGAGTCGATCGATCCGGGCCGGTCGATCGTGTTCGCCTACCGGGAGCGGAACGGCACGGTGACCGCCGCCTTTGTGCTGCTTGCCTCCGGTGCCGGCCGGCGCCGCCTGTTGCACCGGGTCCGGTTCCGGGTTCGGCCGACGCCGGCGGCGCTCGTTTGGGCGGCGCTGATGGATGCCGGCGACTTTGTGATGTCCCGCCGTATGCTCCTGGGCATCCGCGCGCGAGCAGAATCCAGCTCCCGTGGAAATCCGCGGCTGGACGCTACTGGGCAGCCGCGACGATCGTCTGCTGCCCGGGGCAGGTGGCGAGGATCCGGTGCATCGCATCCTTCTCCGCCGGAGTGACCCACAGCCAGTAGGCGGCCTTGACGGAGATCTGCCGGGCGACGTAGTGGCAGCGGAAGGCCTTGTTCGGGGGAAGCCAGGTGGCTGCGTCAGAGGCGCTCTTGTCCTGGTTGGCCGGGCCGTCGACGGCGATCAGATTTAACGGATCGTTCGCCAGGGACGTCCGCTGTGCGGCGGTCAACTGCTGGGCACCCTTTTGCCAGGCATCCCCCAGCGCCACAACATGATCGATCTGCACCGCCTTGCTGCTCCCGGCTCCCCTGCGGAACGTGAGCTGGCGGCCGGTGTAGGGTTCCCGGAAGGTTCCGCCGGCCACCCGGCAGCTGGAGTCCGCGTCGAACTCGGTGCCCGCAAGGTCGCGGCGGAGGATGTCGTTGCGCGTGTCGCAGCCGTTGCGGTCCACGTCCAGCCAGGCCTGGCCGAAGGCGCTGCGGTCGTAGTTGTCCCGGCCCGCCCGGCCCTTGACCGGGAGTGTGTCCAGCAGCGCCGCCGCGGCGTCCCGTGGCACGTGCCGCACCGCAGGGACGGGGTTCATCCAGCCGGCCGCCAGCACCGGCGCTTCTCGGGGTCCGTCTGCGGGCGGCTCGACGGCGGCAAACTGCCCGGCGGTGAAAAACCAACCGAGACCCGCGACGACAGCGAGTGCCGCGGCGGCCAGCAGGGCCCACGCCTGGCGGGACCGCCGCCGGTCCCGCCGGAACTCCGGCCATGTGTGCGTCAACCCGGCGCCCGGGAAGCGTGATGTGGTCCCGTGCGTCCCGGGTCGGGGAAAATTGTGTCCACTCCTGAAGCCTAGGACCGGCAGCCGGCGCCGGAGGCGTTGTCCACAGTGTGGAGGACAAGGGGTCCGCTAGTTCTCCCTGGTCACCCGCACCAGGTCTTCGTTGGCGAGGGCCATCAGGGATTCGAGTTGCTGGACCCGTGCCTCGTCGACCTCACCGACCGCGTGTTTGGCGCGGGCGTCGTCGAGGAGCCTTTTGGCTTCTTTGACGTTCCGCCGCGCAACGTCCAGGGCGTGTTCCAGTGTGGTTTCGTGCTCCACAGCCGAGTTCTGTTCCATTGCACCATTGTGGTGCCCTTTCCCGGCCGATTCCAGAGGATCGGCCGGGAAAGATGGAACAGATTAACAGAGGTCGCGTCAGGCCGTGACCTCGACGGGCAGGCCGGCTGCCTCCAGGATTGCGGCCGCGTCCTTGGCGGGGAACGACGGCGGGTTCACGCCGGCCATTTCCTCCATGACGCGGACCACCTGGCAGCTGTAACCGAACTCGTTGTCGTACCAGACGTAGAGCACAAGGTTTTTATCGTTGGAGATGGTGGCCAGGCCGTCGACAATCCCTGCGCGGCGCGAGCCGACGAAGTCCGTGGAGACAACCTCGGGCGAATCGATGTAGTCGATCTGCTTCCGCAGTTCCGAGTGCAGCGACATTTCCCGCAGGTAGTCGTTGACCTCGTCCTTGGTGGTGCCGTTTTCCAGGCTCAGGTTCAGGATGGCCAGGGACACGTCCGGGGTGGGGACGCGGATGGAGCTGCCGGTGAGCTTGCCCAGCAGTTCCGGCAGGGCCTTCGCCACGGCCTTGGCGGCACCGGTCTCGGTGATCACCATGTTCAACGCGGCGGAGCGGCCGCGGCGGTCGCCCTTGTGGAAGTTGTCGATGAGGTTCTGGTCGTTGGTGAAGGAGTGGACCGTCTCCACGTGGCCGTGCACCACTCCGTAGCGGTCGTTGATCGCCTTGAGCACCGGGGTGATGGCGTTGGTGGTGCAGGAGGCCGCGGAGACGATCCTGTCCGAGTCGGGGATGGTGCCGTGGTTGATGCCGTGCACGATGTTCTTGATGTCGCCCTTGCCCGGAGCGGTGAGCAGCACGCGGGAGACGCCCTTGCTCGACAGGTGCTGGGACAGGCCCTCGGCGTCGCGCCAGCGTCCCGTGTTGTCGACGAGGAGGGCGTCGTGGATTCCGTAGGCTGTGTAGTCAACCGTGGCGGGGTTGTCCGAGTAGATGACCTGGATCTGGACGCCGTTGGCGGTGATGGTGTCGTTCTCGAGGTCCACCGTGATGGTGCCTTCGAACGAGCCGTGGACCGAGTCACGGCGCAGCAGGCTGGCGCGCTTGGCGAGGTCGTTGTCCGAGCCGCGCCGGACCACAACGGCGCGCAGGCGCAGTCCGTGCCCGCCACCGGCCTTTTCGATCAGGAGGCGGGCCAGGAGCCGGCCGATGCGTCCGAAGCCGTAGAGGACGACGTCGGTGCTGGTGCGGTCGTCGCGGCCGTGCTTGCCGACAACGTCGGCGAGCTCCTCGCGGAGGAACGCGTCCAGGGTGGCGCCGTTGCCCTCGAGGCGGTACTTCTCGCTGAGGCGCGCAATGTCGATGGCTGCGGCGCCGAGCTCCAGTTTGGTCAGGGCGTCCAGCAGCGGGGCGGTCTCCTCAAGACGCAGTTCTTCCTTGCTCATCCGGCGGGCAAAACGGTGTGCCTTGAGGATGTTCATGGTGGACTTGTTGATCAGGCTGCGGCCGTGGATGGACGTGACCACGTTGTTCTCGCGGTACAGCCGGCCGATCACCGGGATCATGGCCTCGGCGAGCGCCTCCCGGCCCATCCACGTATCAAGACAAGAATCTGACGTCTGGCTCACAGAAATACCTTCCTAGAATCCACCACATACGGCGTCGTATGCGGATGTCGGCTGCCGGAGGGTGTCCGGAACCTCGGCGCCGGCAGGGATTCGGTCCACCCCGGGCGCCTGTGTCGAGCAAAGAAAAACCACCGGCTGCGAACGCAGACCCGGCGGCAGAACTTCTACGTTCACCACCAGTCTACCGGCGGCCCCGCACGGTCCGGCCCCCGGCGGTGCGTGAAATGACTCACACGGATTTGGGGGCCGGCTGAGCCGGGGCGATGTCCACGATTGGGGCTCTCGCGGCAGCGGTCTCTAGTCCACCTACCGGGCGTCCTGGAGGATCATATCGACGGCCTTTTCCGCGATCATGATCGTGGGCGCCTGCGTGTTGGCACTTATGAGCCGCGGCATGATCGAGGAGTCCACCACGCGCAGTCCCTCGAGTCCGTGGACCTTCAGCCGCGGCGAGACCACGGATTCATCGGTGGTTCCCATGGAGCAGGTACCGACCGGGTGGTAGGAGGTCCGCCCGAAGGAACGCACGAATTTCACATACTCGTCGCGGGTTTCCACCCGGCTGCCGTCGCCGATGTGCTCCGCCTTGGTGAGCGCCGCCATCGACGACTGCTCCATGATCTCGCGGCTCTGCTGCACCCCGGCGATGGCCATCTCAAGGTCGTAGTCGTCGGCGAGATAGTTCGGATCGATCAGCGGTGCCTTGCTGGGATCCGAGGACACCGGACGGACGGTACCCCGGCTCCGCGGCCGCAGGAAGTACGAGTTTAGCGTGGCACCGAATCCGGGCTTCAATGCCGTGGCGGCCGTCCCCACCCGCGCGGCGGGCAGGAAGTGGAACTGCAGGTCGGGGGTCTTTTCCTCCTTGTTCGCGTAACTGAAACCGCCGGCCTCGACCAGGGTTGATGCGAACGGTCCCGAACGGAAGGCAAGGTATTCGACGCCGGCCAGGGCCGTGGCCGGGCGCACCTGACTAAACCGGTCCAGGCTGTGGCGGTCCGTGAGTTCGTAGACGATGTCGACGTCGCAGTGGTCCTGCAGGTTCTTGCCGACGCCCGGCAGGGCGTGGACGGTCTCAATGCCGGCAGCGGCGAGATCCGCCGGGTCGCCGATGCCCGAGAGCTGCAGCAGCTTGGGTGAACCGAAGGCGCCGGCCGAGATAATCACCTCGCGCCTGGCGCTGTACGTCCGCACGCTGCCGCCTTCGATCGCCTGGACTCCGACGGCGCGGCCGTTGCTGATGATCACTTTGGAGACGGTGACGTTGGCGCGGACTGTGAGGTTGCGCCGCTTGCGGGCGGGCCGGAGGTAGGCGACGGCCGCGCTGCACCGGCGGCCGTTCTTCGTGGTGGTCTGGTAGAAGCCGACGCCGTACTGCTCGGCTCCGTTGAAGTCGCTGTTGTAGGGCAGCCCGAACTCCTGGCCCGCTTTGACGAAGGCCGCCGAGAGCTTGTGCGGGCGCAGCAGGTCGGAGACTCCGAGCGGCCCGGTGGTACCGTGGTGCGGCGCCGAGAGCCGGCTGTTGGACTCCGAGCGGACAAAGTACTTGTTCACCTCGTCAGCGGACCAGCCCTCGCAGCCATAGTCCGTGACCCAGCTGTCATAGTCCTCTGCCACCCCGCGGGTGAAGACCTGGGAATTGATGGACCCCCCGCCGCCCAGCACGCGGCCCTGGGCGAGTGGGATGCGCCGGCCGTTGCTGTGCTTTTGCGGGACGCTCGCGTAGTCCCACTGGTACGGTCCGCCCTTGAGCTTCGGGAAGCCGGCAGGGACGTGGATGAACGGATGGCGGTCGGATCTGCCCGCCTCGAGCAGAAGGACGCGGACGGAGGGGTCTTCGCTGAGCCTGCCGGCAAGGACGCTGCCGCCGCTGCCACCCCCGGCAATTACGTAGTCGTATGCTGCCTCGTCCGACACAGTTACCCCTAAACATTTCGCTGATTGCACCGTTGCTTGAAACGCTCCCTGCAGTCTCGGGTCCCGCAGGGTTTATGTCAAGCATTCGGGTCAGCCCGTATCCGCGATGGCAGAAGGCCCTCGGCAGCGGAAAACGGTGGCAGGGCAATCCCTGCGGTGTGAATGGATGGGTTGACCGATACGCCGGGTTCTGTGTTCCCGTACCGTTGCCAGCGCGGGAGTAGCGGCCATCCATCTACGAACGCCGTTGCCGGCGCCCTCCAGCAGCCTACCCGGACACTCGGGCGGGCAGCCCTCAAACGTGCCCTGTCTGGCCTTGCTCCGGGTGGGGTTTACCTAGCCTTCCCGGTCACCCGGGAAGCTGGTGGTCTCTTACACCACCGTTTCACCCTTACCTGCCCTGCGGCCCGTGCACGCACGCGCCGCATGCAGGCGGTCTGTTCTCTGTGGCACTGGCCTGCGGGTTACCCCGAGTGGGCGTTACCCACCACCCTGCCCTGCGGAGCCCGGACGTTCCTCGAGCCACTTGCGTGACGCGCGGCCGCCTGGTCAACCCATCCGCTGTCCATTCTACGGTCAGCGCGGACCCGTCCGGGTACACCTCCGGCTGCCGAGCCTATGATCGGGGAATGGAGGATTCCGTTCTCAGCCGGCGCCGGCTGCTTGAGCTGGCAGGAATCGGGCTTGGCGCCTCAGCGCTCGCGGCCTGCACCGACAGCGCCATGCCACCGGCCCCGCCCGCGCCGGGGGCGTCCCATGCCTCTCCCGCCGGCCCGGTGACGGTCCGGACCAGCACAGGATCATTCGTCTCGGCCTTCCGCCCAGGGATCGCCAGCCACTGGTCGCTGGCCGCACCTGCAATGCCGCCCGGCGGCACGCAGCCCGAACTTCCGGTGGCGGTGTTCCTTCATGGACTCGGCAGCAGCCACACCGCCCTGCTGGATGGATTGGCAGCCCACAAGGCCCTCCAGCGGCACCTCGACGCCGGGGGCGCACCGTTTGCCCTCGCCGCCGTGGACGGCGGAAACACCTGGTGGCACCCCCGCGCCGACGGCAGCGACACCCAGGCGATGCTGGTACAGGAATTTGTTCCGTTCCTCGGCAGCAAGGGTTATGACCTCGGCAGGATCGGCCTCTTCGGCCTCTCGATGGGAGGCTTCGGCTCGCTCCTGCTCGCGTCCCAGGGCCACCTGCCCGGGGTCCGGGCCGTGGCGGCCATGAGCCCGGCGGTCTGGGAGAACTACGACTCCTGCATGGACACCGCCTTCGACAGCCCGGGCGACTTCGCGGCCCACGATGTGTTCGCGCTCCGGCCCCGCCTCGCGGCGCTGCCCAAGCGGATCGACTGCGGCACCGGGGACGGGCTTGCCGCGACCGTCCGTGAGTACCGGGCGGACCTTCCGGGCTCCGCCGAGGGCGGCTTCCAGCCCGGAGGTCACGACGACAGTTACTGGCGTTCCATCCTGCCCGAGGTGTTGTCCTTCCTCGGCCGCAACCTCGGCTGAGTCCGCGGCCCTGGGCACCGGGGCTGCGCTCTTCCGGCAGCGGGCCGCCGCTAGGATTGGACAGTGCTGATTCTGCTGCCGCCCTCCGAAGGCAAGACCCCCGCCACGGCCGGCGACGCCGTCGACTGGACCACCCTGAGTTTCCCCGGGCTGAACACCTGCCGGGCCAAGGTGCTGGAGGGCCTCGGAACGGTCAGCGCCCACGAAGACGCCCTGGCGCTCCTGGGCGTCGGCGCCACGCTGCGGGCCGACGTCGAACGCAACACGCGGCTGCACGCCGAGCCGGCGGCGCCCGCCCACCAGGTCTACTCCGGGGTGCTGTACGACGCCCTGGACTACAACTCCCTGACGCCCGCGCAGCGGAGGAAAGCGGACGGGTGCGTACTGGTCATTTCAGCGCTCTGGGGTGCCATCCGCTTCGGCGACCGTGTGCCCGCCTACCGGCTGTCGATGGGCACCGCACTGCCCGACGTCGGACGCCTGGCGTCCTTCTGGAAGCCGCAACTCAATGTGGCCCTCGCGGCCGCCACGGAAGGCGAACTGCTGGTGGACTGCCGCTCCAGCACCTACGCCGCCGCGTGGACTCCCCCGCCGGCGCAGACCGTCGCCGTCAACGTGTTCACCGAGGTCAACGGCGCGCGGAAGGTGGTCAGCCACTTCGCGAAGCACACCCGGGGCGAACTCGCCCGGCACCTGCTGGCCCGCCGGGGCAAGGCGCCGCAGACTCCCGCCCAGCTGCAGCAGGCGGCTGCCGAGAAGTGGACCGCCGAACTGCTTGACGGCACGGCCCGGAAGCCGCACACCCTCAACCTGATCCTGCCCAACTAACTCGCAGTTCCGGCCGTTCTGACAACGCCCGCCCAAACGGCCACAACTGCGAGCCGGGTGGGTGGTTAGGCCCACTCGGCGGAGCGGACCAGGATGCAGCCGGAATCCGGGCAGAACACGATGTCGTCCTCGGCCGCAGCCTTGATTTCGGCGAGGTCACCGGGGCTCAGCTGCATGCCCGAGCCCTCAGAGGTTCCGTGGAAGAGGCGGGCCGCACCGACTCCGCGCTTGGCCAGGGTCTTCTCGTAGATCGCCAGCAATCCGGCATCCAGCCCCTCGGCGAACGCGGCACGCTTGCCGCGGACCACCGTGGCCTCGGCGGCGATCTCCGCGATCTGTTCGTCCAGCCCGGCGCGGATGGAGCCGAACGAGCCCTGGATGTCGTCAACAATCTGCTGCTGGCTTCCCTGGCGCAGCCGGAGCAAATCCAGCCGCTCCAGGACTTCCAGCTCCACGTCCTCAAGGTCGGAGCGGCGCTTGTTCAGGGACACCAGGTCGCGCTGCAGGGCCACGAGGTCCTTGGACAGGCCGGTGCCGCTGTTGAGCCTCGCCTCGTCGCGTTCAATCCGCGACGCGACCTGCTCCACGTCCGCCTCGGCGCGCTTGAGCTCAAGTTCGGCGTCGTGGACCGCCACCTTCGCGGCACCCAGTTCACCGGTGGCCACGCCCAGGGCTGCTTCAAGATCGGTGATCCGGGAGTCGCTTTCAAGGCTTCGGCGGCGGTTGGACAGGGATTTGAGCTTCGCATCAAGTCCCTGCAATTCGAGCAACTTCAACTGTTCCGCCGGTGCTGCCTTGGCCACTATTTACCTCCGCTTGTTCCCTGCCGGCCGGAGCCGGGCACCTATTCGGCGCTCCCTAGACTCTAGCGCCTAGCGTACTCCCCAGCCTCGCTGCGCTCACCCGGGGCCCCTCGCACGCCAGGCTTAGCCCGGAGTCAGAATGAAGTCCCACGGATCGCTGTTGGTGGTACTGACCCGGATCTCGACGTCATGCCCATGGTCGCTGAGCACATTGCCCAGAGCCCCCGCCGCGGCCGGCAGCCACAGCCACTCGCTGGCGAAGTGGGAAACGTCGACCAGGTACGGCCTGTCGTTGACGGCCGACTCCCGGGCTTCCGACGCCGGATGGTGGCGCAGATCCGCCGTCACGTAGACGTCGGCGTCGCTCGCCCGGACCTCGCCGAAGAGGGAATCCCCGGCGCCGCCGCAGACCGCCACGCGGCGGACCAGCCCGTCCCGGTCCCCGGACACGCGCACCCCGCCGGCGACCGAGGGCAGGATGCCGAAGACGCGGGCAGCAAATTCGCCCAGGGTCAGGGCGTCCGGCAGGTCGCCGACCCGCCCGATGCCTTCTTCCGGCAGCCCGTTGGCGGCCGGGGTCAGCGGGGCCACGTTCTGCAGGCCGAGCGCGTCGGCCAGGACATCCGAGACGCCGCCGACGGCGGAATCACCGTTGGTGTGCACCGTCAACAGCCCGGTCCCCGACTCAATCAGGCGGTGCACGGCCCGGCCCTTGGCGGTGGTTGCCGCGACCGAGGTGACTCCCTTGAGCAGCAGCGGATGATGGGTGATCAGCAGTTCCGCGCCGAATTCGATGGCCTCCTCGATCACTTCAAGGGTGGGATCGACGGCGAAGAGGATCCTGTTCACTCCGGCGGAGGGGCGGCCGGCCACGAGGCCCACTTCGTCCCAGTCCTCGGCGAGCGATTCGGGCCAGAGCTCCTCGGCGGCCAACAGGATCATGCCCAGGGTGGGTGTCCCGGGCGTGCCGCCGGATCGTGTGCCGGTGGCGTCGTTTCCTTCGGAAGGGCCAGCTGAAACGTCGGTGTTTACAGGTTCCATACCCCCATTTTTACCCTATAGGCAGGTCTGCCCCGCAGACGTCGGGAATCATCGGGGCCCTTCAACCATTGAAGAGAGCATGAGAACTTTTGTCCTCGGCGGAGGCTGCTTCTGGTGCCTCGACGCCGTTTACCAGAAAACCAAGGGTGTCAGCGCGGTCGTTTCGGGCTACACCGGAGGCCATGACCGCAACCCCGACTACTACGCAGTCTGCTCCGGAACCACCGGCCATGCCGAGGTGGTGGCGGTGTCGTTCGATGAGGAGGTCGTCCCCGCGGAGGTCATCCTGGACATGTTCTTTGTCCTCCACGACCCCACCACGTTGAACCGTCAGGGCTACGACGTCGGAACGCAGTACCGCTCCTCGATGTTCTATGAAACGACCGAGGAGAAGATTTTCTTCGAGGAGGCGATCGAACGGAACCAGCCGCTCTGGGCGCATCCGATCGTGACGGAGGTCAGCCGGCTGCCGGTGTTCCACCGGGCGGAGGAAATCCACCAGGACTACTACGGCAAGTTCCCGGAGCAGGGCTACTGCCAGGTGATCATCAATCCGAAGCTGGCCAAGGCCAGGAAATATTACTCTGCATGGCTTAATTCTTAACGGGGGCCCGCGGGCCCTCGTTAGGCTGACCTCAGCATTCCCTCTTCAACAGACAGGCACAGACACCCATGGCACGGATCTATGACGATGTTACCCAGCTGGTCGGCGGCACGCCGCTGGTCCGGCTCAACCGGCTGACCGAAGGCCTGGACGCCACCGTGGCCGTCAAGCTGGAGTTCTACAACCCGGCCAACAGCGTCAAGGACCGCATCGGCGTCGCCATCGTGGACGCCGCGGAGAAGTCCGGTGCCCTTAAGCCCGGCGGCACCATCGTCGAAGGCACGTCCGGCAACACCGGCATTGCCCTGGCCATGGTGGGTGCGGCCCGCGGCTACAGGGTCATCCTGACGATGCCGGAGACCATGTCCACCGAGCGCCGTGTCATGCTGCGCGCCTACGGTGCCGAGATCGTCCTCACGCCCGGTTCCGAGGGCATGCGGGGCGCCGTGGAAAAGGCCCAGGAGATCGTCGCCAACACGGAGAACTCCATCTGGGCCCAGCAGTTCGCCAACGAGGCCAACCCCGAGGTCCACCGCCAGACCACGGCCGAGGAAGTCTGGTCCGACACCGACGGCAAGGTGGACATCTTCGTCGCCGGGGTCGGCACCGGCGGAACCGTCACCGGCGTCGGGCAGGTGCTCAAGGAGCGCAAGCCCGAGGTCCAGATCATCGCCGTCGAGCCAAAGGACTCCGCCATCCTCAATGGCGGCGCTCCTGGCCCGCACAAAATCCAGGGCCTCGGCGCGAACTTCATCCCGGAGATCCTGGACACCAACGTCTATGACGAGGTCATCGACGCCACCCTCGAGGACTCAGTCCGCGTGGCCCGCGAACTCGGCGTCAAGGAAGGCATCCTCGGCGGCATCTCCTCCGGCGCTATCGTCTGGGCAGCCTTGGAACTCGCCAAGCGCCCGGAGAACGCCGGTAAGCTGATTGTTGCTATTGTCTGCGACTTCGGTGAGCGTTACATCTCCACCGTGCTGTACGACGACATCCGCGGCTGAGTCCAGCCCTGTCCCAAGATTACGTAGAAAGGTCTTTGTGAGCTTTTTCGCAAGACTGAAGGAAGACCTCGAGGCCGCCCGGTCGCACGACCCTGCGGCCCGGGGTTCTTTCGAGAACTTCTTCGCCTACCCCGGCCTGCACGCGATCTGGGCGCACCGCCTGACGCACCGGCTGTGGCAGAATCCGGCGCTGCGCTTCCCGGCCCGGCTGCTCTCCCAGCTGGCCAGGTTCTGCACCGGGATCGAGATCCACCCCGGCGCCACGATCGGCCGCCGCTTCTTCATCGACCACGGCATGGGCGTTGTCATCGGCGAGACCGCCGAAATCGGCGAGGACGTCATGATCTACCACGGAGTGACCCTCGGCGGCCGCTCCCTGGCCAAGGTCAAGCGCCACCCCACTCTTGAGGACCGCGTCGTGATCGGCGCCGGAGCCAAGGTCCTGGGCCCCATCACCATCGGGCGGGACAGCGCCGTGGGCGCCAACGCCGTGGTGGTCAAGGACGCGCCGGCAGAGTCGATCCTGACGGGCGTGCCGGCCACGTGGCGGCACCGGGACGCCCAGCGGGAGACCAAGCCCGCCGTCGACCCGGCCGAATACCTGATCGAATACCGGATCTGAGCGGAACCGGCACCCGGCGGACGCTGGACGCTACGAGGGGAACCGCTTGTAGATGTTCCAGATCACGACGTCGAAGGCCCGGTCCGGCAACAGCCGCCGCAGCAGCAGGATGCCCCGGGCGCCCTTGCCCACCGGATAGCGCGTCTTGGGCTTCGGGGACGTCGCGGCGTGGACGATGGCATCGGCAATGACGTCCGGGGACGTGGACATGCTTGAGTCCACGGTGGACGCCAGCGCCGCGGCCACCACCTTCGCCTGGTCCATGTAGGGCCCGCGGCCGGACGTGGCCAGCAGGCTGTCGCCGGAGATGGCGCCCCACTCCGAGGCGGTTCCGGACGGCTCGATGATGGACACGTCGATGCCGTGCGGCTTGAGTTCGATCCGCAGTGAATCGCTCAGGCCCTCGACGGCGAACTTCGTGGCGTGGTACCAGGCACCCAGCGGCTCATACATCTGTCCGCCGATAGAGGACACATTGATGATCCTCCCCCGCCCGGCGGTCCGCATTCCGGGGAGCACCAGCTGGGTCATCCGCGCCAGTCCGAAGAGATTGACGTCGAACTGCCGCCGCCCCTCGGCCAGCTCCACTTCCTCCAGCGAGCCGTAGGAACCGTAGCCGGCGTTGTTCACCAGGACGTCGACCCGGCCGTGGGCGGCAAGGACCTGTTCGACGGCGGCTGTCATGGATTCCTCGCTGGTGACGTCCAGCGCCACGACCGTCACTCCGTGGGCCTTCAGGGGCTCCATTTTCTCGACGCGGCGGGCACCGGCGTAGACGGTGAAACCGCGGGCCGCGAGCTTCCAGGCGGTCTCGTAACCGATTCCGGTGGAGGCTCCGGTGACAAATGCTACGGGCTGGGTCATCTGCTGCACTCCTGGGACGCTGACGGGAACGGTTGCTGTGACTGACACTGCGTGAGCGCCGGGACGGAATCCGGGGATACCGCCAACGGCCGGTGCTCCCAGAGTAACGGGGAGCCCCGGCCGCCGGCGTGGGTGGGGGAACTAGTGGGTGTCCACTGCCTCAATTTCAGACTTGTCCTCGCCCCAGAGGGTATGGAAAGTTCCTACGGCGTCGACGCGGCCATAGGTGTGCGCGCCGAAGAGGTCGCGCTGGCCCTGGATCACGGCGGCCGGCAGGCGCTTGCGGCGCAGGCCGTCGTAGTAGGCCAGCGAGGAGGAGAACACCGGCACCGGGATGCCGAGCTGGACCGCGGTCGAGACCACCCGGCGCCAGGCCGGGAGGACGTCGGCGATCGCCTGGGTGAAGGCCGGGGCGAACAGCAGGTTCGCAGGCTTCTCCGCCGCGGCGTAGGCCTTGGTGATCTCCTTGAGCAGTTCGGCGCGGATGATGCAGCCGCCGCGCCACAGGGAGGCGATCTCGTCGAGCTTGAGGTCCCAGCCGTATTCCGTGGCGGCCGAGGTGAGCATGTCCAGCCCCTGGGCATAGGAGACCAGCTTGGAGGCGTAGAGCGCCTGGCGGACATCCTCGACGAAGCTCTCGGGGATCTCGACGTCGGCTTCGCCGCCGGCGAGCAGGTCCTGGGCGAGCTTGCGCTGTTCCGTCTGGGAGGACAGCGCCCGGGCGAAGACTGATTCGGCGATCCCGGACGTCGGGGAACCCAGCTCGAGGGCGGAGATGACGGTCCAGCGGCCGGTGCCCTTCTGGCCGGCGGCGTCCACGACTACGTCGACGAACGGCTTGCCGGTCTTCGCGTCCACGTGGCCGAGGACCTCGGCGGAGATTTCGATCAGGAAGGAGGCGAGGTCGCCTTTGTTCCACTCCTGGAAAATCCTGGACTGCTCGGCAGGTTCGATCCCCGCGCCGGAGCGCAGCAGGTCGAAGGCTTCGCCGATGACCTGCATGTCGGCGTATTCGATGCCGTTGTGGACCATCTTGACGAAGTGGCCGGCGCCGTCGGTGCCGATCCAGGCGCAGCAGGGCTTGCCGTCGACGTGGGCGGCGATCTTTTCCAGCAGCGGACCCAGGGCGTTGTAGGACTCCTTGGAGCCGCCGGGCATGATCGAGGGGCCGTTGAGGGCGCCTTCCTCGCCGCCGGAGACGCCGATGCCGACGAAGTGCAGGTCCTTCGCCGCGAGCGCGGCTTCGCGGCGGCGGGTGTCCTCATAGTGGGAGTTGCCGGCGTCGATGATGATGTCGCCCGGTTCCAGGAGCGGCTCGAGCTGCTCGATCACGGAGTCGACCGGTTTGCCGGCCTTGACCATGATGAGCACGCGGCGCGGCTTCTCCAGGGAGTTGACGAGTTCCTGCAGGGTTTCCGTGCGGACGAAGTCGCCGTCCTGGCCGTGCTTGGCCAGCAGGGCATCGGTCTTCTCGACGGACCGGTTGTGCAGGGCAACGGTGAAGCCGTTCCGGGCCAGGTTGCGGGCGAGGTTGGCCCCCATCACCGCAAGGCCGGTGACACCGATGTGTGCTGACATCAAAACTCCAATTCATTTCTGTGCGACAGGTGCGGTTCGTCCCGCGCGGAAGGCGGAACTGTCTTCTTGGGATCAGTGGCTGTCAATAAACCATATGTATTTCCGCCGGTTGCTGGAAAGCAGTGCCCACGTGGCGGAATATGGCGCGTCACAAACAGTCTATGATTTCCGGCGTGCCGGCGCCTGTCCGGGCCGGAACGGAGGCTGGATCCGCGTCCGCCCCACTATGCTTGCGACTATGTCACCGTCCCTCCACCACCTCGCGATCGAGCACCTCGGCACCCGCATCGTCGCGGGCGAGCTCCCGCCCGGCCACATCATGCTGGCCGAGCACCTCGAAGACGAACTCAAGGTGTCCCGTTCGGTGGTCCGCGAGGCGGTGCGTGTGCTTCAGTCGCTCGGGCTGGTCGAAACCACCAAGCGGGTGGGTATCCGGGTGCTGCCGGCCAGCCGCTGGAACCCCTTCGACCCACAGGTGATCCGCTGGCGCCTCGCCGGCGAAGGCCGCGGCGCGCAGCTGCGCTCCCTCGCGGAGCTGCGCACGGCCGTCGAACCCGTGGCCGCCGAGCTGGCCGCCATGAACGCCCCGGAGGAGATCCGCCGCGAACTCGTGGAGGTCTCGCATGCAATGCGCGACGCCGGCCAGGCCGGGGACGTGCCGCGGTTCCTGGAGCTGGACATTCACTTCCATTCGCTGCTGCTCACCGGCTCCGGGAACGAGATGTTCGCCAACATGGTGGGCCAGGTGACTGAAACGCTGACCGGGCGTACGGTGCACGGCCTGATGCCGGACCACCCCCGCGACGCGGCGCTGCAGTGGCATGTGGACGTGGCTGAGGCGATCGCCGCCGGAAACCCCGCAGCAGCCCGCGAGGCCTCGGAGAAGATCATGCGGGACACCATCTCGGAAATGGAACCCGAATGGAAGGACCAGCCCAGGATGTTTGTTCCGGTCCAGCGGCCCTAGGACCGCCGGACCCTCCGGGCCAACATCGGGCCATGCCTTCACATAGCCGCGGTTACGCCATCGAATGGGCAGCCCTGCAGCCCGGACACGCCGCCGCGTGTTTCGCATTTTCCAATTATTCACGGTATATTCATATCAAGCCTTCCACCGCGGCATCCCCCAATAGTCGCGGTGGAAGGCTTTTCCAATCCCCCGGCACCTGCGGCACGCGGTGCCGGATATGCGGCGGCTATGCCGCGTCCGCGACCGCCTCCCGGAGCCGCCAGCCGCCGCCCAGGCCGTCCCGGATGATTTCCATTGTGGTGAGGGCAGACCCCGAATTACGGCCCAGTCTCGCCTGGACCTGCCAAACCTCGACGTCGACCCGGCTCAGCCCTTTGGGCATCCGCCGCTCTGCCTCCCACCAGCTCACCCGCTCGAACCAGCGGACAGGTTCCGCGCCGACAATCCATTCGCGGCCTGCGCGCAGCACCGTTTGGGGCCTTCCATCCGGGCCCGATTTCACCATGACGTGTTCCATGCCCGCAACACTAGGGCGGGGCTCCGACAATATCCGCGGCGCTGCTTCCCCGCCCGTGATCAGCCGCGGGCAGCAAGGCTTTCCAGGGGTTGGCCCGGTCGCCACCGCGGTGTCCTTTTGTTAGCCTCGGGACCAGCAGAAAGACGGCTCCTGATGTCGGATGAGGCGGCAGTCCTGGTCACCGGGGCCACGGGAAACATCGGCGGGGTCGTTGTGGCCCAATTGCTGGGCCGGGGGCGAAGAGTCCGTGCTGCTGGCCGCAGCACGGACTCGGTGAGGCGCGTCTTTGGGCAGCGGGGTGAGGCCGTGGCCCTCGACTTCACCGATGAGACGACCTGGCCCGCCGCATTCGAGGGGGTCCGTCAGGTATTCCTGATGCGCCCGCCGCACCTGGGCAGGCCGAAAACACAGATCATCCCCGCCCTGGCCTGCGCCCGCACCCACGGCGTCGACCAGCTGGTGTTTCTTTCCCCCCAGGTCGCGGAGAATAACAAGGCTGTCCCGCACGCTTCCATCGAAGCCTGGCTGCGCTCCTCCCGTGCCGCCTGGACCATCGTGCGGGCCTCTTTCTTCCACCCAAACCTGGCAACCACCCTCGCTACTGACATCAGGGACCGCGACGAGATCGTGGTCCCCGCGGGCCGGGGCGCAACCGCGTTCGTTGACGGCGAAGACGTCGGCGTCGGCGCAGCCGCCGCCCTGCTCGACCCCGCCGCGCACCTCCACGCCGCCTGGACCGGGACCGGGAACGAAGCGCTGACGCACGAACAGGTCGCCCGGGCAGGGCCGCAGTCACTGCGGCCACCTACGCCACCGCCCGGCTCGGGATGGCTGCGGGCCTCACCGATACCGTGGAGCACGTCCTGGGCCGAGAACCGATCACCTTCGCTGAATTCGCCCACCGGGAACGCGAGGTGTGGACCCCAGCCACCGGGTAGTCCGAATGGACAAGTCCTAATCGATGGCACCCATCTCTGGGTCCAGCAGGCGGGAGTACCGGCGGGAGGCGGACAAGATGGCCCGGTGGCCAAAAACGCAGCCGGCCGGGACGAACGGACTTGCCTCCCGCCAGAGCGCTTGAACCGCCGACGGCGCTGGCCCGGCCCGCCATCGTCGTTGCGGTGAGCGGGCCGCGGGGGCTCGCGGCGGGCTGGTGGATCCGCCGGGGACCTCTGACCCAGCTTTGAGCCCCACGCAACCATGGCCCTCGCACTCAGCGCGGGACTCGTCTCGGGTCGGGTTCCCGAGTCGCGCTGGGCGATGCTGCTCGCCCCGGCCGTGTCCGCCACGGTGTTCGAGGTCACCTGTCCCGGCGTGCTCGCGGCACAAAGGGCACCGGAACTCTGCCTGGCGGCACGGGGTCGAGGTCGTGTCTCGGCAAGGGACGGTTGCGATTTCTAACGGGCCGGAACGGCACGCACTGCTGGATGAAGCACTACATTCTTGTGCGCCGCGATACCTCTTCGGCGACGGTCAGGAGGGCTGCTTCGAACGCTGCCATTTCCTTCTTGGAGAGGCCCGTGGTGGATGCCGTGATCATCGCGTTGAACTGGGTGTGCATGTCCGCCACCACCGAATGCCCGTCGACAGTCAGCTCAAGGTAGAGGCTCCGACGGTCATTGGGATGGGCAAGCCGTTCCAGCCACCCCAGATTTACCAGTCGAGTTGAGATCGCCGTAATGGCTCCGGTGGTGAGTTCCATGTGTTCCGCAAGTTGCTTGGGTGTAACGCTGGCCTGCTCAGCAATCCAGAACAGCGCCCGCAGTTCACTAGGCGACAGACCATAGTCCATGGCGATCTTCTCGCGGTTCCGCTCAAGTGCTCGAACGAACCTGACGGCTGCATGGGGAAAGCCAGCGAGGGAGTGCGTTGTGCGTGGTGTTTCCACTCCAACCCCCTCCCGCTCCCGCTTGAGGTGCACATACCTCAGTTGTGAGAGTCTCTAGTTCAGTCCTAAGCACAGATCCCCTAGGCCATCTAGTAACTTACCCACTAAGTCAACTATACTTCAAATCCGGCCGGGTTCCTCGAAGACCACGCCCGGACACCACAACGATGGAGGATCCGTGATTCCCGACTCTCTAACAAATGGCCAATACGACACCGTCTACAATTTTCTGTCACTGGTCATCGCGTCACAGCTGTTCACGGCACTATTTCTGCTCATCGCGTTGCCGCGGATCCTGCCGCGTTACCGGCAGGCTATTACGGTGGCCATCGTGATCTGCGGCATCGCCACCTACCACTACTTCAGGATCTTTGACTCCTTCCGGGCATCGTTCGTGACCGACGCAGTGGGCGGCAAGGGTGACTACACGCAGGCAGTCGGCCAATCGTTCAACGAGGGATACCGCTACGTCGACTGGCTGCTGACAGTGCCGCTGCTGCTATTTGAACTCATTGCAGTTCTTGCGCTCGCGCGATCGGCACAGAAACGGCTCATCCGGCAACTCATCCCGGCTGCCGCACTCATGATCATCCTCGGCTACCCGGGCGAAATCAGCGGCGACAACAGCATCCGCGTACTCTTCGGTCTGCTCTCGACCATCCCGTTCGTGTACATCCTTTACGTCCTGTTCGTGCAACTCACTAAGTCCCTGGGCAATCAGCCCGTCGCGGTACGGGGATACCTCAGCCGACTGCGCTTCCTCCTCCTTGCGAGTTGGATTGTGTACCCCATCGCGTATTTTCTCCCATTACTGAACATCGCGGGCGCGGAGGCCTGGGTGTTCAAGCAGGTTGGCTACTCCGTCGCTGACATTGCGGCGAAGGCGGTCTACGGGCTCATCATCTTCCACGTTGCTCGCGTGAAGTCGTACGAAGACGATCCGGAGTTCGCAATGATCGAAATGTCGAAAGAAGATGCCGTGGCAATCCAGAAGTAGCCCATCACGGTCGCCATGGCCTGCCACTGCAGATAACGGGGCCTGTAACCTGGAAGAACAAAGCAAAAAACCCTGCCATGAGGCCTTCCGGCCTGCACTGGCAGGGTTTTGCTGGTGGGTCCTACCGGGATCGAACCGATGACATCCACGGTGTAAACGTGGCGCTCTACCAGCTGAGCTAAAGACCCAAAGCGCGGATTCCGCGCTTCCGCGCTTGAACCAACGAACAGTTACTGTACCGGATGAACCCGGCGGAGCGCCAATCGACCCCCGGACGGCTCAGAGCGGCGGGAGCTCGGCGGCGAGCCAGGTGAGGGCTTCGCTGACGCCGGCGTGGAGCTTGATGGTGGCGAGCTCGTCCCCGCGGGTCTGGCCCCGGTTGATGATGACAACGGGCTTCCCGTGTTTGGCCGCGTGCCGGGCGAACCGCAGTCCACTCATCACCGTCAGCGAGGAGCCGGCAACCACGAGGGCACCGGCCTCATCCACCATCGCGTAGGAGCGTTCCACCCGGTCTTTGGGGACATTCTCGCCGAAGTAGACGAAATCCGGTTTGAGCGTGCCGCCGCAGGCCGGGCAGTGGGCCACGACAAAACTCTCGATCAGGTCCTCGTCCTCGACTGTGGCGTCGGCGTCCGGAGCCATTTCGACCACACCGGCGGCCAGGGCCCGTTCCAGGAAGCCGGGGTTGAGTTCCGCCAGCACCCCCGCCAGCAGCGTCCGGCTGTAACGCCGGTGGCAGGCGAGGCAGACCACCTGGTCAAAACGGCCGTGCAGGTCCACCACATTGACGCTGCCGGCGTCCTCATGCAGCCGGTCCACGTTCTGGGTGATGAGTCCGGTCAGCAGCCCGCGGTGCTCCAGCCGGGCGACGGCGGCGTGGCCGTCGTTGGGGTCGGCCCGGCGCAGCTGGGACCAGCCGATGTGGTTGCGGGCCCAGTAACGGCGGCGGTTGTCCGGCTCGCCGATGAATTCCTGGTACGTCATGGGCGCCCGGGGCGCGGCGCCCGGTCCGCGGTAATCGGGGATGCCGGAGTCGGTGCTCAGGCCGGCACCGGTCAGCAGCGCGAACCGCTCCCCCGCCAGAATGCCGTGGATTTCCTGCAGGACCTCAAGATCATCACCGGCCGGTTCCGCGGCAGGGACCGGGGGCAGGCTGGCAAAGCCAGTCATGCCGATCCCGGGCCGCCGCGTCCTCACCGCGTCAGTTCCCTGCGAGTCCCGCCAGGGCGGCGCGGTAGGCGGCGAACTCCCGGGCCTGGCCGCGGGGGTTCACCACCACGTAACGCACGGTTCCACCCGCGTCGATGATGAAGGTTCCACGCTTTGCCATGCCGCTTCCGGGATCGAACACCCCGTATTGCTCGGCGACGGCACCATGCGGCCAGAAGTCTGCCAGCAGGTCGAAGGCATAGCCTTCCTTCTCCGCGTAGGCCCGCTGGGCGAACTTGCTGTCCACTGAGACACCCAGCACGACGGCGTTGGCATCCTCGAACAGCGCCAGATTGTCCCGGATTTCACACAGCTCTCCCGTGCAGATGCCGGAGAAGGCGAACGGGAAGAACACCAGGACGACGTTGCGTCCCCGGAGTTCTGAAAGCCTCACGGGTTCGCCGTACTGGTTCAGCAGCTCGAAATCCGGTGCTGCCTCCCCGACGGCGGGCCCGCCCCGCAGGTCAGTTGCCTGGTCCGCGGTGGTGCGAACCGCTCCGGCTTGGGTCACTTGTTCTTCCGAGTGACCCGGGTGGCGCTCCAGTCCTTGGAGACGCCCGCGGAGGTGGTGTAGTGCAGGCCTGCGGTGGGTGCGGCATCCTGGATGTCCGCCGGTGAAACGTAGCCCACGCGGCCGGATTTGGGGGTCAGCACCCAGATAACGCCGCCCTCAGCCAGTGTGGTCAGCGAGTCGACCAGGGTGTCCACGAGGTCGCCATCGCCGGTCCGCCACCAAAGAATGACGGCGTCGACTACCTCGTGATCGTCCTCATCGAAGAGTTCCGAGCCGGTGAGATCTTCGATGTCATCACGCAAATCGAAGTCGACGTCATCGTCATAACCGAATTCCTGAATCAGGTCCCCGGTTTTGAAACCCAGTTTTTCCGCCACATTTACCGAAGTGGCGGCGTCGGCCTCGCTCACGTGTTGCTCCTATGCTTGATGTTTTCAAAACCTCTAGTGATTTCCATTACTCCAAGCCAACACCCTTTGCGCCTGCGCTTCAAGCTGTTGGCCCCGCGATCCGCCATATTCTGCGTCACACACGGCAATCCGGGCACCGCCGGGCGGCACGTCGTCACACGTCCAGTATGCCGGTCAAATACGGCTGGACCCCCATGCGAGCGCTACGCATCCCCGAGCTGTCACAGCTAGAGTGGCTGATGACGACTGCGCCCGCGAGGGCGAACGCTCCGCTGACGCTGGCGGGCACAGTCGTGAATGGACCTTGCCCGGCGCACATGACCGGGCAGTTGTAACCGAGACGTCGCACACGTCGCGTTCACGCCAGGCAGCAACCCTGCCGGGGCTGAGGGCGCCGATGAATGCGCTCAAAGAGAGGTTGGACGTGGCTGCAGGAGAAGAGACCTCCCATATCCTTAGCGGGTTGACTAACCAGCTGCCTGATCGTGATCCGGAAGAGACCGCCGAGTGGCTGGAGTCCCTGGATACGCTGATTCAGGAACAGGGCACCGAGCGTGCCCAGTACATAATGCGCAGCCTGCTCCAGCGGGCCGGCGCGCAGTCCGTGGGTGTTCCGATGGTCACGACCACGGACTACGTCAACACGATCCCGGTGGACCAGGAAGCCCCGTTCCCCGGGAACGAGGAGATCGAGCGGAAGTACCGGGCGTGGCTGCGCTGGAATGCCGCGGTCATGGTGCACCGGGCGCAGCGGGCCGATATCGGCGTCGGCGGCCACATCTCCACCTACGCCGGGGCCGCGACCCTGTACGAGGTCGGGTTCAACCACTTCTTCCGCGGCAAGGACCACCCCGGTGGCGGTGACCAGATCTTCTTCCAGGGCCATGCCTCCCCCGGCATGTACGCCCGGGCGTTCATGGAAGGCCGGCTGACCGAGGAGGACCTGGACGGGTTCCGGCAGGAGAAATCCAAGGAAGGCCACGCCCTTTCCTCCTACCCGCACCCGCGGCTGATGCCCGAGTTCTGGGAGTTCCCCACAGTCTCGATGGGCATCGGGCCGATGAACGCGATCTACCAGGCCCAGTCCAACCGGTACCTGCACAACCGCGGGATCAAGGACACCTCCGACCAGCAGGTCTGGGCGTTCCTGGGCGACGGGGAAATGGACGAGCCCGAGTCCCGCGGCCTGCTCCAGCTCGCCGCGAACGACAAGCTCGACAACCTCAACTTCGTGATCAACTGCAACCTCCAGCGCCTCGACGGGCCCGTGCGCGGCAACGGCAAGATCATGCAGGAACTCGAGGCGTTCTTCCGCGGCGCGGGCTGGAACGTCATCAAGGTCGTCTGGGGCCGGGAGTGGGACGAGTTGCTGGCCAGGGACGAGGACGGCTCGCTCGTGAAGATCATGAACGAAACCGTCGACGGCGACTACCAGACCTACAAGGCCGAGTCCGGCGCGTTTGTCCGCGAGCACTTCTTCGGGCAGACCCCGCAGACCAAGGAAATGGTCCAGGACCTGACCGACGACCAGATCTGGAACCTCAAGCGCGGCGGCCACGACTACAACAAGGTCTTCGCCGCGTACAAGGCAGCGTCCGAATTCAAGGGCAAACCCACCGTCATCCTGGCCCACACGGTCAAGGGCTACGGCCTGGGCACCCACTTCGAGGCCCGCAACGCCACACACCAGATGAAGAAGCTCACCCTCGCGGATCTCAAGGCCTTCCGCGACCACCTGCGCATCCCCATCACCGACGACCAGCTCGAAGCGGACCTCTACCGGCCCCCGTACTACCACCCCGGCATGGACTCCCCCGAGATCCAGTACCTCATGGAACGCCGCCGCGCCCTCGGCGGCTTCGTCCCCGAACGCCGCTCCAAGCACACCGACGTCACCCTCCCGGGCGAGAAGGTCTACGAAGTCGCGAACCGCGGCTCCGGCAAGCAGCTGGCAGCCACCACCATGGCCTTCGTCCGCCTGCTCAAGGACCTCATGCGGGACAAGGAATTCGGCCAGCGGATCGTTCCGATCATCCCCGACGAGGCCCGCACCTTCGGTATGGACGCGTTCTTCCCGACGGCGAAGATCTACAACCCGAACGGCCAGAACTACCTGTCCGTGGACCGCGAGCTCGTCCTGGCGTACAAGGAGTCCATCTCCGGCCAGATTGTGCACGCCGGTATCAATGAGGCCGGTTCGGTGGCGGCCTTCACCGCCGCGGGCACGTCCTACTCCACCCACGGCGAACCGCTGATCCCGATCTACGTCTTCTACTCGATGTTCGGTTTCCAGCGCACGGGTGATTCCTTCTGGGCCGCCGCGGACCAGATGACCCGCGGGTTCATCATCGGCGCCACCGCCGGCCGCACCACCCTGACCGGAGAGGGCCTGCAGCACGCCGACGGGCACTCCCCGATCCTGGCCGCAACCAACCCGGCCGTCGTCACGTACGACCCGGCCTACGGCTATGAGATCGGCGTCATCATGCGCGACGGCCTCAACCGCATGTATGGTCCGGGCCTGGCGGACAACGACCCTTCGCGGAACGTGATGTACTACATCACCGTCTACAACGAGCCGATCTCCCAGCCGCCAGCACCGGCGGAGCTGGACGTTGAGGGCATCATCAAGGGCATCTACCTGCTGGCGCCGGCCAAGATTGACGGCCCGCGCACGCAGATCCTTGCCTCCGGTGTGTCCGTTCCGTGGGCCCTGCAGGCCCAGCGGGTCCTGGCCGAGGACTGGGGCGTTTCCGCCGACGTCTGGTCGGTGACGTCCTGGACAGAACTGCGCCGCGACGCCATGGCCGCGGAGGAAGAGGCCTTCCTCAACCCCGGCCAGCCGGCCCGCGTCCCGTTCGTCACCGAACAGCTCGCCGGCGCAACCGGACCGATTGTGGCCGTGACGGACTACATGAAGGCCGTGCCGGACCAGATCCGCCAGTTCCTGCCGAACGAGTTCGCCTCGCTCGGCGCCGACGGCTTCGGCTTCTCCGACACCCGCGCCGCAGCCCGCCGCTTCTTCAAAAACGACATCCACTCCGTGGTTGTCCGTTCGCTGCAGATGCTGGCCCGCCGCGGCGAGGTGGATGCCCAGGCTCCGGCCCAGGCGATCGAGAAGTACCGCCTGCACAACGTCAACGCCGGCACCACCGGCAACGCCGGCGGCGACTCCTAGGGTCATCCCGGCAAATACGACGGCGGTCCCCACCGAGAGGCGGGGGCCGCCGTCGGCGTTTAAGCCCCGGTCCCGTTTCAGCACTGTGATCCAGCACAAAGTGCGTTGTAGCCTTCGCACAAATGGAGCTTGGGCGGCAGGCCCCGTATGCTCGATGCATGGCCGAGCCGATCACCACGCCCGCAATACGCAAGCCCGCCAAGGCGGCGATGTCTCCGGAGAAGGTTGACACCCTCAAGAAGCTACGGGCGAGCGTCGGCCAGCTCTCCACGACGACACTGCGCCAGCTCGAGAAATCCTTGCCGTGGTACAGCCGGCTTAATTCCGACGAGCGCTCAGCCCTGGGCATGGTGGCCCAGAACGGCATCGCCGCCTTCGTCACCTGGTACGAGCGCCCCAGTTCGCCGTCGTGGATTCTGTCCGACGTTTTCGGCACGGCACCGACTGAACTCACCCGCTCCATCAGCCTGCAAAAGGCCCTCCAGCTGATCCGGATCGTCGTGGAGGTGGTGGAGGACCAGGTACCCGTGATCGCTCCGGAAGCGGACCAGGGCGCGCTGCGCGAGGCGGTGTTGCGGTACTCCCGGGAGGTGGCTTTCGCTGCCGCTGACGTGTACGCCCGTGCTGCCGAAACCCGCGGTTCGTGGGACACCCGGCTGGAGGCGCTGATTGTGGATGCAATCCTGCGGGGCGAAAACACCGATGCCCTGCGGTCCCGGATTGCCGCGCTCGGCTGGAAGGCGCAGGAGCGCTTCACCGTTATGGTCGGCAATTCACCGTCGGAACCGAACGCCAGCTACGTCAGCGAACTGCGCCGCACGGCCGGCCGGTTCGCCGAAGACGCCCTCGTCGGGATCCAGGGCGACCGGCTCATCCTCATCCTCGGCGGGGTCCACGACCGCGAAACCGCCTACCTGAAGCTTGCCGAGCTCTTCGCGCCGGGCCCGGTGGTCTACGGCGCCGAAGCGGGTTCCCTGCTGGAGGCCAGCGGCTCCGCCCAGTCCGCGTTCGCCGGGCTGACCGCCGCCCGCGCCTGGCCCGCCGCACCGCGCCCGGTCGCGGCCGATGACCTCCTGCCGGAGCGTGTGATCTCCGGTGACGATGCCGCCCGGCGCTGCCTCGTCAAGAACATCTACCGGCCCCTGCTCGCGGCCTCGAACGGCCTGGTCGAGACCCTTGGCGCCTACCTCGAACTGGGCCATTCGCTCGAGGCAACGGCCCGCGAACTCTTCGTCCATGCCAACACCGTGCGCTACAGGCTCAAGCGCGTCTGTGACGTCACAGGCTGGGATCCGCTGTTGCCGCGGGAGGCCTTTGTGCTCCAGACCGCCCTCGTCGTCGGCCGGCTTGCGGCCCCGCCGAAGCCCGCCACGGAACGGCAGCCTTCGCGGAACAGCTCCTGAAAAGTTGTAGACTTCCTACAAATTGACCCTGTGAGCTTGGTGCATGAATGCACCGATATTCTCGCCGTAGTTTGGAAAGCTGGATACGTGCTTGCAATCGTCTGCCCTGGACAGGGCTCCCAGACCCCTGGTTTCCTCGCCCCCTGGCTGGAACTGCCTCCCGTCGCGGGCCGACTGGCCGCCCTCAGCGAAATCGCAGGTATCGACCTCGCTGCCCACGGAACAACCTCCGATGAGGAGACCATCAAGGACACCGCGGTTGCGCAGCCGCTGATCGTCGCGGCCGGACTGGTGGCGGCGGCGTCCCTGTTCGACGTCGAGCTCGGCACCCTGCCGGTCATCCTCGCCGGCCACTCCGTCGGCGAAATCACGGCCTCAGCCCTGGCCGGTGTACTGACGGAAACCGAAGCGATGACCTTCGTCCGCGAACGCGCCAACAGTATGGCGGCTGCCGCTGCGGCCACTCCGACCGGCATGAGCGCCGTTGTCGGCGGCGACCCGGCGGAGGTCCTGGCGGCGATCGAGGCCTGCGGTGCCACGGCAGCCAACGTCAACGGCGCCGGCCAGACCGTCGCGGCCGGAACCCTGGACCAGCTCAAGGCCCTCGCGGAGAACCCTCCGGCCAAGGCGCGCGTCATCCCGCTGAAGGTCGCCGGAGCGTTCCACACCCGGCACATGTCCCCCGCCGTCGCGGCGCTGCAGGCCCTCCGGCCCACGCTGCACCCGCGGAACCCGCAGGTCCCCCTGCTCTCCAACTTCGACGGCGCGGAAGTCACCGATGGTGCCGCCGCCGTCGAGAGCCTGATCGCCCAGGTGTCCCGCCCGGTCCGCTGGGACCTCTGCATGGAATCGCTTGTGAAACGCGGCGTGACCGGCGTGATTGAACTGGCTCCGGCCGGGACGCTTGCCGGCCTCGCCAAGCGCGGCATGCCGGGTGTGAAAACCGTAACTGTCAAGACTCCGGATGACCTGTCCGCCGCCCTGGCCCTATTCGCAGAACTGGAAGGACAGGCATGAGTGTGCCCACGTTGAAGCAGGCCCCCCTGCACGAGAACACCCGCATCATGGGAGTCGGCGCCTACCGGCCCGACGTGATCGTCACCAACGATGACGTCTGCCAGTGGATCGACTCCTCTGACGAGTGGATCCGCCAGCGCACCGGCATCATCACCCGGCACCGCGCCCCCGCCGACGTCAGCGTGATCGACATGGCCGAGGGCGCTGCCCGCGAGGCCCTGCAGAAGGCCGGCATCGAGGCCTCCCAGCTCGGCGCCGTCATCATCTCCACAGTGACGCACCCCTACGCGACCCCGTCTGCCGCTTCCAGCCTCGCCGACCGGCTCGGCGCGACGCCGGCTCCGGCCTTTGATATCTCCGCGGCGTGCGCCGGGTACTGCTACGGCATCGCCCAGGCCGACGCGCTGGTCCGCTCCGGCGCGGCCGACTACGTCCTCGTGGTCGGTGCGGAAAAGCTCTCCGACGTCATCGACAACACCGAGCGCAGCATCTCCTTCCTGCTCGGCGACGGCGCCGGCGCCGTGGTGATCGGCCCCTCCGACACCCCGGGCATCGGACCGTCGGTGTGGGGCTCGGACGGCAGCAAGTGGAACGCGATCGGCATGACCAACTCCATGCTGGACCTCCGCGAGCTCACTACTGCGGGCAAGCAGGGCGGCGGGCTGAGCGCCGAGGAAGCCGCCGTCACCGACGCGGCGCTCTGGCCGACCCTGCGCCAGGACGGCCAGACAGTGTTCCGCTGGGCCGTCTGGGAGATGGCCAAAGTCGCCCAGCAGGCTCTCGACGTTGCCGGCATCAGCGCCGATGACCTCGCAGCCTTTATCCCGCACCAGGCAAACATGCGGATCATCGACGAGATGGCCAAGAAGCTGAAACTGCCCGAGCACGTCATCGTCGCGCGGGACATTGCCGACGCCGGCAACACCTCCGCAGCCTCCATCCCCCTGGCCACCCACCGCCTGCTGCAGGAAAACCCGCAGCTCAGCGGCGGGCTTGCCCTGCAGATCGGCTTCGGTGCCGGGCTGGTCTTCGGTGCCCAGGTGATCGTGCTTCCGTAGGCGTCCTCATCTCCCCCAGCTTTAAATCCCACAGCAAACCGAACCCTCGGTTTGAACCATTTACGCCCGAAGCTGCCGGCACACCGGCAGCCCACGGCAATCACAAGAAAAGGAGCCATCAATGGCTAGCAACGAAGAGATCCTGGCCGGCCTGGCTGAAATCGTCAACGAAGAGACTGGTCTGGCCACCGAGGCGGTCGAAATGGACAAGTCCTTCACCGAGGACCTGGACATCGACTCCATCTCGATGATGACGATCGTCGTCAACGCCGAAGAGAAGTTCGGTGTGCGCATCCCGGACGAAGAGGTCAAGAACCTCAAGACCGTCGGCGATGCCGTCAGCTTCATCTCCAGCGCACAGGCCTAATTTCGGCCCCGGCCGGTCCGGGGGCGCAATCGCACCTCCGGACCGCGCCATGTGCAGCACCATCCAGCGCACCACCTTAGAGTTTTTCAAACGCAGGCCCCGGCAACCTTTCCCAAGTCCCGGACACGGCAGGCGCACCGACAGAGAGTGATCCCATGGCACGCAAAGTAGTCATTACCGGTCTGGGTGCCACCACACCCATCGGCGGCGATGTCCCCACAATGTGGAAGAATGCGCTGAAGGGCGTCTCCGGAGCGCATACGCTCGAGGACGACTGGGTGGCCAAGTACGAACTGCCCGTCCACTTTGCCGCCCGCGCTTCCACCCCCGCGACCGAGGTCCTGAGCCGGGTCGAAGCCAAGCGCATGGACCCGTCCACGCAGTTCGCCGTTGTCGCCGCCCGCGAGGCCTGGGCCGACGCCGGCATCACCGAGGTCGACCACGACCGCCTGGCCGTGGCTTTCGCCACCGGCATCGGCGGCGTCTGGACCCTCCTGGACGCCTGGGACACCCTGCGCGAAAAGGGCCCCCGCCGCGTCCTGCCCATGACCGTGCCCATGCTGATGCCCAACGGCCCGGCTGCGGCAGTCAGCCTTGACCTGGGTGCCCGCGCCGGCGCCCATACCCCCGTCTCCGCCTGCGCGTCCGGCACCGAGGCCGTTCACATGGGCCTGGACCTGATCCGCTCCGGCAAGGCCGACGTCGTCGTCTGTGGTGGCGCCGAAGCCGCCATCCACCCGATGCCGATCGCCGCGTTCGCCTCCATGCACGCACTCTCGCGCCGCAACGACGATCCCGAACACGCCTCACGGCCCTACGACCTTGGCCGCGACGGCTTTGTCATGGGCGAGGGCGCCGGCGCCTTGGTGCTGGAGGCCGAGGAGCACGCCCTGGCCCGCGGCGCCCGGATTTACGCCGAACTTGCCGGCACGTCGGTCACCGCCGACGCCTACCACATCACCGCCCCGGACCCCCAGGGCCTGGGCGCCACCCGGGCGCTGAAGGCTGCCATGTTCGACGGCCGGATGCAGCCGGAGGACGTCGTGCACGTCAACGCGCACGCCACCTCCACGCCGGTCGGCGACAAGCCCGAGTACGCGGCCCTCAAGGCCGCCCTGGGCAAGCAGCTGGACAGCGTCGCAGTCTCAGCCACCAAGTCGCAGATGGGGCACCTGCTGGGCGCTTCCGGTGCGGTCGAAGCCGTCCTGACCGTCATGGCCATCTACGACCGCAAGGCGCCCGTGACCATCAACCTTGAGAACCAGGATCCGGAGATCCCGCTCGACGTCGTCACGACGGCCCGTGAACTGCCGTCCGGCAGCATTTCGGCGCTGAGCAACTCCTTCGGCTTCGGCGGCCACAATGCCGTGATCGCGGTGCGGAGCATCTAGCTCCCGCCACCCCGTCCACGCCGGAATGACAGATGGCGGCAATGTTCTTCGTGAACATTGCCGCCATCTGTCGTTTGGCACCGCCATGGAATGTGCTGCAGCGGGACGCTGCGGCCTAGCCGACCTGGTGTTCTAGCCGACCTGGTGGAGCCAGCGCACCGGTGCGCCTTCGGCGGCGTGCCGGAAGGGCTCGAGTTCCTCGTCCCAGGCCTCGCCGAGGGCGAGGGAGAGCTCGTGGTAGACCGCTGAGGCGTCGCCGGCACCGGATTCGTAGGCGTAGCGGATACGGTCCTCGGAGACCATGATGTTGCCGTGCACGTCCGTGGCAGCGTGGAAAATACCCAGCTCCGGCGTGTGCGACCAGCGGCCGCCGTCAACGCCCTGGCTGGGCTCTTCCGTGACCTCGTAGCGCAAGTGCGCCCAGCCCCGGAGAGCGGACGCCAATTGGGCCCCCGTGCCCGGGTTTCCGGTCCACGACAGCTCGGCCCGGAACATTCCGGGCGCAGCAGGCTGAGCAGTCCACTCAAGATCCGTCCGCTTGTCCACAACAGAACCTATGGCCCACTCAACGTGGGGGCACAGGGCAGTTGGGGCCGAGTGAACGAACAACACACCGCGGGTCAGTGCAACAGACATTCCATCCTCCATAGCTGTAGGTACGTCTTCCCCAACGACCTCTGCCTGGATGTCCGTCTGTTGCGCAGGTCCGCCGTGATACGGGTGGTCCTTGCCAGACTATTAAGCTAGTGCCCGGTTCCTCGGTGGAGCTCAATGCTCAAGAGCATCAAGCGACACGTGAAAGTTGCCGGGCGCGCTTCTTATTGTGCCGTACGCCTCCTCATTGCGCCAGTGTGGTCCGGCGCGCCTTCCCCGGCGCGCCGCACGGCGTGCGATATAGGCCATGCCGGTCGGCAGGGCCGGCCCCCACGGGCCAGGCTTAGCCTTGATCCACCGATGAGGCTTGGGTCGTCTCCGGCGTTTTAAACACGAAATGCCCATCTTTTCAGCGAAAATTGGACTTGCGACAGAACACTTTTTGCTGAAG
>NZ_JBVAYY010000010.1:0-185940 GCF_055412885.1 Pseudarthrobacter leeuwenhoeki | reverse complement strand
GGCATCCCCTGGTTCATCCCGCCACCCCACATCGACCCACGCCAAAAACCCCGACGCAACTACTACTTCCGCCCCGCCAATCCCGGCACCGCCGCCTGACCCCTGCGGTCGCGGGTCACGCGGCTGGGACCGGAAGTGATCTCGAAGGGCCGCCGGCGACGTCCACCGGCACAGGCGGGACACCGGAGCTGCCATTGGCTGACGCCGGCCGACGGCACGCCTATGCGGCCGGCCGCGTCGTCCACATCGGGACTATCGGGTGAGTGGCGGCGGCGCCAGTGGGAGCAGTGCCGTTCCGGCAGCTGTGGTGTCGGCGGACATTTCCCAGACGCGCCGCAGGGCGCAGAACTTCCACCAGTGGTGCTTCAGGACATCCGGGTTGGCGCGCAACGGGCGGACTTCGGTCTCACCGATCGCTACCGCCAGCAAGATCGGGGATTCACCGTGCTGCCACGCTTCCCACTCCCCCGCCACCGGGTCCACAAGGCTTTCCTCGGCCTTCATGCCGGCCACGAGCTGCATCACGACCTTGTCATCCAGCGGTTTGACGGTGCCGTCGCGGCTGGTGCCCTTGGTCTTGTAGTCGATGACGCAGGTCCGGCCGTTGATCTTGGCAACAAGGTCCAGGGTGCCCGCGTAGCCGACGGTCTTGTTCCAGACGGTAATTTCCGGGGTGATCGGCTCCACCTGGAAGAGTTCCCACCACTCGTCGAAGCGTGCCGCGAAGGCTTCCTCACCGTTGGCGGCGAGGGCTTCGCGGGTTTCCTTCATCTGGTGCGGGCGGCCCAGGGCACGCAAGGCAACCTGTTCGCAGTAGTTATGCACGCGGTCCCCGCGCTTCGCCGCGTCGTCGCGGTAGGTCTCCGCCGCCTTGGCCGCGCGGCTCACTGCCTGGCGCACCTTGGCGGGGCTGCCGAGAATGCCGGGCAGGGTCGGGTCCTGGGCGAGGCTGTTGGCCCCCATGTAGCCAAACCAGCCGTCCAGGCCGTGGGGCTGCTGGCTGATCACTGTGGTGATGGAAGGCACGGAGAACTGCTCCGAGGTGGAGCGGGCGTACATCCGGCCGTAATCCGTGGCGTGGGCAAGAAGTGGGGCGGTCATGGCAAGACTCTTTCACGGGGCTCTGACAGTGGGGCAACAGCGGGCCGGCTGCACTAACAACAATGGTCCGCCCCGCTCGGTGAGCGGAACGGACCATTTCCTGGGTGGGCGATACTGGGTTCGAACCAGTGACCTCTTCGGTGTGAACGAAGCGCGCTACCACTGCGCCAATCGCCCCAATGCCATTGAATGCTAGCCCACGCCGGCGGAATTTGAAAATCGGAGCGCTGTATTCCGCGTATGTCCCAGAATGCGTCCTCCGCTGGGGTGCCGGAGAACCGGGGCAGGCACCCGGGCCGTCCGGGAACCGCCGCCAAAACCAAGGCTAATTACAGGGCTGTAATTAGCAAGAACCGCTAGAACTCAAGGATGCAGCGGGTCCCGGCCTCCGTCGTCGTCGTCCCGATTTGTAAGTTCCCTGAACCTCCTATAGAGTTCTTACTCGTTGGAACGCGAGGAAATGCCGATTGCGGCGGGGAATTGCTGACAATAATGCGGACGTAGCTCAGCTGGTAGAGCACCACCTTGCCAAGGTGGATGTCGCGAGTTCGAATCTCGTCGTCCGCTCGCAGGACACTGTCACGGTAAGGTTCTTTGGAATCCTATCTACACGGTGGGTTGGCCGAGAGGCGAGGCAGCGGCCTGCAAAGCCGTATACACGGGTTCGAATCCCGTACCCACCTCGGTGAAAACCCTGGTTTCCGGTTTCGGCCGGATGCAAGGGGCGATTGGCGCAGCGGTAGCGCGCTTCCCTGACACGGAAGAGGTCACTGGTTCGATCCCAGTATCGCCCACCAGAGCAAGGCAACTTGCTTGATGCAGCACCACCGGCCCAGCCGGCATGGACTAAAATGCGGACGTAGCTCAGCTGGTAGAGCACCACCTTGCCAAGGTGGATGTCGCGAGTTCGAATCTCGTCGTCCGCTCTCTTCATGACACCTCCACTCCGGATCCTTCCGGTTGCGGGCGATTGGCGCAGCGGTAGCGCGCTTCCCTGACACGGAAGAGGTCACTGGTTCGATCCCAGTATCGCCCACTACAAGAGCAGCTCCCCGGAGCTGCTCTTTTTTGTGCCCTGCCGCCCCGCCCTGGGGGCCGTTATACCCTTTGCACCCGGCCCTGCAGCTTTTACCCTCTGGGCGGACAGCCTTGGCACTCCCGCAACCTCCCGCTAGGGTAGAAATCGCTAGGAGCGATCTGGCTCCGCGACCGAAGGGAGGTGCCCGTGGGTTTACTTGACGATCTAAAGGGCAAGGCTCAGCAATTAGTTGGTGGCAACGAACAAGCCATCAAGGACGGCATCGGAAAGGCCGGCGATTTCGTCGACTCGAAGACCGGCGGAAAGCACGCCGACAAGATCGATGCTGTGCAGCGGGGCGCTTCCAACTTCGTGGATAAGGCGAACAACCGGCCGAATACGCCGCCGGTCGCCGAGCAGAATCCCGTCGCCGGAGAGCCCCCCGTTGCCGGGGAACCCCGCCAGCCAGGCCTCTGACCCAGATACGTCAGCGAGGTGCCGGTCCCGCCGAGAGGTGGCGCCGGCACCTCCGGCGTTTAACGGCCGCCTAACGGCGTCTTAACGGCCGCCTAACGGCGTCTTAACGGCGCCTGAGGGCGTCTGAGTGCGCTCAACGAAGCAACGCGGGGTCACTTCCGGCCCATCCAGTACGTCAGGATGGGCCGTAGATGACCCCGCGTTGCCTTAAGCGTCAGGAGGGTTCGTGGTTCTGGCCTTCGCGGGCCAGGGCGGTGAGCCTGGAGACGGCGCGGAAATACTTCTTCATGTACCCGCCGGTCATCATTTCCTCGGTGAAGAGCTGATCGAACGGCACGCCGCTGGCCAGGATGGGCACGTCTTTGTCGTAAAGCCGGTCAGCGAGCACCACAAAGCGCAGCGCGACGGCCTGCTCGGTGATGGTGTGGACGTTCTTCCACACCACGCCCTCGATCCCGTCGAGCATCTGGCGGTACCGGCTCGGGTGGACGCCGGCCAGGTGGTTGATCAGGGTGCTGAACTCGTCGCGGGCCACCGTCTTGCCGTGGAACTCGCTCTGCATGTGGTGCGTCAGCTGATCGTTCGGCAGCGGCTGCGGCGCGGCGGGCAGGCCGCGGTGGCGGAAGTCCTCGCCATCGATCCGGACCACGTCGAACTGGTCCGCCAGCACCTGGATCTCCCGGGCGAAGTCGACGGCGGCAAAGCGGCCGTCGCCGAGGGAACCCGGCAGGGTGTTGGAAGTGGCCGCGAGCTTGACACCGGCGTCGGCCAGTTCCCGCATGAGGCGCGACATCAGCACCGTGTCGCCCGGATCATCGAGCTCGAATTCGTCAATGCAGACCAGTTTGTAATGACTCAGGGCCTCGACCGTCTTGCGGAAGGACAGCGCCCCGACCAGGTTGGTGTATTCGACAAAGGTGCCAAAGGCCTTGGGCCCCGGGGCTGCGTGCCACAGCGAGGCGAGCAGGTGGGTCTTGCCGACGCCGAAGCCGCCGTCGAGGTAGATCCCGGCGCGGGACATGTCCTTCTTGCCGAAGAGGCGCTTGAAGAGCCCGTCGCCGTCGCGCGCGCCGACGTTGGCCGCGAATCCCTCGAGCGCCCTGACCGCGGAGGCCTGGCTGGGCTGGGCCGGATCCGGCCGGTAGCTGGAAAACGAAACCTCACCGAAGCGCGATGACGGATAAAACCCGTTGAGGAGTTCATCCACTGAAACTGCCGGGGTGCGGGCGGCGAGCTTTTCGATCTGTACCAAGGTGGTCCGTTCTGCTGGTCTCTTGTCCCCAGAAAGAATACCGGCAATGCGCGGGATGCCCGTCGGCACACGTGGGGCGGGAGGGAAGCACGTGACGAAGACCATATTTCCGAGTGTGAACCCGGAGGGGCAATCCCGGCGGGGCGTGGCTAGTGTTGAAGGAGGCCCGGCGCCGCGCTCGATTCTTCCATGGCCCGGCCCCTGACCGTTGCAGTGAAAGGCCATCACCATGCCCTACCCCGTTGAACAGAACGACAAGTTCGCCGCCTACGCCCACCCGGAGCGGCTCGTGTCCACCGAGTGGCTGACCGCCGCGATCGACGCCGGCGCCCTCGCTGACGGAAAGCTCGTGGTGGTGGAGTCCGACGAGGATGTGCTGCTCTACGAGGTCGGCCACATCCCGGGCGCCGTGAAGATCGACTGGCACACGGACCTCAATGACGAGGTCACCCGCGACTACATCGACGGCGCAGCGTTCGCCGCCCTCGCCGCGGCAAGGGGGATCTCCCGCGACAGCACCGTCGTCATTTATGGCGACAAATCCAACTGGTGGGCAGCCTACGCCCTCTGGGTCTTCGAGCTCTTCGGCCATGAGGACGTCCGGCTGCTCGACGGCGGCCGGGACAAGTGGACCGCCGAGGGCCGCTCCCTCACCACGGACAAGCCCGTGATCACCCCCGGCAAGTACCCCGTCGCCGAGCGCAACGACGCCCCGATCCGCGCCTTCAAGGACGACGTGCTGGCCCACTTCGGCAAGCCGCTCATCGACGTCCGGTCCGCTGAGGAGTACTCCGGCCAGCGCACGCACATGCCCGCCTACCCCGAGGAAGGCGCCCTGCGCGGCGGACACATCCCCACCGCGGCCTCCATCCCGTGGGCCCGGGCGGCCGCCGAGGACGGCACCTACCGTACCCGCCCCGAACTCGAGGCGCTGTACCTGGGCGAGGCCGGGCTGAAGCCAGGCGACGACGTCGTGGCGTACTGCCGCATCGGCGAGCGTTCCAGCCACACCTGGTTCGCGCTGAAGTACCTGCTGGGCTTCGACACGGTCCGCAACTACGACGGTTCCTGGACCGAATGGGGCAACGCCGTCCGCGTCCCGATCGTGAAGGGCACCGAGCGCGGCACGGTCCCGGCCCCCGGATAGTCCCCGGGGACGGGCCGACCGGGACACAATCGCCGCGCGTGCGTAAGCTGGAGGAGATGAATACTGCTGCCCTCCCCACCGCACTGGCGGAAATTGTTGACGATTTCCAGGCCGTCACCGAGCCCGAACGGCTCCAGCTGCTGCTCGAGTTCTCCCGTGAACTCCCGGAGCTCCCGGACCGGCTCAAGGACCACCCGGAACTGATGGAGCGCGTGGTCGAGTGCCAGTCGCCGCTGTTCCTGACCATCGAAACGGAAAAGTCCGACGGCGGTGCTGCCGACAGCGTCCGGCTCTACTTCAAGGCACCGCCCGAAGCCCCCACCACCCGCGGCTTCGCAGGCGTGCTGCACGAGGGCCTCGACGGACTGAGCCCGGCCGAGATCCTGGCCGTTCCGGACGACATGCCGGAACTGCTGGGCCTCACCCGGGCCATCACTCCGCTGCGGATGCGCGGGATGACAGCGATGCTGGGGCGGATCAAGCGCAAGGTAGCTGCCCTCCCGCAGCAGCCCTGAGCGGCACCCAGCCACCCATCACCCAGGCATCCAGCCACCCGGCACTCAGGCATCCAGGTCAGAATGGCACGCAAGCAGGCTTCACAGGGAACCCCGGCCACTGCAGCACTGGCGGCCGCCGGGGTTCCTTTCGTTGCCCACCCCTACAGCCATGACCCGGCGGCCGCCAGCTACGGGCGCGAAGCCGCGGAGGTGCTCGGCGTCGATCCGGCCCGGGTGTTCAAAACACTGATGGTCGACGTCGATGGCCGGCTTGCCGTCGGCATCGTGCCCGTGAGCGGCAACCTGGATCTCAAGGCGATGGCGGCCGCGCTGGGCGGCAAGAAGGCAACCATGGCGGACCCGGCCGCAGCACAGCGCCGCACCGGCTATGTGCTCGGCGGCATCTCACCGCTGGGACAGCGGCAGCCCTCCCCCACGGTTGTGGATGACAGCGCCCTGGGCCTGGACGCCATCCTGGTGTCGGGCGGGCGGCGCGGACTGGACATCGAACTGAGCCCCGCCGAACTGATCCGGCTCACCGGGGCGCACACAGCGCGGATCGGCACCGGCAGGAACTAACCGGGAGCAGGCGCCTCGGGATCCTGCTGGCCCGGATTCGGGCGGGGCGCAATCTGCTGACCCAGCCAGGCTGCCACCAGCCGTTCCCAGCGCTCCGGATCCACGTTCCATTCCTTGGTGTGCCGGGCGCGGTCGAACATCTCAAAGGTGACAATCTCCGGGTTCTTCTCAGCCAGGGCAGCGGACGGGCCATAGGGGACATATTCGTCGTCGACGCTGTGGATGATCAGCGTTGGCGTCCGCAGTTCCACCGCTCGGGACACCCAGTCCATTGCTTTCAGGTCCACCGGCGCGGCAAGGCCGGTCAGCCGCCGGCCCAGCTTGTGGCTCATCATCAGTTGCCCGTACCGGCCCACCGCCGACGGGATCCGGTTGAGCTCGGCGTGGTGTGCCAGCACGTTCACCCAGTTGATGACCGGAGCGTCGAGCACCATGGCCCGGATCAGGTGGTGATAACGCGACAAGTCGGCGGTCTGGAGGCAGATGGCGCCGCCCATGGACCAGCCAAAGAGGACCACTTCACGGGCCCCCTGTTCCAGGGCAAAGCCGATGGCCGCCTCGACGTCGCGCCACTCGGTGGAACCCAGTCCGTAGCGTCCGTCCTGCGCCGAGGGCGCCTGGCCGTCATTGCGGTAGGTGATCAGCAGGCTGGACATGCCCAGTTCCCGGGCCGTCCGGACCGCGCGCAGGCATTCCTGCCGGCTCGCGCCGCGGCCGTGCACCATGATGGCCCAGATGCCGGATTCCTGCGGTGCCCGCACCAGCCAGGCCGGGGCGGCGCCGCCCTCGACCTCAATGTCCACCTCTTCCGACGCCAGGCCGATGCTGGCAGGGTCCGGGTAGGCGGCTCCGCTCAAGTATCCGCGGCGCGTCGTGCTGAGGTCCCCGCTGTAGACGGCCTCGACTTCCCGCTGCACCGTGCGCTCCGCCGGCGAATAGGACACGATCCGGCCGATCCGGGCGTGTCCCCGGCCGCCGTCAAAGAACAATCCGTAGACGCCCTCGACCGTTGCCTCGGGCGTGGCTGCAAGGATGACCTGCAGCCGGTGCCCGCCCCGGATGACTGCCAGTACCTCCTGGTCCTCTTCGCGCACCCGGGCGGGCGTGATCACGCGGCGGGCGAAATAGAGGGCAAGGGCGGAGGAACCGGCGGCGAGCAGTCCGGCCGCGGCGCTGCCGCCGATGATGCCGCCAAGCGCCCACTTGGCACTGCCCGGGACCGAAACTTCGCCGGCGGAGTCCGCGACGGCGCGGGCAGCCCGTCCACGGACGGTGGAGATCGTTTGCGGGTCCGGCAGGAGGCGTGAGGAGGAAGCCATGGCACCATTCTTACCGAACTCGCCCCGCGGAGTGGCATCCGTGGGCAGCAGGGACCGCCGGCGGCGGGCCTACGGGCTCCAATCCGCGCGGGCCTGCCGGCGCGCGGCTAGGCTGGGGTCATGAGTGATCCAATCGTCATCCTGACAGAAGAGCCCCTCGGCGCGGACGACCGCGTCAACATCGAAACCCTGCTCGCCGGGGGTGATGCACCGCTGGTGGTCCTGGTTCCGGCCAGCACGGAGCGGCACCTCCTGGTGGATTTTCTGGAGAACCTGTCCCTGCTGGAGATCTCCAAGGCCTTCCGTGAACTGACGGCACACGCCGACCCTGCCGGGGAACGGGCCGAAGCCGCTGAAACCCTGACGGTCTCCCTCGCGGCCCTGGCCGGACTCAGCAGCAGTGTGACCGGCGAAATCGTCGAGGGCAAGGCCGTCGACGGAATGGTCGACAGGGTCAGGGAACTCGGCGCCGGCCAGGCCGTGGTGATCACCCGCCCGCACGCCGTCGCCGATACCTTCCACACCGACTGGGCCACCAAGGCCCAGGACAAGCTGGGCCTGCCGGTCCTGCATCTGTACGCCGGATCGGGATTTATCGGGGACTCCTGAGCGTTGTTGAGGCTATGAGCATCTTTAGTAGCAGGCCAAAAGTTCCGCCCGTCGCCGCCCCCACCGGGTCCGACGCCGAAAGCGCCACAGAAGGCGGCACCGCGCCGGCTGGCACCGCGCCGACTGAAAAGACCGACGAGCAGTGGCGACAGGAACTGACACCCGAGGAGTACCGTGTGCTCCGCCAGGCGGGCACCGAGCGGCCCTACACCGGCGAGTACTGGGACAGCCACACCGCGGGCGTTTACCAGTGCCGCGCCTGCGGCTCGGACCTCTTCACCAGCCAGGAGAAATTCGACTCGCACTGCGGGTGGCCCTCCTTCTGGGCCCCGCTCGCGGACGGCACGGTCAGGTACATCCACGACCGCACCCTGGGGATGGAACGAGTCGAGGTCCGCTGCGCCACCTGCGATTCGCATCTGGGCCATGTCTTCGAGGGCGAGGGCTACGGAACCCCGACCGACCAGCGCTTCTGCATCAATTCCGTGTCCCTGAAGCTGGTCTCGGCGGACGACGCCCGGCAGTAGTCCCGCGCCAGGGCCGGATTTCACCCGGGGACCCCGCGGCGCCGCAACAGTGGCGCCGCGGGGTCCCCCTGCCTTCCGGGAGAGGCAGCCCCGCGGGCGCTGGAGCTGAACCGGGCCGCGCCACCCACTTGCCACAGTCTTCCTTATGCTCAAGCCGATTTTGCATTAGGGTTCCTGTTTGCTTGCTACGCTCGTCCTAATTACTGGCGAGCAACGCTCCCAGCACATAGAAAGGCGCCCGCTGACGATGACCACCACCGCTATCACCACCACTGCCCCGATCTCCGCCGGCTCCCCGGAATGGCTGCAGCTCAAAGCTGCCGCCACCGCGTTGCAGGCACTGCAGGTACAGGACGGCTCCGTCCCGGAGACCGCCAACCACGAGGCGGCCACGCGGCATGTCCGCACGATCACGGCGGCCATCGAGGCCCTGGCCCCGGCCTTTCCGCACGATGCCGGCTACCTCGCCCTCCTCGTGACGGACTTCGGCCGCTGGGCCGACGGCGGCTTCGGCGTGCCCGACTTCCTGGACTCCCTGCAGGCCTTCCAGCCGCAGCAGCACCGGATCAACGGTCTGCGGCACCTCGTGGTCTTCCCGATGTATACCCAGAACGGCAGCAGCAACCGCTTGGTCGAAGCCGTGCTGGTCGAAGTCATCTGGCCCGAGTTCATCGCCGGCCTGGAGGAGGGCGAATACTCCAACAAGCTCTTCGTCCCGATCCGCTTCCTCGACTTCACCCCCGGCTACAACACCAACTCCGCCGTGCTGTTCCCGGAAACCGTCGCCGTCCGCCACACCCCCACCTTCACCTGGGGCGCCATCTTCGCCGACCGCGAGGCGGCGCGCTTCCGCCGCGTGCTCCGCGCCGCCGCGGACATCACCTCGCTGCAGCTGCCGGCGGACGCCGCCAGCCTCCTCGAGGACCAGGAACTGACCCAGGAAACCTTCGTGATGTGGGACCTCATCCACGACCGCACCCACATGCGCGGCGACCTGCCTTTCGACCCGTTCATGATCAAACAGCGCATGCCCTATTTCCTGTACTCCCTCGAGGAACTGCGCTGCGACCTGACCGCTTTCCGCGAATCCGTGAAGATCGAAAAGGACGAGGACGCCGATCCCGAGGCCCGCCGGCACGCCAAGCTGGTCCAGTACGCGGTCATCTTCGACCGGATCTTCCGCTTCGCCATCACCGGCAGCCGGGTCCGCAACTACGACGGCCTCGGCGGCCAACTGCTGTTCGCGTGGATGCATCAGCACCACGTCCTGCACTGGACCGACAGCAAACTCAGCATCGACTGGGACGCGGCCGCCGACGTCGTGGTTGAACTCGGCGCCAGGATCGAGGAGCTCTACTGGCGCTCCATCGACCGGCCCAAGATGGCGCACTGGCTGGCCGCCTACGAGCTGATTTCCGGCACCGTGACGCCGAACCCGGCCTCGGTCTGGGCCAAGGGGCCGGACGCGCTGCCGCTGGCCGGCCCGCCGCGCGGACTCACCGACCAGGTGCTCGACGACGAGTTCCCGCTCTCGATGTTCTACGAGGCCCTCGAGAAGAAGATGCGCCCCGTGATCGAGTCCACGGCCGGCATCACCGGCACATCCGACACGGGCTCTGCAAACACCGTCATGAACGCCGGATGAGCGCCGGACGCCCCCTGAACGTCGTGGTCACGGGCGGCAGCGGCCCTTCGGGGATTGCCGCCGCCCGCGCACTGCGCAACGCCGGGCACACCGTCTTCACCGTGGGCTCAGACCGACCCCGGATTGAGAGTGCCGCCAGGGAAGCCGGCAGCGGCGTCACGCCTCTGGTGTGCGACCTCGCGGACCTCGCGGACGTCCGGTCGCTGTACACCGCGGTGCATGCCCGGCTGGCCGAAACGGGCGGATCCGTCGACGGCGTCATCCACCTGGTCGGCGGCTGGCGCGGCGCCAGGGGCATCACGGACCAGAGCGACGAGGACTGGGAGTTCCTGGAACGCGGTGCCATCACCACCCTGCGGAACGTCACGCGGGTCTTCTACGACGACCTCGCCGCCTCGGACGCCGGGCGCTTCGCCATGGTCTCCTCCACCGCCGCGGGCAAGCCGACGGCGGGCGGCGCCAGCTACGCGGCCGCCAAGGCCGCCGCCGAAGCCTGGACCCTGGCCGTCGCCGACGGCTTCCACCGCGGCCAGGCGGGGGCCGCCGGCTCCGGCACAGACGCCGCCCCCGCGGAACAACAATGTGCCGCGGTGGTCTTCGTCGTGAAGGCCCTCGTGGACGCGGCCATGCGGGCGAAGTCCCCGGAACGCAGCTTCCCCGGATTCACCGATGTGGAGGATCTGGCGGCTGCCGCCGTCGGGCTCTTCACCTCCCCCGCGGCAGACCTGAACGGCCAGCGGCTGCTGCTGGTCCCGGAATCCGGGCGAAGGCCCTGAGCCCGGACGCCGTACTTAGCCCTTGGGTCCGGACCTCCTTAGACTGAAAGAGTGAGCAAACCGATGACAAGCACAGTTCAAACTGCCCCTGCCAGCACTGCCGTGCGGCTCCACGATCCCTCGGTCCGCGGCTTTGCCTCGGACAACTACTCAGGCGTCCACCCCGAGGTGCTGGCCGCCCTGGCCGCCGCCAACGAGGGCCACCAGGTCTCCTACGGCGAGGACGACTACACCGCCCGGCTGCAGCAGTTGATGGAGGGGCACTTCGGCGAAGGAATCGAATGCTTCCCGGTCTTCAACGGCACCGGCGCCAACGTGTTGTCGCTGCAGTCCCTGCTCCCGCGCTGGGGCGCCGTCGTCTGCGCGTCGACCGCCCACATCAACATGGACGAGAACGGCGCCCCCGAGCGGATCGGCGGCATCAAACTGCTCCAGGTCCCCACGGCTGACGGCAAGCTCACCCCCGAGCTGATCGACAGGGAAGCCTGGGGCTGGGGCGACGAGCACCGCGCGCAGCCGCTGGCAGTGTCCATCACCCAGACCACCGAGCTCGGCACCTGCTACACCCCCGAAGAAGTACGGGCAATCGCGGAGCATGTCCATTCCAAAGGCATGAAGCTGCACATGGACGGCGCCCGGCTGGCCAACGCCGCCGCCCACCTGAACGTGCCGCTGCGGGCCTTCACCCGCGACGCCGGCGTGGACATCCTCTCCTTCGGCGGCACCAAGAACGGACTGCTCTTCGGCGAGGTCGTGGTGGCACTGAACCCGGCCGCAGCCCAGGGGCTGATCTACCTGCGCAAGATGAACATGCAGCTGGCCTCCAAGATGCGGTTCATGTCCGCCCAGTTCATCGCGCTGCTCGAGGGCGACCTGTGGCTGCGCTCCGCCTCGCACGCCAACGCGATGGCAGCCCGGCTGCGTGCCGGCGTCGAGTCCATCCCCGGCGTCGAACTGAGCCAGAAGACCGAGTCCAACGGCGTTTTCGCGATCCTGCCGGCCGGTGTTGCGGACCGGCTGCGTGAGTCCTTCCGTTTCTATGACTGGAACGAGGCGGCCCGCGAGGTCCGCTGGATGTGCTCCTTCGACACCACCGAGGCCGACGTTGATTCCTTCATCGCTGCCATCAGGCGCGAACTCGCTGCCGGCTGACCCTGGCGGCAGGAGCGCCGCCGCCCGGCCTGGTGAAAGCCGGACGGGGCAGCGGCGGCGAGCCTGCCGGGCTTGGGAGCGCCCGTTGCATAACCTTCCATTGTGAACGCACTCGACCAGGTTCCGGATGATTTTCTGTTTGCCTTGGGAACCCTTCGGCAGGCACGAACCCGCAATGAGCTGCGCCTGGAGGAGATCCCCGCGCCCGGACGGCTGGCACCGTTCTCCGTCGCCCTCGGGGCGGAAGTTCTCGCCCCCGGCGAGGTGACGCCCTCCGGTGCCGTGCACGGCCCTGCGGCCGCGGCCCTGGCCCGCGCTTCCGGAAGCGATGACATCGAGCTGGCAACCGGCCGCTTCATCCTGCTGCACGATCCCGAGGGATCCGCGGTCTGGGACGGCGAGTTCCGGGTCGTCACCTACATCCGCGCCCAGCTGGAGCCGGAAATGGGCAACGACGAAATGCTCGGCTCGGTGGCGTGGGCCTGGCTCGTCGAAGCCCTCGAAAACCATGCGGCACCGTACCGCTCGGCGGGCGGAACTGCGACGCGGGTGCTGTCCGAAAGCTTCGGAACCCTCGCGGACCGGCCCAATTCGATCGACATCGAACTCCGGGCATCCTGGACTCCGGCCACACCCGACATCACCTCCCACCTCGCCGCCTGGTCGGACATGGTCTGCACCTTCGCGGGCCTTCCCCCGCTGCCCGAAGGCGTCACGCCGCTGCTGCGCTGGCGCCGCGGACTGGCCTGAGATGCGACCCGCGAACCCGGGAACCCGCTCCGTTTTAGCGGATGCGCGGCCCTCGACACGGTGTTGTCGCTAAACTGAAGTCATCATGACCTCTCATATTCCGGAAATCACCACCGCGGGCGCGGCCGCCAACACAGTTCAAAACAAGACCGAGGCGGCTGACACCACAGCCCACATCGCGGTGGACGGCTTCGACAGCCTGGTCCCGGAGATCATCGACCTCGATGCACCCCGCGACGGCGTGCCGCTCGTCATCGAAACGCAGTCGGGCCTGGAACGCTGCGCCGCGGCCCTCGCCGCAGGCCACGGCCCTGCCGGGGTGGACGCCGAGCGGGCCTCGGGTTTCCGGTACGGCCAGCGCGCCTTCCTGGTCCAGATCCGCCGGGAGGGCTCGGGCACGTGGCTGATCGATCCCGAACCCTTCGGGGACCTGGCCATCGTCAACGACGCCCTGCGCGGCGTCGAATGGATCCTGCACGCGGCCAGCCAGGATCTGCCCTGCCTGTCCGAACTCGGAATGTGGCCGGACAAGCTCTTTGACACCGAGCTCGCGGCCCGCCTCGCCGGCCTTCCCCGCGTGGGACTCGCCGCCGTGATCGAACAGCTCCTGGGCTTTGGCCTCGCGAAGGAACACTCCGCGGCCGACTGGTCCACCCGTCCGCTGCCGGAACCCTGGCTGCGCTACGCCGCGCTCGACGTCGAGGTCCTGACCGAATTGCGCGAGGAACTCATTGAGCTCCTCGTCGCCGACGGCAAGCTGGACTTCGCTGAGCAGGAATTCGCCGCCATTCTCGAGGCCGGGCAGGCACCGCCCCGCGTCGACCCGTGGCGCAAAACGTCCGGACTGCACCAGATCCGCGACCGGCGCCAGCTGGCCGCGGTCCGTGAGCTCTGGCTCGAGCGCGACTCGCTGGCGCAGAAGCGCGACGTCGCTCCCGGCCGGCTCATCCCCGACTCCGCCCTCGTCGCCGCCGCCAAGGCCATGCCCGGCACCGTGCCCCAGCTGCTGGGCACCAAAGGCTTCCACGGCCGCGCGGCCCAACGTGAGGCGCCGCGGTGGCTGCGCTGCATCAGCACCGCCCGGACCATGGAGGAGCTCCCTCCCCTGCACCTGCCCACCAACGCTCCCCCGCCCCCGCGGGTCTGGGCCGACCGGGACCCGGAGGCCGCCGCCAGGCTCGCCACCGCCCGGCCGCTGCTGCAGGCCAAGGCCGAGGAGCTGAACATGCCGGTGGAGAACCTGCTGACGCCGGATTACCTCCGCCGCGTGTCCTGGCGTCCGCCGGTCGAGGCCAGCGAGGAAGGCATCGCCGAGGAACTGGCGAACCTGGGAGCCCGCCAGTGGCAGATCGAACTTGTCGCTTCCCTGATCGCGGAGGCCTTCCGGAATCCGCAGCCGCTGCCGGTCAAGGAAGCCAAAGCGGTTCCTGGTTCAGCTGACGCAGCCACAGATGCCGCCACAGCACCGGACACGGCGCACTAGGCCCGCCCGCCACGGCTCCCGGAACTTCTCCCCGGCCGCGCGGCACCGCACCCCTTGCCAGCTATGTTACTGACGAGTAACATGGTCTCTGATGTCGCCCGGTCCACTGCTGCCCCTGGCTCCTTCTGCCCGGGGCGCGGATCCGGCACCCATGTCTCGATGAGGAGTAGCACGTGAGCCAGCCCCCCAGCAGTGGAAATCACAGCAGCGGAAACAACAGCAGCGCGAATCGCCGCACCATCCGCGACGTCGTTTTTGTCGACGGCGTCCGCACCCCGTTCGGCCGCGCCGGCGAGAAGGGCATCTACGCCGGAACGCGCGCCGACGACCTGGTGGTCAAGTGCATCCGCGAGCTGATGCGCCGCAACCCGTCCCTGCCGGCCGAACGGATCGACGAAGTCGCCATCGCGGCGACGACACAAACCGGCGACCAGGGTCTGACCATCGGCCGCACCGCCGCCCTGCTGGCCGGTCTGCCGCGGACCGTGCCGGGCTTTGCGATCGACCGCATGTGCGCCGGCGCCATGACCGCGGTGACCACCACGGCGAGCGGCATCGGCTTCGGCGCCTACGACGTCGTGATCGCCGGCGGCGTCGAACACATGGGCAACCACCCGATGGGCGCCGGCGCGGACCCCAACCCGCGCTTTATGTCCGAACGGATCGTTGACCCGGCGGCCCTGAACATGGGCAACACCGCCGAGAACCTGCACGACCGCTTTCCCGCCATCACCAAGGACCGCACCGACGCCTACGCCGTCGCCTCCCAGGACAAGCTCGCGGCCGCCTACGCCAGGGACCAGATCCAGCCGGACATGGTGCCCGTCGCCACGATGAAACCGGGTCAGGGCTGGACCGTGAACACGGTGGACGAGCCGCCGCGGCCGGGCACCTCGGTGAACGACCTCGCCGCACTCAAGACCCCGTTCCGCGCCCACGGCCGGGTCACCGCCGGCAACGCCGCCGGACTCAACGACGGCGCCACCGCCGCACTGCTGGCCTCCGCCGATGCCGCCGAGGAACTGGGCCTGCCGGTCAAGATGCGCCTGGTCAGCTACGCCTTCGCCGGCGTCGAACCCGAAGTCATGGGCATCGGCCCGGTCCCTGCCACAGAAAAGGCCCTCAAGAACGCCGGGCTGGGCATCGCGGACATCGGACTGTTCGAAATCAACGAGGCCTTCGCCGTCCAGGTGCTCAGCTTCCTGGACCACTTTGGCATCGCCGACGACGACCCCCGCGTCAACCGCTACGGCGGGGCGATCGCCGTCGGGCACCCCCTCGCGTCCTCCGGCGTGCGGCTGATGAACCAGCTGGCCCGCCAGTTCGAGGAGGACCCCACGGTCCGCTTCGGCATGACCACGATGTGCATCGGCCTGGGCATGGGCGCCACCGTGATCTGGGAAAACCCGCACCACGCCGGCTACGGCACCGCCTTTGACCTCGACACCGTCCCCGCCACCACCACCGAGACTGGAGCCGCAGCATGAGCGCCGCCGATTTCCACAAGCTTGCCGACCTTTTCCCGAACGAGACCCTCACCCACTCCTACGTCCAGGACATCCAGCTGCCGGCGGTTGACGGCAAGAGCCCCGGCACCTTCGCCCTGGTCACGCTGGACAACGGCCTGGACCACTCCAAGCCCACCACCCTGGGCCCCAACACCCTGATCGAGCTCGGCACCGTCCTGGAAGGACTCAAGGGCCGTGCCGCCCGCGGCGAGATCGTGGGCGTCGGTGTCACCGGAAAGCCCTACTTCCTGGTCGCCGGCGCGGACCTGTCCACGATCAAGTCCGTCAGCGGCCGCGAACACGGCCTCTGGATGGCCCAGCTCGGCCACGACGTCTACTCGACGCTGGCGGACATGGGTGTGCCCAGCTTCTCCTTCATCAACGGCCTGGCCCTCGGCGGCGGGCTGGAGATCGCCCTGCAGTCCACCTACCGCACGGTGTCCACCGGTGCCGGGGCGCTGGCCCTGCCCGAGGCGTTCATCGGGCTCATCCCGGGCTGGGGCGGGGTGTACATCCTGCCGCGGCTGATCGGGCCGGAAAACGCCGTCAAGGTGATGATCGAGAACCCGCTGAGCAACAACCGGACGCTGACCGGGCCGCAGGCGTTCAAGCTGGGCGTGGCGGACGCGATCTTCGAGCCCGCCGACTTCGTTGAGCAGTCCGTCGCCTGGGCCGCGCAGGTCATCGCCGGCGCCGTGATCCCGGAACGGGCCAACGCCGTCGATCCCTCCGCCCCGGAGGTCATTGCCCGCTGGGAAGGCGCCGTCGCCGCGGGCCGGTCGTTCGTGGAGGCACGGACCTCCAACGCCTCGCCGGCGCCGGCCAAGGTCCTCGAGGTGATGGAAGCAAACCGCACGATGACGCAGGCCGAGTCCGCGGAACTGGAATGCGAATCCCTCGCGGACCTGATGCAGACCGATGAGTTCCGCTCCACCGTCTACGCCTTCCTGGACCTCGTCCAGCGCCGGTCCAAGCGTCCCGCCGGCGCCCCGGACCGCAAACTGGCCCGTCCGGTGACCAAGATCGGCGTCGTCGGCGCCGGCCTGATGGCCGGCCAGCTCGCCCTGCTCTTCGCCCGCCAGCTCAAGGTGCCCGTGGTGATGACGGACATTGACCAGGCCCGGGTGGACAAGGGCGTGGGCTACGTGCACGCCGAGGTGGACAAGCTGCTGCAGAAGGGCCGGCTCAGCCCCGACGCCGCCAACCGGACCCGGGCGCTCGTCACCGGATCGGTGTCGAAGGAGGCCTTCGCCGACGCCGACTTCGTCATCGAGGCGGTGTTCGAGGAGCTCAACGTCAAGAAGCAGGTCTTCAAGGAAGTCGAGGCGATCGTTTCCGCCGAGTGCATCCTCGCGACCAACACCTCCTCGCTGTCCGTCTCCGCCATGGCCGCGGACCTGGAGCATCCGGAGCGCCTGATCGGCTTCCACTTCTTCAACCCCGTCGCGGTGATGCCGCTGCTGGAGATCGTCCGTGTGCCGGAGACCGGCGACGCCGTGCTGGCCACCGCGTTCGAGCTCGCCAAGGGGCTCAAGAAGTCCGCCGTGCTGGTCAAGGACGCACCGGCGTTTGTGGTCAACCGTCTCCTGCTGCGCCTCATGGGCGAAGTGAGCGCCGCGTTCGACGAGGGGACCCCCGCCGACGTCGCGGACAACGCGCTGCGCCCGATGGGCCTGCCGATGACGCCGTTTGTCCTCGGCGCCATGGTGGGACTGCCGGTCGCGCAGCACGTCCAGGAATCCCTGCACGAGGCGTTCCCCGACCGCTTCACCGTCTCGCAGAACCTGCAGAAGCTGATCGACAACGGTGTGAAGTCCATCTGGTCCATGCAAAACGGGACTCCGGAGCAGGGCCCGGACGGCAAACCCTTCATCCCCGCCGAAACCCTGGCGATGATGTCCTTCGGCGACACGCCCTCCACCGGCGAGGAGGTGTTGCGCCGCACCCAGGACGCCCTCGCCCAGGAAATCGGACTCATGCTGGACGAAGGCGTGGTGGCTGGTCCCGAGGATATCGACCTCTGCATGATCCTCGGCGCGCGGTGGCCTATGTTCCTTGGCGGCATCACCCCGTACCTTGACCGGGTGGGCGCCTCCGAACGGGTCAACGGCCGGAAGTTCCTGGCGCCCGGTGTGGCGTCGGAACCGGCCGCCTGAGCCGGCTGCCTGAGCCGCTCTTGTTTCGAGCCTGATCCGCGGCTGCACCGCCCACCAGCGCCGCCGTCCGCACTCCCCACGAGTGCGGACGGCGGCGCTGCCGTGTCAGGGTCCGCTGGTGCCGGCCGGAAGTTCCTCGGCGCCCCGGTGGAAGTATCGCCGGGCCGGACGAGGGCCCCGAATCGGCCGGTGTTTCCAGCGCACCCCGGCCCGGGACCCTGCGGTGGCCCCGGCGAAAGGGCGTCAACCCGGAACCGGCAGTCAATCTAGAACAGCGCGACCTTCGGCGTCCGCGGGAAGATGTCGCCCAGTTCAGCAAGCTCCGCGGCGCTGGGAATCCAGGCCACGGCGGCGGCGTTCTGCACGACCTGCTCGGGCCGGGTGGCGCCGGCGATGACGCTGCTGACCGAGGGCTGGGCCGCGAGCCAGGAGAAAGCCACCTGGATCTCGTTCAGGCCGCGCTCTGCGGCGAAGGCGCTGAAGGCAGCCAGCTGGTCCCAGTCGGCGTCGGAGACCAGGTTGGTGCGGGTGTGGCTCAGGCGCGAGCCCTCGGGCGCGGTGTCCTTGGCGTACTTGCCGGTGAGCAGGCCGTTGGCCAGCGGGAAGTACGGCAGCACGCCCAGTCCGTAGGCTTCGGCGGCCGGAGTGACCTCGAGTTCGGCGCGGCGGTCCAGCAGGTTGTAGTGGTTCTGGCTGGAGATGAAGCGCGCTCCCCCGCGGGCGCGGGCCACGAATTCGGCCTCGGCGATCTGCCAGCCGGCACGGTTGGAATGGCCGATATAGCGGACCTTGCCGCTGGTGACGAGCTCGTCAAGGGCGGCGAGGGTCTCCTCGATCGGGGTCAGCGGGTCGGGGGTGTGGAACTGGTAGAGGTCGATCCAGTCGGTCCCGAGCCGGCGCAGCGAGGCCTCCGCGGCCGTGATGATGTAACGGCGGGAACCGCGGGCACCAAAGTCGTTCCCGTTGGTCCCGCGCATGTCGAGACCGAACTTCGTCGCGACGACGGCGTCGTCGCGACGATGGCGCAGGGCCTTGCCCAGCATCGTCTCGCTGAGGCCCGGCTCCCGGCCGTAGCTGTCGGCGACGTCGAAGAAGGTAATTCCGGCGTCCAGTGCCGAATGCACAACGGCGTCAGTCCCCTCCTGCGACTCGGTGGCCGTATTGGACCGGCCCAGATTGTTGCAGCCAAGCCCTACGACGGAGACGGTCAGTCCGGAATTTCCTACGCGGCGGTATTCAGTCATGGGGTTCAGCCTATAACGGCCGGCAGCGGCCCCCGGGGAGGGCTGTGTTTACGCTGCGGGATCAACCCTGCGGGGTTTACCCTGCGGGCAGTTCCAGCCCGCGTTCGTCCAGGGCATCCTCGAGCTGGGCGAGGGTCCGCGGGCAGACGCCGTGCATCCCGGCAAGGGCGCGGCCACCGAGCGCCACCACCTGCTCGAGGGTCTCGACGCCGGCGTGGGCGAGGCTCCGGCGGGCGGGAGCTCCGATCCCCCGCGGCAGCGGGGTACGGCCAGGTTCAACGGATTTGGTCGCCATGTGGAATGCCTTCCAGTCGATGTCCCCCACAACTGATGTGTATCGTGCCGGTGGAACTGCCTTGGAACTACAGGGTGAAGCTGTTGGCCTGCTTCGGAGAGTGCTTGAGCTTGAAGGAGGTCTCGCCGGAGGCTGCGGCACCGATGCTCAGCTTGGTGAAGTCGAGGTCCTCGCCGCGGATGCAGACCTTAATCGCGTTGACGGCCTTGTTGACGTCCGGGGTGAGGATGAAGATGTTGAGCTTGGCATCCGAGAATTCCGAGCGGTCCACAATTCCGAGCCCGCGCCAGGCCAGGTGGCTGATCAGGGCGTCCTTGGCCTTTTCCTCAAGGTAGCGGTCGCGTTCCGTGCCGTCCTTGGTTTTCAGGGCATACTGGGCCACGACCCAGAACTGCTCGTCCTCGGGGATTTCGGCGAAGCCGTCCTCGGCGCACTGCACGGCGAAGGCATCCATCAGGCCCTCCGCGGCGGCGGCGTCGGCGACGTCGGTCTCATCGGTTTTGCTCTGGTGCCCTACAACGCCGTGGTTCATCACGAACTGGCTGTAATCCTCGTCGAACCAGCCCTCCCTGAACTCGAGGACCCCTTCGTCGTTGCGTTTGTAAACCCGGATGATTCCGCTCATGCCCGTCCTTTCCTGAACCATTCGCGGTCTGCGCCGTCGAACGGTGGCTGTTCTGCCTTGACGGCCTGGTAAAGCTGGTCCGATGCGGCGCTGATCCGGTCCACCACGGCTGCGGGGTAGTCCATCTCGATCCGGTGCTCGGCAAACTCGTCCTCATCGTCCACGTACACTCCGCGGTCCACGGTCCGGATCACGTCCAGGTCCATGTCGATCAGGTGGAACTCGGTGACTCCCGGCCGGATCGTGTGCCAGCCGTGGCCGGTCGCCAGATCCACGTAAACCTGGACGCCGGCGGGTTGGGCCTCGTCGTAGAACGTGGCCACGTATTCCCCGGTGCGCGGGACCAGCAGCACGGCGTCGGATGCGGCGTAGAACGCCGCACCCGGGCGGGAGCAGAACTCGTTGGTTCCCTGGAAGATCCACCAGCCGTGGCCGTCCTCGCCGAGGTAGGTGCCCGGCACCACCCAGTGGGCCTTGCCGTTCCATTTCCGGTTCCGGGACACCACCAGGTCGCCCGGCGCCAGTCCATCCGGAATTCTCACAGGGGTCCTCACAGGATCGGCAGGCTGCCCGTGCTGGGGTGTTCCTGGCCGGGGAGGGGCCGCGCGAAGGGAACTTTGGTCCCCAGGACCTGCGCCACGATGTCGTGGGTGATCCGCTGGGCGGTCAATCCGACCCGTTCGAGCACCTGGCTGCGGGTTCCGTGGTCGAGGAACTCCACCGGGAGGCCAACTTCGTTCAGTGCGGTGTCCACCCCTGCCGCCCGCATTTCCTGGCGGATCCGGGACCCGACGCCGCCGGCACGGACCCCGTCCTCGATGCAGACAACGAGGCGGTGGTGGGAGGCGAGGGCGATGATGGAGTTCCGGACCGGGAGCAGCCAGCGGGGGTCCACCACCGTGGAGCTGATGCCCTGCGCGCCGAGCCGGTTGGAGACGTCGAGGGCGAGTTCGGACATCGCGCCGACGCTGATGATCAGCACGTCGTTGTCGGTGGAGCCGGCCGGGCGGCGGGCCAGCACGTCCACGCCGTCGCTGAGCCGCTCGATGGCCTCCACCTCCGCCCCGACGGTGCCCTTGGAGTAGCGGATCACGCTGGGGGCGTCCTCGATGGCGACGGCTTCGCGGAGTTCCTCGCGCAGCCGGCTGGCGTCGCGGGGCGCGGCGAGGTGCAGGCCGGGAACGATCTGGACCATGGCCATGTCCCACATGCCGTGGTGGCTGGCGCCGTCGGGTCCGGTGACGCCGGCCCGGTCCAGGACAATGGTGACGCCGGCCTTGTGCAGGGCGACGTCCATCAGGAGCTGGTCAAAGGCGCGGTTCAGGAACGTCGCGTAGACCGCGACGACGGGGTGCAGCCCGCCGAAGGCCATGCCGGCGGCGGAGGTGAGGGCATGCTGTTCGGCGATGCCGACGTCGAACACCCGCTCCGGGTGCCGTGCGGCGAACTTTTGCAGCCCGACGGGAATCAGCATGGCGCCCGTGATGCCGACGATGTCCTTGCGCTCGTCCGCGATGTCGGCGATCTCGTCGGCGAAGACGGCGGTCCAGGACTTCGCGCCGCCGATCTCGGTGGGCTCGCCCGTCTCCGGGTCGATGATCCCGACGGCGTGGAACTGGTCTGCTTCATGGGCGCGGGCGGGCGCGTAGCCGTGGCCCTTCTCGGTCATGGCATGCACGATCACGGGACCGGCATAGTTTTTGGCGGTGGCCAGGGCGTGCTCCATGGCCTGGAGGTTGTGGCCGTCCACGGGTCCGATGTACTTCAACCCGAGGTCCTCGAACATGCCCTGAGGGGCCCACCAGTCCTTGACGCCCTTCTTCATGGCGTGCAGGCTGCGGTAAGTGAACTGGCCGGCCGGTCCGCCGTTCTGCAGCTTTCTCCGCCACCAGTCCAGGGTGCCTTCGTAGGCCGGCGCGGCGCGGAAGGAATCGATGGTGGGGCGCAGCGAGGCGAGGTAGTCCGCGAATCCGCCCACGGTCGGGGCGTAGGAGCGGCCGTTGTCGTTCACGACGATCACGACGCGGCGCTTCTTGTCCGCGGCGATGTTGTTGAGGGCCTCCCATGTCATGCCGCCGGTCAGGGCGCCGTCACCGACGACGGCGATGACGTAGCGGTCGCCGTCGCCGGTCAGCTGCCGGGCGCGGGAGATCCCGTCCGCCCAGGAGAGCGAGGAGGAGGCATGCGAGCTTTCGACGATGTCGTGCACTGATTCGGCCCGGGCCGGGTAGCCGGACATGCCGCCCTGCTGGCGCAGGGTGCTGAAGTCCTGGCGTCCGGTGAGGAGCTTGTGCACGTAGGACTGGTGGCCGGTGTCGAAGACGATGCTGTCGCGGGGGGAATCGAAGATCCGGTGGACCGCGATCGTGAGTTCGACGACGCCGAGGTTCGGGCCCAGGTGCCCGCCCGTCTGGGAGACGTTGCCGATCAGGAATTCCCTGACCTCGGCTGCCAGCTGATCCAGCTGCGCCTCTGACAACTTGCTCAGGTCCTGCGGATTCCGGATGGTCTCCAAGATACCCAACGGCCCCTCCTTCGGGTGGTAGACGTGCCTTTTAACTCTAACGCCTCCGGAGCAGCCCTCGTGCCGGGATTGTGCCGGGCACGAAAAAGCCCCGGCCGGTCAGGGACCGGCCGGGGCTTTCGCACCTGGCAACTGTTCCTCCCCTGCGGGAGGAGCTCTCCGCTAGTTCGCGGAGATCTGGCGCAGCACGTACTGCAGGATGCCGCCGTTGCGGTAGTAGTCAGCCTCGCCCGGGGTATCGATGCGCAGGACCGCATCGAAGGACGTGACAGTGCCGTCTTCGGCCGTGGCGGTGACCTTGAGCGTCTTCGGCGTGGTGCCTTCGTTGAGGGCGGTGACGCCTTCAACGGCGAAGGTTTCCGTACCGGTCAGCCCGAGGCTGGCAGCGTTCTGGCCGGCCGGGTACTGCAGGGGCAGGACGCCCATGCCGATCAGGTTGGAGCGGTGGATGCGCTCGTAGCTTTCGGCCACGACAGCCTTGACGCCCAGGAGCGCGGTGCCCTTGGCTGCCCAGTCACGGGACGAGCCGGAGCCGTACTCCTTGCCGGCCAGGACGACCAGCGGGATGCCGGCGGCCTCGTAGTTCTGCGCGGCGTCGTAGACGTAGGCCTGCGGGCCGTCGGCCTGCGTGAAGTCGCGGGTGAAGCCACCCTCGACGCCGTCCAGGATCTGGTTCCTGATCCGGATGTTCGCGAACGTTCCGCGGATCATGACCTCGTGGTTGCCACGGCGTGAGCCGTAGGAGTTGAAGTCCTTGCGCGCCACACCGTTGGCCAGCAGGTACTGCCCGGCCGGGGTGTCCGACTTGAACGACCCTGCCGGGGAGATGTGGTCCGTGGTGACGGAGTCGCCCAGCATCAGCAGCACGCGGGCGCCGGTGATGTCCGTGACGGGCTCCGGCTGTGCCTTCATGCCGTCGAAGTACGGGGGCTTCCGGACGTACGTGGACTTCGGATCCCAGGCGAAGGTGTCGCCGGCCGGGGTGGAGAGTGCCTTCCAGCGGTCGTCGCCTTCGAAGACTCCCTCGTAGCCGCGGGCGAACATTTCCTTGTCGATCGAGGAGTCGATGACCTGCTGGACCTCGACCGGGTTCGGCCAGATGTCCTTCAGGAAGACGTCGTTGCCGGCCTCGTCCTGTCCCAGGGCGTCGTTCTCGAAATCGAAGTCCATGGTTCCGGCCAGGGCGTAAGCGATGACCAGCGGCGGGGAGGCCAGGTAGTTCATCTTCACGTCCGGGTTGATCCGGCCTTCGAAGTTGCGGTTGCCGGAAAGCACTGCGGTGACGGAAAGGTCGTTGGCCTGGATGGCCTCGGAGATTTCGGTGTCGAGCGGGCCGGAGTTGCCGATGCAGGTCGCGCAGCCGTAACCGACGATGTAGAAGCCGAGCTTCTCCAGGTACGGCGTCAGGCCCGACTTGTTGTAGTAGTCGGTGACAACCTTGGACCCGGGAGCCACGGAGGTCTTGACCCACGGCTTCGAGGTCAGGCCCTTGTCGACGGCGTTGCGGGCCAGCAGTGCGGCGGCCAGCATCACGGACGGGTTGGACGTGTTGGTGCAGGACGTGATCGAGGCGATCGACACTGCGCCGTGGTCCAGTTCGAACTCGCGGCCGTCTGCGGTCTTGACGCTGACCTTGTTGGACGGGCGGCCGTCCGACGCCGGGCCGTGCGAGTGCGGAGCCTCGTCCGTGAGGTGGCTTGCGGAAGCGGTGAACGACGGCGCATCCGAAGCGGGGAAGCTTTCGTCGATTGCCTCGTCCACACTTCCGCCAACCAGCTCTTCCTTCACGTAGTTGCGCAGGTCCTGGCGGAACTGGTCCTTGGACTCCGTGAGGATGATGCGGTCCTGCGGGCGCTTCGGGCCGGAAATCGACGGAACAACCGTCGACAGGTCCAGCTCGAGGTACTCGGAGAACTTGATCTCCTTGGAAGGATCGTGCCAGAGGCCCTGTTCCTTCGCGTAGGACTCCACGAGGGCAACGTTCTCGTCCGAGCGGCCGGTGAGGCGCAGGTAGTCGAGGGTGACGTCGTCGATCGGGAACATGGCGGCCGTGGAGCCGAACTCCGGGCTCATGTTGCCGATGGTGGCGCGGTTGGCCAGCGGCACAGCCGCGACGCCTTCGCCGTAGAACTCCACGAACTTGCCGACCACACCGTGCTTGCGCAGCTGCTCGGTGATGGTCAGGACGACGTCGGTGGCGGTTGCGCCGGCCGGGATGGACCCGGTCAGCTTGAAGCCCACGACGCGCGGGATCAGCATGGAGACGGGCTGGCCAAGCATGGCTGCCTCGGCTTCGATGCCGCCGACACCCCAGCCCAGCACACCCAGGCCGTTGACCATGGTGGTGTGGGAGTCGGTGCCGACGCAGGTGTCCGGGTAGGCCCGGACGACGCCGTCAATTTCCCGGGTCATGACGGTGCGGGCCAGGTACTCGATGTTGACCTGGTGCACGATGCCGGTTCCCGGCGGGACGACCTTGAAGTCGTCGAACGCTGTCTGGCCCCACCGCAGGAACTGGTACCGCTCGCCATTGCGCTGGTACTCGATCTCCATATTGCGCTCCAGTGCGCCGGCGTTGCCGGAGAAATCGATCTGCACCGAGTGGTCAATCACCATTTCAGCAGGAGCCAGCGGGTTGACCCGCTTGGGGTCACCGCCGAGTTCCTTGACTGCTTCACGCATGGTCGCAAGGTCCACAACGCAGGGCACGCCAGTGAAGTCCTGCATGATCACGCGCGCCGGCGTGAACTGGATTTCAGTGTCGGGCTCGGCGCTGGGGTCCCAGCCGGCCAGTGCTCGGACGTGATCGGCCGTAATGTTGGCGCCGTCCTCGGTCCTCAACAGGTTTTCAAGCAATACCTTGAGGCTGAACGGAAGGTTTTCTGCACCTTCAACGGAGTTCAACCGGAAAATTTCGTATTCGGTACCGGCTACATTAAGTTTGCCTTTTGAACCGAAGCTGTCCACAATGCTCATCGCAGGACTCCTCTCGCAACAGTTTTTATCTTTGTCGCACCGCAGACCCCCTGCTAGTTAGGGTGGCCTAACTAGCGCCGGCCTTGTTAGCACAAGGACCAGCACAAGGTGCAGGAGATCAGCCGTGATTACGGAGCGCGACGTCGGACTACCCGGCCCATCCTAGTGGCCTCAGCCCCGGGGAGTCAGCAGCGCCACAGTCTCCATGTGGTGGGTGTGCGGATACAGGTCAAAGGCCCGGAGCCCCGCCAGTTCCCAGCCGGACTGCTGGAAGTAGCCCACATCGCGGGCAAAGGACGCCGGATCGCAGGACACATAGGCCACGGCCCGGGGACCGGCCCCGACCACCTGGTTGACGACGGCCTTGCCGGCACCGGCCCGGGGCGGGTCCAGCAGGACGGCGTCGAAGGTACGTTCCTTCTCGCGCAAAACCCGGTCCACCCGGCCCTGGACGATTTCCACCTGGGCTGCGTCATGAAGGTTCTTGCGGGCGTCCCGGCTGGCGCCGGGCGATCCCTCCACGGACAGCACGGACCCGGTGACACCCACGGCGTCGGCCAGCGGCGCGGTGAACAGCCCCGCCCCGGCGTACAGGTCCGCCACCACGGCACCGGGTTCCAGGAAGCCGCCGTCCTGCAGGAATCCGATCACGGCGCCCACGAGGGTGTCAGGGCCGTCCCGGTGGATCTGCCAGAAACCGTCGCCCGTGACGCGGTAGTCGTGGCCGGCCGCCGCCTCCTGGATGTAGGTGCGTCCGCGCAGCCGCAGCACTTCACCCTTGACCGGATCGAAGCTGGCCACCGAGACGTCCTCGGGCAGCTGGGCGAGGACCGCGCTGAGCCGCTTGGCCCGCGTTCCCGCGGCCGGCACCAGGAGCACGAGCGGGCGTGAGCCGTTGGCCGGCGCAGCGACTTCAACGCGCTCGATGCCCTGCAGGTCGATATCCCAGAGCCGGAGGGCGTTGATGGCATCCGAGGCCAGGGGCATCTCCCGGACCGGGAGGACCGTGTCCGAGCGGTGTGCGTGCATGCCGAGCTTTCCGGCGGGGGTCACGGCGAAACCGGCGCGGGTGCGCCAGGCGAGGCCCGCCGCCGTCCCGGTTCCGGACTCCCCCACCGCCTCCACTCCGCCCTCTGCGGTGAGTCCCTTCCCCGCGAGCGGGAGGTCGACGCCGGCCAGGCGGCGCAGCTGTTCGGCCAACACCTCGGCCTTGAGGCTGCGCTGGCGCCCGAGGGAGATGTGGCCCAGTTCAGCGCCTCCCACCGGCGGGTGGCGGTGCGACCAGGAGCGCGCGGAATCGGCCAGGTCCCAGAAGTGCTCCACCCGGTCAGTGGATGGCTCCAGGACCTCCACGACGTCGCCGCGCCAGAACTTGGCGTCCGGCCCGGACTCCGTGAGGCGGACCCGGACCTTCTCGCCGGGGATACCGTGGCGGACGAACACCACGCGCCCCTCATGCCGGGCCACGCAGTGCCCGCCGTGGGCGACCGGCCCGACGTCGAGGATCAGTTCAGTGTGGGGTTGCGTCTGGGTGTCGGAGCTCATTGGATGTCCTGCAGTCTCTTGGCTTCTTCGGATGATTTCAGCTGCCACGGCACACTGGCCACCATGACGCCCGGCTCGAAGTGCAGCCGGGTCTTGATGCGCAGTGCGGTCTGGTTGTGCACCAGATGCTCCCACCACTTACCCACGACGTATTCGGGGATGTAGACGACGATCAGGTCGCGGGGCGAATCGCGCCGCATGTTCTTGATGTACTCCATGATGGGCGTCACCGTTTCGCGGAACGGACTGGCCAGCACCGTCAACGGTACCGGGATTTCCAGCTTCTCCCAGTCCGCGACCGTCTGTTCGGTCTCCTCGCTGTTGATGTCCACGGTGACGGCGTCCAGCCGGGACGGACGTGACGCGCGGGCGTAGGCCAGTGCCCGCAGCACCGGCTTGCGGACGTGCGAGACGAGCAGCACCGCGTGCACCCGGGTCGGCAAGGCCCGCGGCGAGGAGTCCTCGTCCACGGCGAGTTCCTTGGCCACGTTGTCGTAGTGCGCCCTGATGCTCCACATCATCAGGAACAGCACAAACATGGCCAGAAGCGCGATCCAGGCGCCCTGCTGGAACTTGGTGATCAGGACGATCACCAGGACCAGGGCCGTCATGCCAAAGCCGATGGTGTTGATGGTGCGGGACTTGAGCATCCGCCGCTTCACGGCGGGGTCCTTGGCGAGCTTAAGCGCCCGGCCCCAGTGCCGGATCATGCCGAGCTGGCTAATCGTAAAGGAGATGAAGACGCCCACGATGTAGAGCTGGATCAGCTTGGTGACGTCGGCATTGAAGGCGATGATCAGCACCAAGGCGCCGGCGGCCAGTGCCAGGACACCGTTGCTGAAGGCCAGCCGGTCCCCCCGGGTGCGCAACTGGCGGGGCAGGTAACCGTCCTGCGCCAGGATCGAGCCGAGCACCGGGAAGCCGTTGAACGCCGTGTTGGACGCGAAGACAAGGATCACGCCGGTGGCGGCGACCACGATGAAAAAGGGGATGGACGCTGCGCCGAAGATGGTCTGGGCGATCTGGCTGATCGCCGGACTCTGGATGTAGTCCTCCGGCAGCGGCTGGCCGTTCAACAGGAACTCCGTGGCAGGGTCCAGCACGATGTGCACCTTGGTGGCGTTGGCGAGGTAGATGATCCCGGCCAGCATGGAAGCGGCGATCGTGCCGAGCAGCAGCAGGGTGGTGGCCGCGTTTTTGCTCTTGGGCTTCCGGAAGTTCGGCACGCCGTTGCTGATGGCCTCAATGCCGGTCAGCGCCGCGGCGCCGGAGGAGAAGGCCCGGAGCAGCAGGAAGGCGCCGGCGAGACCGACCAGCCCTTCGTCGAAACCTGGCGCGGGAACAATCGTGAAGGCTGCCGAGGGCGCCTCACCCAGCTGGCCGGTGGCGGACTGGAAGAGGCCGATGGCGGTCATGCCGAAGATGGAGACCATGAAAATATAGGTCGGCAGGGCAAACACAGTGCCGGCTTCCTTGATGCCGCGCAGGTTCACGAGGGCCAGGACCACGACGCCGATCGTCGCGATGGTGGCCTGCTGGCCATGCAGCGAAGGCACCGCGGTGGTCAGGTAGGTGGCGGCGGAGGACATCGACACGGCGACGGTCAGCACGTAGTCCACCAGCAGCGCGGAAGCGACGGTAAGCCCGGCATACTTGCCCAGGTTCTCGTTGGCGATCTCATAGTCGCCCCCGCCGGAGGGGTAGGCGTGGACGTTCTGGCGGTAGGAGGCGACCACTGTCAGCAGCACCACCATGACGGCCAGCCCGACCCAGGGCGAGAACGCCACGGCGCTGATGCCGGACAGCGCCAGCGTCAGGAGAATTTCGTCCGGGGCGTACGCCACGGAGGACAGCGCGTCGGAGGCGAAAATGGGAAAGGCGATCCGCTTGGGAAGCAGCGTGTGAGCCAGGTTGTCGTTCCGGAACGGCCTGCCTACCAGCACCCGCTTCACGGCATTGAAAATTGTCGGCACCACACAAAGCTAGTCCGATTCGGACGCGATGTCATGACGGCACCGGTCCCCGCCGTCCGGTCGGGTCCAAGCGGCGCCCGCGGTGCCGGACGCACGGGCCGCGCCGGCCGCGCTGGCCGGTAGAGTTTTACGCAGCAGCAGGTCAGGAACAACAGGAGGCACGGTTGGCGCACTTCGTGATTATGGGTTGTGGCCGCGTGGGGGCAACCCTCGCGCACACACTCGAGGACGCGGGCCACTCCGTGGCCATCATCGACCAGGACGACCGCGCCTTCCGGCGGCTCCGCACGGGCTTCACCGGCCGCAAGGTCACCGGCGTCGGCTTTGACCGGGAGACGCTCAAGCAGGCCGGCGTCGCGGATGCCTATGCCTTCGCTGCCGTCTCCAGCGGCGACAATTCCAATATCCTGGCCACCCGCGTGGCCCGCGAAACCTTCCATGTTCCCCACGTGGTCGCCAGGATCTACGACCCGGGCCGCGCCGAGATCTACCAGCGCCTGGGCATCCCCACAGTCGCCGCCGTGCGCTGGAGCGCGGACCAGGTGCTCCGCCGGATCCTGCCCGAACAGCACCTTGCCGGCGACTTCCGGGACCCCTCCGGCCGGCTGGTCCTCGCCGAGGTGGATCTGAACCCTGACTGGATCGGCCACCCGGTCACCTCGATCGAGAAGGCCGCCGGGATCCGCGTCGCCTACCTGACCCGGTTCGGCGAGGGCATGCTGCCTCCGGCCGGCACCCTGTACCAGGACGGCGACACCGTGCACGCCATGCTGGGTGTTGACCGCAGCACCGAAGTCGCCCACATTCTTGCCAAGCCCCCCGCCAAGGAGTCCTAAGTGAAAGTCGTCATTGTCGGGGCGGGAAGCGTCGGTTCCTCGATCGCGCGCGAACTGCTGGCCCACAAACACGAGATCCTGCTGATCGACCTGAAACCGGAGGTGATCGGGCGCAGCGGCCTCCGCGGCGCCCACTGGCTGGTTGGCGATGCCTGCGAACTCAGCACCCTCCAGGAGGCGAAACTGGAGGACGCCGAGGTCGTGGTCTCCGCGACCGGTGACGACAAGGTCAACCTGGTGGTCTCGCTGCTGGCGAAGACCGAATTCGGCGTCGGACGGACGGTGGGCCGGGTCAACAACCCCAAGAACGACTGGATGTTCGACGACTCCTGGGGCGTCGACGTCGCGGTCAACACCCCGCAGCTCATGACCGCCCTGGTCGAGGAGGCAGTGGAGATCGGCGACCTCGTCCGTCTGCTGACGCTGCAGACCGGCGTGTCATCGCTGGTGGAGTTCACGGTCCCGCACGACTCGCACGTGCTCGGCCTGACCGTCGGCGACATCGAATGGCCCGAGGATTCAACCCTGGTCGCGATCCTGCGGGACCAGGCGCCGATCACGCCGAGCCGTGATGACGTGATCGACGGCGGGGACGAGCTGTTCTTCGTGACCACGATCGCGGCCGAGGACGAGCTGCGTGCCCTGCTGTCGCCGGAGTCCCAGGAACCGCAGGGCGAGGACGAGGACGACACCCCGGGCCGGGCCGGCCACGAGAACCCGCTGCCGGAGGACGACGGCTTCGACGGTTAGCCCGGTTGCGCTGTCAGTCCGGGTTGTTCTGAAACGCCTGGAACGACTGGAAGTGATAGCGCAACAGGAGGCTAGGCCTCGGGGGTGGGTTTGGGGGCGGGCCGGGTCAACAGCCAGGCGACCCAGATACCCAGGATGTACAGCGGCGCGCCCATCAGCAGCCGGGTCGTGGCGAGGGCCGCGAAACCGGGCTCGCCCATGAAGTACAGCGGCACCTGGACCAGCAGCCGCAGGGCCAGCACCGCGATGATCACCCAGGTGCCGATCTGGTAGGCCTTGACCCGGGCCGGGTCCTTCCGCCAGTCCAGGCCCTCGTTGCGGATGAACCCGAAGATCAGCCCGGCAAAGGGCCAGCGCACGGCAATCGAGATGGTCATCGCCACGATGTACGCGAAGTTCGTGAAGAACCCGGGAACGTAGAAGTCTTCGGCCTTGCCGGTGCTGTTCGCAAGCCACGCGGACAGTCCGACGCCGGCAATCCCCGCCAGCGCCTGCGTCAGCGGTTTGCGCTGCACCAGCCGGACTATGGTGAAGACCGCGGCCACGGACAGCGCGCAGATCAGCGCCAGGGGCAGCTCACGCGTGATCGTGTAAGCGACCAGGAAAACCAGGCCCGGGAGAATGCTTTCGGCGATGCCCTGGACCCCGCCGGCGCTCTTGAGCACATCGATGTTGCCGTTGCCGGAGCGGTGCAGCCCGGCCTTGGCCGCGTAGCCTTCGGCGAGCTGCGCGACGGTCGGCTGGGCTGCGGAGCGCCCCTGGTCCGGCCCCTGCCGGGCATCGGGCTGGTTTTCGCCAGGCCGGGCAGCGCCGGGCTGGGCGGCGCCAGGCTGAACAGCGCCGGACTGGGCTGCGCCGGACTGGGCAGTGCCGGACTGAACAGTGGGCTCGGGCTTCTCGGGCACGGTCATTGTTCCTCCTGGCGGGACACAATCTCGTAGCGGGGATTGAACATGGTCGGCAAGCCGTCACGGACGGTGACCATGCCCTGCAGGCGGAGTTCCGTGCCGGCGTCGATCCCGGGAATGCGGCGCCGTCCGAGCCAGACAACCCGGAGCCGGTCCTTGGGAACGTCGGGCCGCTGGCGCCGTGGGCCGGCGGCGGGTACGGCTGCTGACGGCTGGGCGGCTGAAGCGACCGATCCTGCGGTGGCCGCTTTGGCACCATGGGTCCTGGGCGCGTCGTGGTCGACGACGACTGCGGTGAAGGCTGCCACGTGGCTGGCCGGTGCGTAGGTGACCGACTCAATGTAGCCGTGGCACAACACGCGGCCGCGATCCGGCAACCGCCTCACAGAGATGGCGGAGGCCGGGTCCTGGCGGGGGGCGTCAGCCAATCTGGGTAGTCTCCGGTCCACGTTCCGGCTGCCCGAGGTCCGGGGCGGACTGCGGTGCGGGCACGGCATTGTCCTTGGGCAGGCGGAGCTGCAGCAGGTCGCGCGGGGGCATGGGGTTCTCACCCCGCACCACCACGATCTGCCGGAACAGGCCCTCAAGGCCGGCGGCGTCGTCGCGGTCAACAGCAGCCTCGCCGCCGAAGACGCCGCGGAGGAACCAGCGCGGACCGTCGACGCCAATGAAGCGGGCAACGCGGTAGCCGTGGCTTCCGTCGGTGCCGCTGGCGGGGAGCTTGGCGAGCAGCTCGGTGCCGAATCCCCCCTGGATCTCTTCGACCTGGCCGCCCTGGCTGCCCACCGACTGGCCGATCTGCTCACGGATTTCGTCCCACAGGCCCTCGGAGCGGGGAGCCGCGAAGGCCTGGAGCTGGAGGCTGGAGCCGTTCAGGTCCATGGTGACAGCGACGACCCGCTGGGTGGCTTCCTCGACCTCAAGCCGGAGCTGCAGACCTTCGGCGGGAGCGATCAGGAGGGCCCCGAGGTCCACGTAGCCCTCCTGGTCCTTGATTTCAGACACGTCGAAAGGACCCGTGGCGCCGCGGACGGGGGCAGCGGCGGACGTCCCGGCGGAGTCGTCGGCGGAAGCGTCGGTGACGGCTTCCCGGGTTTCCCCGGTGTCTGTCAGCTGTTCCTGCTTGGCTTTCCTGCCACGCCCAAAAACCATGGGGTTGTCTCCTTAGTTGTGATGCCGTGCCGCCGCGTCGCCCCGCGTCCGCGCGGCATCTGCTGTCTCATTCTGCACTCATGCAGAAACAGCGGTCGGCTGATATGTCCTGCATATGGATCCTGCTCATAAGTCACTGCAATACTGCGGTCTGGCCAGCTTCCGGTCAGACCGGCGCGCCGAAGCCGCCGGTGGATCCGAAGCCTCCACCGCCGCGAACCGAGCCGCTGAGGTCCTGGACCGGCAGGAACCGGGCGTACTCCACGCGTTGAATAACCATCTGTGCAATTCTATCGCCGCGCTTGAGTTCAATCGCGTAGTGGCGGTCGGTATTGAGCAGCGTCACCGCAATTTCTCCGCGGTAGCCGGCGTCGACGGTGCCCGGAGCGTTCACAACGGTCAGTCCGTGCTTGGTCGCGAGCCCGGACCGGGGGTGGATCAGGGCCACGAAGCCGTCGGGGAGGGCAATGGCCACACCGGTGGGCACCAGCCGGCGCTCCCCCGGCTCCAGCACCACGTCCTCGCGGGCGCGCAGGTCCGCCCCGGCGTCGCCCGGGTGCGCATACGACGGCGGCTCCAGGCCGTCGTCGAGCATCTTCAGCTGCACCGTCAGGGTAGGGGTCCCGTACCCTGCCGCCGGCTGTGCTTCCGGCTGTGCCGCTTCGGCGGCGTCCGCTCCAGTCGTTTCTTCAGTCACAGTCCCTCACTCTAACGCCCGCCGGGAAGATCGGCCTAGCGACGGCCGGCGGCCCGGGCCCCGCCCCCCGCTTCTGCCGCCAAGGTGAAATAGCCCGGGAAAAGTGGAAAGCTGGGTCCATGCCCGAATCCAGTGCAGCCGTGCCTGCCCCCAACAGCACCCCCAGCGACGCCACCGTTCTGTACAGCGAGAAGCTCTGGCCGAACTTCTGGATCTGGCTGGTGTCGGCGGGTCTGTCGGGCGCCGGGATCCTGGTGTTCGCCCCCATCAGTCTGGCCGCCGGGCTCACCGCCGCGGTTGTCCTGTTCACGATCCTCGCCGTGCTGCTGGTCCTCTCGACGCCGGCCATCACAGTCACCGGCTCCACTCTGCGCGTCGGCCGCGCCACGATCGAACGCCGCTTCGTCGGCACCGCGTCCGCGTTCCGGGGCCAGGACGCGACGGCGGAACGCGGCACCCGCCTCAACGGCCTGGCGTTCCTGTGCATCCGCGGCTGGATCGATCCGGTGGTCCGCATCGGGATCACCGATCCCTCCGACCGCACCCCCTACTGGCTGACGTCCACCCGGCACCCGGACGAGCTGGTCGCCGCACTGAAGTCCTAGCCCGCGCAGTCCCGGCCCCCGGCTCCTAGCCCTCGCAGTCCTTGCAGTACCTTCGGCCGTCCTTTTCGCGGGCAATCTGCGAACGGTGGCGGACGAGGAAACAGGAGGCACAGGTGAACTCGTCGGCCTGGGCCGGCATGACCAGCACCAGCAGTTCCTCCCCGGACAAGTCCGCGCCGGGGAGTTCGTAGCCTTCCGCAAGGTCCGATTCGTCTTCATCGACCACTGCGGAAGGCTTTTCCGTACGCCGGGCTTTCAACGCCTCAAGGGAGTCCTCGCTGAGGTCCTCCTCAGTCTTGCGCGGAGCATCATAGTCTGTCGCCATTGTTAGTTGCTCACTCCGCAGTCGTTCGGTTGGTTCGCCGGGCCCGGGCGGACCTGTCGGGCGGTAGCCCTGGACCCCCGGGTGCGGTTCTCCGATGTCTACACCGGACACACGGTTTCTTGTGCCCGATGTCGGGTTATCTTTGCTTAAGCGCCCGGTGAATGCCAGAGTCCTCTGGTCCGCGGCAGGCACCCCGGGCTGCCGCATCGGGGACCGGCCCGGCAACTCACCACGCGAGGGGGCGAATAGTGCCGGAAATTAGCGGAAAATGACGGCGCGCCCTCCGTCCTCACCGGAATTCGCCCGCATCGGTGGCAGAGTTTGGATTGTTAGTAATGCCAGGGTGGAGGATTTGTATGCAGGATCTACGGCTTGTAGGCGTCCACGACGACAAGGAGCATCTCTTGTTAAGCGGCACCGGCGGCGAGATGTTCCAGCTGCCAATCGATGAAGCACTTCGGGTGGCAGCCAACCGGACGTCGGCTAAGGCCGCATCCGGCGCGGTGGCCGCGCCCATTGCCATGTCTCCACGCGATATCCAGGCGCGGATCCGCAGCGGCTCGACAGCTGCCGAGGTGGCGGAGCTCTCCGGAATTCCGCTCGCTAAAGTCCAGCGCTACGAGGGGCCGGTACTCGCCGAGCGTGAGCACGTTGCCCGGCAGGCCCGCATGGTGGAGGTCGCCGCCCCCGCCCCCGGCCACGACGTGTACCGCTCGGTATTCGGGGACCAGCCGGCGTCGCTGGGCGAAATGGTGGCCCACCGGCTCAGCGCGCACGGCATTGATGCCGCCGCGGTGGAGTGGGACTCCTGGCGGCGCCCGGACGGCAGCTGGAATGTGGTGGCGCACTTCGAAGCGGAGCCCGGCGGTCCGGCTGGCATCGGCGAGGAACCGCCCGCCATGTGGACCTTCAGCCCGGCCCGGAAGGCGCTGCAAAACGCCAACCGCTGGGCCCAGCAGCTCAGCGAACTCGAGCCCCTCGACGGCCCCGTCCCGGCCCGCCGGCTCTCCGCCGTCTCGGACCGGCCCTTTGATTTTGAAACCGACGCCGACGCTGCCGCCCGCACGGCAACCGCCCAGCACCAGGTAATCCAGCAGCTCCAGCTGCAGCAGGAACAGGAATCCGACGGGCTGCTCGACATGCTGCGCTCCCGCCGCGGGCAGCGCCTCGGTGTGGACGAAGACGCCGACGACGCCCTCGCCACGCTGCTGACCAACGGTGTTCCGGCGGCCCATCCCCGGCCTTCCGAGCTTCCTGCGGAGGCACCGGCCGGGCCGGAACCCGTTGCTCCCGGGGAGGGGACCGGGACGAGCGAACCGAAGCACCCGGATGCGGCCGACGCGGAAACCCGCCCGGCCGCCGATCCCCGGGAACGCCGCCGCGACGGCAGGCCCTCGATCATGTCCAGGCTCAGCCTGGCTCCCCGCCACGGGGAGTCACCGGACGACGCCCTGAAGCTGCATGACGGAGTCAGTACCGACACCCGGGAAATCACCATTGCGGCCCCGCCACTGCGGCCTGCCGGACAGCAGGGCGCCACCTCCAGCCCGGGGCTGGACGAACTGCTGGGCGGCGGAACACCGCGTCGCGGACAGCGTGGGACCCCTGCCGCCGCCCGGGATGACCGCGATGCGGAGCAGCCGGAGCGCCAGCCGGCCAAACCGAAGCGCTCCAGCATTCCGAGCTGGGACGATATCGTCTTCGGAGCCCGCGGGGACTAACGTCCGCCGCGGCTTCCAGGCGGCCACGCCCGTCAGGGCCCTTCACGCCCAGTCAGGCGCGGGGGGCCCTTTTTCCGTCGGCCTGGAAACACAACAGCGGGACTTCGCGTTCGGCTTTTGTCAGCGAACCGTGCTGGCCCACCACGTCAAGGGCTGTCGGCCGCGCCCGGCGGGTGTCGTAGAGGGCCAGGGCGTCCCTGGCCGCGATCATCACGTCGCCGATCCGCGGGCCGACCTCAGCCCGGACCGCACCAAAGAGTCCAGCGGCGATGGCTTCCTCCCGGGTGAAGGCCCAGATCCGGTCGCCGAAACGCGCCCGCCAGGCCTCCATCAGGCGCACCCGGCCGGACTCGCCTTCGGACTCCTCCAGATAGAGATGGACCATCCGCGGCTCGCCCGCGGTATGGCGGACACCTGCCACGAGGGCAGGGTCGGCCGCATAGTCGATCCGCTGGGATTCCGGCACGTCCAGCATGCCGTGGTCGGCCGTGAGCAGGATGGTGGTGCCCGCCGGCAGGGTGGCGCTGAGCCGCTTCACCGTGGCGTCGAGTTCCTCGAGCTGGTGTTCCCACTGCGGTGACTGGCAGCCGTGGCGGTGCCCGGCCTTGTCCAGTTCGTTGACGTAGAAGTACATCAGCGACCGTCCGGCCCCGGCCATCGCAGCGGCGGCCGCCGCGGTCCTGGCATGCGGGGTGGTTGCCGTGACGTAGCGGCCGCCCCGGAGCGCGGCCCGGGTCATGGCGGAGTCGCTGAACTGCGGGAGGCTGACGGTGCTGACATCCACGTGCTCCGCGGCCCTTTGGAAGACGGTGGGGAACGGCTGCCACTGCTCCGGATCTACGCCGGCGTCCCAGCCGCCCAGCATGTTGACGACCCGGTCCTGGTCCGGGTCCAGCACGTCGAAGCCCACCATGCCGTGCTGCCCGGCGGAGAGTCCGGTGCCGAAGCTGGCCAGCGACGCTGCCGTGGTGGACGGAAAGGCCGAGTCCAGGGAGACCGGCACCTGCCCCTGGCCGGCCTGCATCACGGCGCGCAGGAAGGGCGTGTGCGCCGACTTCTGCCTGAGCAGGTTGCGGCCCAGCCCGTCGGCCAGCACGACGCAGATGCGCTTGGCCGCGGGCAGGTTCAGGCGGTTTTCGAAGCCGGGAACACCCACGCTGGCCGCGGCGCTGGTGAGAACCTCCGCGATGGAGCGGTTTCCGAAGGCCGGGGCTGCGGGCAGGCTCTGCGGGAGGGCCGGGGCTGCGGGCAGGCTCTGCGGGAGGGCCGGGGCTGCGGGCAGGCTCTGCGGGAGGGCCGGGGGCACGCTGACCGGTGTCATCTCAGCGCTGGTGGCCACGGCTGGCGCGGCTTCCAAAGACGCCCATCCGCGGGCGCGGCGGCAGCCCGGGGCCGGCGTGCGGCACCGGGGCTGTGTATCCGGTGTTGACGGCACGGAGGGCGCGGGCGAATAATTTGGCGTCCTGGACAGCCTGCAGGCCGTCGGCTTCGGCGCTGATCCGGATCACGATGTCCTCCTGCGCGATGGTCCCGCTGTAGCCATGGTCGGCCTCGCACTGCGGGTCCCCGCAACTGGCCGGGCCCATGTCGAGGCGCTGGCCGCCGGACCAGGCGATGGACAGGGTCAGCTCGCGGACCGGGTCCGAGGACTTGTACTCCTGGGGCTGCGCGTACACGTAGCTGAGAACCACGGAGCGGATCTGTGTCACGGGCACGGATTCCGTGGAGATCTGCGCGACGGTCTGCTCCCCCGCCTCATCAAGCTGCTGGTCGTCCACATGGGTGATGACCAGCATGTCCTCGGTCAGGACCAGCACGGTGATGTGGCGGCGGACCTCGGCGCGGTCGAAGTGCGTCTCCAGGTGCACCAGGTGCGCCACGCAGTCACGCCCGTCGAGGGCGTCGGCGACGACGTCGGCCACGAGCCGGGGGTAGAAACCGGCCTGCTGGAGGGCCCCTTCCAGGCTTTGACCCTGCACGCTGTGGTCATGCAGGCCGTGGTGGTGCGCGCCCGGGCGTCCGGAGACGGTCGTCTGGGGCTTGGGTGTCGGAGACTGAAAGCTCATGCTCTCCATTTTCACAGATCGGCTGGGGACTTGCTAACCATTGCAGCCGGGGGGCTTTCCCCGCAGCTGACGCCACGGGAGAGCTGACGCACCGACGCCCTCCCGGGCGTCAGCTGCGCATGGCCCGGCGGGCGCTGTCGGTACGCTGGGCGGCGTTGGCTATCCGGACGTCCGCCGCGAGGATCGACGCCCCCTCCGGCCCGGCAAGCACGGGGGTGAAGTCGACGAGGGCGATCTCCGGATGGTTGTCCTTGAGCCTGGTCAGCCGGGCGGCAAGGTCCTCCAGGGCCCGGGCGTCCACCGCCGGCAATCCCTGGTAGCCGAAGAGCTTCCGCGAGGCCCGGGGGGCCCGGATGAAGTCATGCAGGTCCGAGCCGGACAGCGGCGGTACCCGGTGGGCCCAGTCGTCCAGCAGATTGACGGCGTCCCCCGCCAGGCCGAAGGACACCACCGGGCCCAGCAGCGGGTCCTCGATGGCGCGGAACGTGCAGGCCTGCCCCACCGGCGCCATGGTCTGCACTTCCAGCGACGGCGAGCCGTAGCGTTCCAGCGACTTGCGCATTTCCAGCAGATTCCGCCGCAGCGAGTCCGCGTCCTGGATGTCCAGGCGCACCCCGCCGAGGTCCAGCCGGTGCCGCAGGGCGGGGTCGGTGGTTTTCAACGCCACCGGCCAGCCGAGCCGGTCCGCGGCGGCGATGGCCTGTTCGGCGGTTTCGAAGCCGACGGACGGGACCACCCTGATGCCGTAGCGGGCCAGCAGGCCCGCGGCTGTCTCGGAATCCAGCCGTACCAGCTGCTCGCCGCCCACCGTTTCCAGCAGCCGCTCCAGCTCCTCGTGGGTGCCCTCCGGGTCGCAGCCCTCGGGCTCCACAAACAGGCCCTGGTCCCGGTCCAGCCACTGGGCGTAGCGGACCACGGATCCCAGCGCGGCCACTGCCGCGCCAGGGTTGGAGTAGCAGGGAACAACGCCCGCCCCTGCCTCGTCGCCCACCATTCCTTCGACGTAGATGGACGGGTCCAGCAGACCGCTGAACGCCGCCACCACGGGTTTACCGGCCGCCACCGAACATTCGGCGAGGACTCCGGCGATCTTCTCGACGGTGAGGCCGTGGGCGGGCAGCAGCGCGACCACCACGGCGTGGACGGTGTCCGCGGTGAGGACTTCCTGCAGGCTGCGCCGCAGCGCGGGCAGCGCCACGGACATCCCGGCGTCCAGGTCGACGTCGGTGACAATCCGCTCCACACCGAGTCCGTGTGCCACCGCGCTGTCCGCGACAACCTTGCCGAGCGCGAGGGAGTTGCTGAAGACGGCGATCCCCGGGCCCTTCGGCAGGGGCTGGCTGGAGACGATCTGGGCGACGTCCATGAGCTCTTCGACGGTCCCGACGCGGATCACCCCGGCCTGGCGCATCATCGCGTCGAGTGCCTCCGGCGGGGCCAGGGTGGTGCGGACGGCGTGGCCGGGAGGCAGCCCGAGGCCCATGACACCGGACTTCGCCACGATGACCGGCTTGGTCCGGGCCAGGCGCCGGGCCAGGCGGGAAAACTTGCGCGGGTTGCCGATCGATTCGAGGTAGAGCCCGACGGCGGTCGTGTCGGCGTCGTCCTCCCAGTACTGCATCAAGTCGTTGCCGGAGACGTCGGCGCGGTTCCCGGCCGACAGGAAGGTGGAGATCCCGACGCGGCGCCGGCTGGAGGCCGCGTAGAGCGAGACGCCGATCGCTGCTGACTGGCTGAACAGCCCCAGGCCGCCGCGGCGGCCCAGCGAGGGCGCCATCGAGGCGTTGAGGGACACGGCAGGGTTGGTGTTCATGATGCCCAGCGAGGCCGGGCCGATCACGCGCATGCCGTTGGCGCGGGCCTGCCGGACGAGTTCGCGCTGCCGGGCGAGGCCGCGTTCGCCGTCGTCCGCGTACCCGGAGGTGGCCACCACGATCCCCTTGACCCCGGCGGCGCCGCATTCCTCCACAACCTTGGGGACCTCGGCGTAGGGGACAGCGATGATCGCGAGCTTGACCGGCCCGGGCACCTCGGAGAGCCGTGTGAAGGAAAGCATGCCGGCGAGTTCCAAGGCTTCCGGGTTGATCGCGTAGACCGGGCCGGTGAAGCCGCCTTCAATGATGTGCTCCAGCAGCTGGTAGCCCACAGTGCCCCATTTGCGGCTGGCCCCGATGACGGCGACGGAGGACGGGGCGAGCAGTTCCTGGATGCTGCGGGCCTCGGCGCGGTGTTCCCGGGATTCCATCACGGCACGGGACTTGTCCGTGGGGTCGATGTTGAATTCGAGGCTGACCACACCGTCGTCGAAGTGGCGTTTGACGTCGTAGCCGGCGTCCGAAAACACCATCAGCATTTTGCGGTTTTCCGGGAGCACCTCGGCACTGAATTTCCGGATCCCGTGTTCGCGGGCGGCGGCGGCGAGGTGTTCGAGCAGGATGGACCCGATGCCGCGGCCCTGGTGCGCGTCGGAGATGTTGAACGCGACTTCGGCTTCCTCAGGGTCATCGAGCCGGTCGTAGCGGCCGATCCCCATGATTTCCCCGCCGATGGTGATCACGAGGGCCACCCGGTCCTGGTAGTCCACCTCGGTGAACCGTTTGAGTTCCTTGGCGGAGAGTTTGGACTTGAACGCGAAGAACCGCATATAGATGGACTTCTGCGACTGCCCCACGTGGAAGGCCTGCACCGCGTCCGCGTCGGACGGGTGGATCGGGCGCAGATGGGCCGTCCCTCCGTCGCGCAGGACAACATCAGCTTCCCAATATTCCGGATATACGCCGTCCACGGGCTGTTCCACCATAGGCTTAGCCTAGTCATAAACTTACGCAGCTTTCGCTCTGCACCGCTTAGAAGGACCCACCAGTCTCATGGCCCGCCGCCAAACCCCGTCCCCGGCAGGGGAAGCCAGCCCGGATTTCGTAGAAAACATCGTCGATATTGACGTCACATCCGAAATGGAAGGCTCGTTCCTTGAGTACGCCTATTCGGTCATCTACTCGCGGGCCCTCCCTGACGCGCGCGACGGACTGAAGCCCGTGCAGCGGCGCATCCTGTACATGATGAGTGAGATGGGCCTGCGCCCGGACCGCGGCCACGTCAAGAGTGCCCGTGTGGTGGGCGAGGTCATGGGCAAGCTGCACCCGCACGGCGACACCGCGATCTACGACGCAATGGTGCGCATGGCGCAGGACTTCTCGCTGCGGCTGCCGCTCATTGACGGCCACGGCAACTTCGGCTCGCTCGACGACGGCCCGGCCGCCCCGCGGTACACCGAGGCCCGCCTCGCGGCCGCGGCCCTGACCCTGACGGACCACCTCGACGAGGACGTCGTCGATTTCGTCCCCAACTATGACAACCAGCTGACCCAGCCGGACGTGCTGCCGGCGGCGTTCCCGAACCTGCTGGTCAACGGCGCCACCGGCATCGCCGTCGGCATGGCCACGAACATGGCCCCGCACAACCTGGTGGAAGTGATCGCCGCGGCCCGGCACCTGATTGAGCACCCGGACGCGACGCTTGAAGACATCATGAGGTTCGTCCCCGGCCCGGACCTGCCCACCGGCGGCCGGATCGTGGGCCTGGACGGTATCCGCGACGCCTACGCCACCGGCCGCGGCTCGTTCAAGACCCGGGCCAAGGTGGAGATCGAGCAGCTCTCGGCCCGCCGCACCGGACTGGTGGTCACGGAACTGCCGTACATGGTGGGCCCGGAAAAAGTGATCGAGAAGATCAAGGACGCCGTCAACGGCAAGAAGCTCACCGGCATCAGCGACATTGTGGACCTCACGGACCGCAAGCACGGCCTGCGCCTCGTGATCGAGCTGAAAAACGGCTTCAACCCGAACGCCGTGCTGCAGCAGCTGTACCGCTATTCGCCGATGGAGGACTCCTTCGGCATCAACAACGTCACGCTCGTCGACGGGCAGCCGCAGACCCTCGGGCTGCTCCAGCTCCTGAGCGTTTATGTGGAACACCGCATCAACGTGGTGCGCCGCCGCACGGCCTTCCGCCTCGGCAGGAAAAAGGACCGCCTGCACCTGGTCGAGGGTTTGTTGATCGCGATCGTGGACATTGACGAGGTCATCCAGATCATCCGTTCCTCGGACGAGGTGGCCGCGGCCCGGACCCGGCTGATGTCCATCTACGACCTCACCGAGATCCAGGCCAATTACATCCTGGAACTCCGGCTCCGGCAGTTGACCAAGTACTCGCGGATCGAACTCGAGAAGGAGCAGGAGGAACTGCGCCGGGAGATCGCCGAGCTCGAAGCCATCCTCGGCTCCAGCGAGCGTCTCCGCGGCCTTGTGTCGTCCGAGCTGGCCGGGATCGCCGAGAAATACGGCACGCCGCGCCGGACCGTGCTGCTCGAATCCGAGGCCGTCTCCCCCACCGTCGCCGCCGCACTGGCCGCCGCTCCCGGGGCCAAAGGCAAGGCCAATCCACTGGCCCTGGAGATCGCGGACGATCCCTGCTGGGCGATCCTGACCGCCTCCGGCCAGATCGCTCGGACCGCCAACCAGGACAGCCTCGCCGAGTCCGGCCCGCGGACCCGGCACGATGTGTTCACCTCCGTGGTGAAGACCTCGGCCCGGGGCGAGATTGCCGCCGTCACCTCGCAGGGCCGCATGCTCCGGCTTCAGGTGATGGACATGCCCGTGCTGCCGCCGACCCAGGGCACCCCGAACATGGCCGGCGGAGTTCCGGCCAAGGACTTCATCACGCTGCTCAAGGGCGAATCGCTGGTGGCGTTCGCGCCGCTGGATGAGGTACTGGCGATCGGCACGGCCCAGGGAGTGGTCAAGCGCGTCCAGCCCGACTACCCGCTGAACCGCGAGGACTGGGAAGTCATTGCGCTCAAGGACAAGGACGCCGTGGTGGGTGTCGCCCCCGCGGGTTCCGACGACGTCGACCTCGTCTTCGTGACGCGGCAGTCGCAGCTGCTGCGCTTCCCGGCCCCGGCGGTCCGTCCGCAGGGCCGGACCGCCGGCGGCATGGCCGGCATCAAACTGGCTGCCGGGGACCTGGTGATGTTCTTCGGCGCCGCCAGCCCGGCCGACAGCGCCGCCGTCGTGGTGACCATCGCCGGCACGGAAGGGGCGCTTCCAGGCACCGCTCCCGGGGCCGCCAAGGTCACCGCCCTCGCCGAATACCCGGCGAAGGGCCGCGCCACCGCCGGGGTCCGGGCGCACCGTTTTCTCAAGGGCGAGGACACCCTGCTGCTCGCATGGGCCGGCCACGGCCCCGCGAAGGCGTCGTCCCAGGCCGGGGTGTCCCGTTCCCTTCCCGGGGAACACGGCCGCCGCGACGGGTCCGGCATTCCGCTCTCCCAGGCCATCGACGCGATTGGCCCCAGCATGTCCTGGCAGCCGGCACCCGGGGCGGAAGCCTAGTCACGGCGGGACTCCGGCGTCCGGGCACGGGGTCTTTAGGCAACGCCCGGGCACCCGTCACGCCCGCCGCTCACCCACTTGCCACAAGTGGCCGCTATCGCTCACCGGCTCACCACGAATGGCCGCTATGGGGCCAGTCATGGCGGCCATTTGTGGCGAATGGCCGGCGCAGACGCACCTGTGGGCTCAGTATTATGCGGGGCAACAGCGTCGGACCCACGGTGGAACCTGGGATTTCGGCTTCGAGGCGAGGTGCCACTGCCGGAATGGGCTGCAGACACAGGCCCCTGGTGGCGACTTTCGCCGCCGCGTGACGACATTTTTTGTATTGCCCGAGGGGCGGGGCCGGAGCCGGAGGCTCATATCCAACAGGTTCCGATTGCGGGAAGCGTACCCCTGGCCAGGATTCGACCGCGCGGCGACAGACTGCAGCGGGCAACGGGACGTTGCTGTGTCCCCAGTGGTTGAGACAGCGTCGGCCCTGCCCGACGGCAATGTCTCGCCTGGACCCTTGGCCCTGGGCTCCCCGGACTGCGCTTAGACTGCTCCCATGCCTATCATCCCGGACATCAAGGATTGGACCTGGGTCCTGCAGCGGCCCTGCCCCGAGTGCGGTTTCGATGCCTCGGCGGTCACGCCAGCGACGGTACCGGGGATCGTGGGAAGCATGCTCCCGCGCTGGCGCGCCGCCCTGCGGCGTCCGGACGCCGCCGAACGCCCGAACGGGGACACGTGGTCCGTGCTGGAGTACGCCTGCCATGTCCGGGACGTCTTCGGCCTGTTCGACTACCGGCTGGATCTGATGCTCCGCGAGGACGACGCCCGGTTCGATGATTGGGACCAGGACGTGGCCGCGGTCGAGAAGGACTATGCCAACGCCGACCCGGCCGAGGTCAGCGCGGAACTCACAACGGAGGGCGAGCAGATCGCCGCTTCCTTCGGACGGGTCCCGGAGGATCAGTGGGGCCGCACGGGCACCCGCAGCAACGGCTCCGGGTTCACCGTACTGACGTTCGCGCAGTACTTCCTCCATGACGTCGTCCATCACCTCCACGATGTGGATGGGTAGCGCGCGGAAGGGTACCGCGACGATGGCCAGCTACAGCTCCTTGTCCCAGGCCATGCTCCTGTTGACGGCGACATAGCCCATCCCGGCGTAGAGGGCCAGGGCCCCGGTGGGGTTCTCCGAGTCGACGTCGAGCGAGGCCATGTCCATCCCGGCCGCGGCGAAGCGGCGCATCGCGTCGGCCAGGAGCGCCCGCGCGACTCCGCGGCCGCGGAACCCGCGCCGCACGCCCAGCAGGTCCGTGTAGCCCTCTTTGTAGCCCCGGGTCCCGGCGCTGACGGGGTCATGGCTGGCGAGCTGGTAGCCCGCCACGTTTCCGGTGGACTGCTCCACGACGACGGCACTCAGGTCCGGCCGGGCCAGCGGATCGTTCACCACGAAGCCCCACCCCTCCCCGTCCCGGGGCTCGCTGCCCCAGTGGTCCCGGAAGGCATCGTTGTGCGCGAGCCGCACGGCCTCGTGCAGGCCGGGCCCGAAGCCCACAAGTTCCAGACCTTCGTCCAGCAGCACCGCGGGGAGGCCGTCCGCCAGGGGCCGGTGCATCTCGTTGTAGTAGCGGACGATCCGGTAGCCGGCTTCCTCGAACAGGGCGGCCTGGTGCGTGTGTTGCTGTTCCATGTGGAGCCGCAGCCTGGGGGTGGAGCCTGTCCCCGCGTCCCCGGCAAACCGCTGCCGGGTCCTCGCCTCCATCCAGCCCAGCAAGCCGGTGCCGATCCCGCGTCCCTGCCACCCGGGATCGACGCAGCCGTACCCGGTTGCCTTCTCACCGTCCGGGGTCTTGGTGATCCGGCCGTACGCCCTGGCCGTGCCCTGCGCGTCGAAGCCGAGGACCGTATTAGCCGCGGCCGGGTTCGTCCGTGATGCGAGGATCTGTTCCAGGTCGGCGCGGCGCTCGAACCAGACGGGCCGTTCGACGGCGGCGGTCCGGGCGATCAGGTCCGCCCAGCCGTCCAGGTCCGCGGTCCCGGCGGCCCGCCACGACAGGCGCGGGTCCAGGCTGGCCAGGGTGTCGGTGTGTCCGTTCATGGCAACAGGCTAACGTCCGGCCTACTCCCGCACCAGCAAAGGCGTTGGCTCCGCCAAAAGCGCAGCATTCCTGGCCGCCGCCCGGTCAAGGTCCAGCCGGATGTCCTCTGCGGCGATGTCCTCCGGGTTGTGCGTCACCAGCACAACCGTGCGGTCCCGCAGGCCGTGCCGCAGTTCCGCCAGCATCGCCCGGCCGGACTCCGCGTCCAGGTGGGCTGTGGGTTCGTCCAGCAGGATCACGTCCGCGCCGGTCAGGAGCGTGCGGGCGACGGCGAGGCGCTGGCGTTCGCCGCCGCTGAGGAAGGCGCCTCCCGGTCCGATCCGGGTGTCCAGGCCGTGCTCCAGCCGCCCGAGCAGCCGCCCGAGGCCCACCGCGGCCAGGGCGCCCTGCAACCGCGGCTCCGGTTCTCCCCCGCGCTGGGTCTCCGGAAGCCCCAGCAGCAGGTTGCCGCGGATGGTGGAATCGAAGAGGTGCGCCTCCTGCGGGCACCAGGCGGCCCGTCCGCTCAACAGTATCCGGCCGCCGGCCGCCGGCAGGAAGCCCAGGACGACCGCGAGCAGGGTGGATTTTCCGGAGCCCGAGGTCCCGGTGACGGAGAGCCAGCGTCCGGGTTCGGCCGTGGCGCTGAGGCCGGTGAAGACCGGCGGCCCGCCCGGCCAGGCGGCCGCCAGATCCAGGAACTCGATGCCGGGCTTGCCGCCGGTCCTGCCGGCAACGGACACCACGCCGCCGGACGCGCCGTCGTCCAGGACGCCCGCTTCGCCGATGCGGTCCAGCACGGCCCGCAGCGCCGGGTATTGCCGGACCGCCGTCGTGATGGCCGCGTACGGCTCCACGAGCGCCAGTTGCAGCAGCACCACCACAGCAACCGTCGAGGCCTCGACCGCGCCGCTGAGAGCCAGCGGAGCGGCCAGCGCGGCACTGGCCAGGGCGGCGGTCCCGCAGGCCAGCACCGTCAGCCCCTGGCCGAGTCCTTCGGCCCAGGCCGAGCGCTGGGAGGCGGCGGTCGCGGAGCGGTCGGCGCGGGTGATGGCCGCGAGCACCGGGGCCGAGACGCTGTTGGCGTGCAGTTCGGCGCGGGCGTCGAGGGCGGCCGCCACCTGGCGGAGGACACCGGAGCGCAGTTTCTGCTCGGTACCGGCGGACATCCGGTCCGCTGCCAGTGCCAGGGCGGGGGCCGCCACGAGGCTCAGCACGGCGGCGGCAATCACGGCGGGCAGCGCGCCCGGCAGGAGCAGCGCGATGCCGGTGACGGCGGCGGCCGCGACAGCCAGGGCGGTGAGCGGCGGCAGGACCACCCGTGGGAGGAGCTCCCGGACGGTGTCGACGTCGTCCACCACGGTGCCCAGGACGTTGCCGCCCTGCAGCAGCCGGCGCAGCGAGAGAGCGCGCCGGCTCAGCGACTCCCAGAGCCGGCCGCGGAGCCGGGTCAGGGCGGCAAAGACGGCGTCGTGCAGCAGGAGGCGTTCCAGATAGCGCAGCGCGGCCCGGCCGATGCCGAAGAACCGCACGCCCACGATCGCGGTCAGCAAATACAGAATGGGCGGCTGCTCGCTGGCGCGGATGATCAGCCAGCCGGAGAGCCCCGCGAGGGCGACGGCGAAGAGCGCCGCCAGGGTGCCGACGGCGCCGGCCGCGGCGAACTTGGCTCCGACAGGTGCGAGCAGCCGGCGGAGCCGGGTTGCCGTTGAACCGCGCGCGGCGCGTCCGGCTGCCCCGGGCTGTGGCCCGCGGGGATCCATGTTCCCGGCCTGCCCGAACCCGGCCGGGAGTCCGTCGGGCCCGACCACGGCCGGCGGGCGTTCAAGCAGCGCGGATTCGGTGGCAGGCACCCCCGCGGCGGATGCCTCGACCCCGGATGCTTCAAGTACAAATGCTGTGACGCCGGATGCTTCGACGCCGGGCGCCGGCGCGGCCCCGGGTGCCACGGCCACGAGCTCATCGGCGAGTTCCCGGGTCAGCCGGTCGTGGGCCACCAGCAGGACAGTGACACTGCCGCGGAGCGCCCCGATGGCACGGCTCACGGCGGTGGCGGACTCCCGGTCCAGGTGGGCGGTGGGTTCATCGAGCAGGAGCACCCGGGCTCCGGCTTCGATCCTCGCCAGGCCGCGGGCCAGCGCGACGCGGCGCAGCTCCCCCGGGCTGAGTTCGGCGGGGTGCTTCGCGGCGAGGTGCTCCGCGGCGCAGGCTGCCAGGCATCGCAGCGCCGTGGCCGTTGCCCGGGCCGTTGCCTGGTCCGCATCGCCGCCGGCGCGGTCCGCCGTTCCCGGAGCGGACCCCAGATACAGCAGGATCTCCTCCAGCACGGTGGGGGCCACCATGACGGGATGCTGAGGCACCCAGGCGAGGTCCGCCGTCGTGAATCCTTCGAGCCGTCCGGTGACGGTGGTGTCACGGTCAGTGCCGCCACCGGTCCCGATGGTGCCCGCCAGCACCCCGAGGACGGTGCTCTTGCCGGCGCCGCTGGGGCCGTCGAGGGCGGTGATCCGGCCCGGGGCTGCGGTGAAGCTCAGCGGCCCGACGGCGGCATCCGTCCTGCCGCCGTAGCGGACGGTCAGTCCGGCCACCCTCAGGGCGGGCGGACGGCGGGCCGCAGCGCCTGCCCCGGCGGCGGCCGAATCCGTGCCTGCCCCGGCTGCGGCAGCAGCAGGCCCGGCTGGCCGCAGCGGCGTGGGCTCAGGTGCCTCAAGAACGGCGGTGGATTCGGCGAGCGCGGCACGGCCGTCGTCGCTGGCGTGGTGCGCGGTGCCGAGTTCCCGCAGAGGCAGGTAACAGTCCGGGGCGAGGATCAGCGCCAGCAGCCCCGCTTCCAGCGCCATGTCGCCGTGGACCAGCCGGACGCCGATGAAAACCGCGACGACGGCCACGGAGATGGTGGCGATGAGTTCCAGCGCGAGGGCGGAGAGGAAAGCGGTCCGCAGGGTCCCCATGGTCCGGTGGCGGTACTCCTCGGAGAGATCCTCCAGGGCCTTGCGCTGGGCGGTGGCGCGGCCCAGCCCCACGAGCACGGGCAGGCCCTTGGCGAGCTCCAGCATATGGCCGGACAGCCGCGACAGGGCCGACTGGGCCTCCCGGACGCGGTCATCGGTGTAGCGGCCGATCAGGATCATAAAGAGCGGGACCAGCGGGACGGTCAGAACGATCACGGCGGCGCTGATCCAGTCGGCGAACAGGATCCGCGCGCCCAGCAGCAGCGGGATCGCGGCGCAGTTCACCAGGGCGGGCAGGAACTGGGTGTAGTAGCTGTCCAGGGCATCCAGTCCCCGGGTCGCTAGGATGGCGAGGCCACCATCGGAGGGGCCGGCGGACCGGGTGCCGTTGCGCAGCGCACGCTCAAGCAGCTGCGAGCGCAGCTCCTCCTTCACGCCCAGCGCCGCCCGGCGCGACGCGACCGCCTGTGCCCAGACGGTCAGGGACCGCAGAGCCACGCCCGCAACCCCCCAGTACAGCTGCCCGCCCCAGGCCGGGTCGCCGGCCATCAGCCCCGCCAGCATGGACGCCACCGCCTGCGCGATCAGCACGAGGGACAGGGCCTTCAGTGCCGCGAGCAGGCCCAGCAGGTAGAGGGCGGCCCGGTTGGCGGGTCCCGGGGGGAACTGCGGTCTCATCAGGTGCTAGTCCTTGGGTGCCAGGGCTTTGGCGGCGATGGCGGGGAGGAAGCTGTGGGCCTCGGGGATGTCCGCGTCGCTCACCCGGCGCCGGAACACCCAGTAGGTCCACGCCTGGTAGGCGAGCACCAGGGGCAGCCCGATGAGGGCGACGATGCTCATCAGCCCCAGGGTGTAGTCCGAGGAGGACGCGTTGGAGATGGTCAGGTTGAAGTCCGGGTTCAGCGTGGACGGCAGAACGACCGGGAACGCGGCGCCGAAGATCGAGGCGCTGCCGAGGATCAGGAAAGTGCCCAGGCACAGGAACGCGCGGCCTTCGGCGCCGGTGCGGGCGAAGTTCCACGCCATCACGGCGGCGACGACGGCGGCGACGACCGCCAGGACGGTCCATACCCCGCCGCTGAGCAGCTGAAGGCTGATCGCCCAGCCCGCGATCGGCAGCAGCAGGACGGGCAGGAGCCGGACGAACCACCGGCGTGCACGGTGCCGGACGTCGCCGTCGGTCTTGAGGGCCAGGAAGGCCAGTCCGTGCAGCAGCGAGAAGCCGACGACGGCGAGGCCGCCCAGCACCGCATAGCCGCTGAACCACGCGAACGGTCCGCCTTCGCGGTCGCCGTTGGCGTTGATCGGGAGTCCGGTGGTGGTCAGCCCCAGGGCCGCGCCGATGCCGAAGGCCGCCACGAGGGAGCCGAGGGAGATGGCCCAGTCCCAGCGGGCCCGCCACCGCGGGTTGTCCACCTTGCCGCGGTATTCGAAGGCCACGGCGCGGAAAATGAGGGCGACGAGGACCAGCAGCAGCGGCAGGTAGAGCGCGGAGAACAGCGAGGCGTACCAGAGCGGGAAGGCCGCGAAGGTGGCGCCGCCGGCGGTCAGGAGCCAGACCTCGTTGCCGTCCCAGACCGGGCCGATCGTGTTGAGCAGCACGCGGCGTTCGGTGTTGTTCCGGGCGAAGCCCTTCATCAGCATCCCGACGCCGAGGTCAAAGCCCTCGAGAAAGAGATAGCCCGTCCACAGCACCGCGATGGCGATGAACCAGATGGTGGGAAGCAGTTCCATGCTGAGTGTCCTCTGCGTTTCTTGGGGAGCGAAGGCTTAGTAGGCGAAGGCCAGGACGTCGTCGGTGTCCCCGGGCTTGCCGGGGCCACCGCCCTTGGGGGTGGCATCCTCGTCCTCGTCCACCGGAGCGTGGGCAAGTTCGGGCATGGCCGCGACCACCCCGCCGCGGATGTACTTGACTAACAGCTTCACCTCGACCACCAGCAGCACCGCGTACACGGCCGTGAGCACCACCAGGGAGGTCAGGAGCTCCCCGGCGGAGACGCCGGGTGAGACGGCGGCGGCCGTGAACATAAAGACCTGGTCGATCCCGCTGGGGTCCGGGTTGGGGGCGACAACGAAGGGCTGTCGGCCCATCTCGGTGAAAATCCAGCCGGCGGCGTTGGCTCCGAACGGCGCCAGGATCCCGAATACGGCCAGCCGCATGAGGCCGCGGGAGGCGGGCACTGTCCCTTTGCGGGTGAGCCAGAGGGCAACCAGCGCGGCCAGGGCCGCCAGAGCGCCGAAACCGATCATCATCCGGAAGCCCCAGTAGGTGACCTCCATAACCGGAACGTACTGGATCTCCTGCCCGGCCCGTTCCCCGTAGATGGGATTGTCCGGCAGGTGGGTGCCGTAGTCGGCCTTGTACTGGTCCAGCAGGCTGTTGACGCCCTTGACCTCGGTGGTGAAATCACCCTTGGCAAGGAAGGACAGGATCCCGGGGACCTCGATGAGGGCGACGATGTCGTCGCAGTTCTTGGAGCCGAGGTTGCCGGTGCTCAGGATGGAGAAGCCGGTGCCGTCGTGGCAGGCCGCCTCCGCGGCGGCCATCTTCATGGGCTGCTGTTCGAACATGAGCTTGCCCTGCAGGTCCCCGGTGAGCGCGGTACCGGCAAAGGAGATCAGGGCGACGACGGCGCCGATCCGCAGGGAGCGGATCCAGACGGCGTGGTCGGTGCGGTCCCGGCCGGGGATGGCTGCTTCGCCGGGAACGACCAGGCCGTCCGCGCCGATGGTGTCGATCCCGTCGTGCCGGCGGCGCCACAGGTGGTACCAGGCGATGCCGAGCAGGAAGGCGCCGGCGACGGCGAGGGCGCCGAAGATGGTGTGCGGGACGGCGACGAGGGCGGTGTTATTGGTGAAGACCGCCCAGGCATCGGTCATCACGGGACGGCCGTTGATCATCTCAACGCCCACCGGGTGCTGCATCCAGCTGTTCGCGACAATGATGAAGTAGGCGGAGAAGACCGAACCGATGACGGCGATCCAGAGGCAGGCCAGGTGGACGGCGGGCTTGAGCTGCTTCCAGCCGAAGATCCAGAGACCCAGGAAGGTCGACTCCACGAAGAACGCCAGCAGGGCTTCCATGGCCAGCGGCGCCCCGAACACGTCGCCCACGAAGCGGCTGTACTCGCTCCACGCCATGCCGAACTGGAATTCCTGCACAATGCCGGTGGCGACGCCCATGATGAAGTTGATCAGGAAGAGCTTGCCCCAGAACTTGGTCATCCGAAGGTATTCGGGCTTGCCGGTGCGGTACCACATCGTCTGGATCCCGGCCACGACGAGGCCCAGGCCTATCGTGAGCGGCACCATCATGAAGTGGTAGACGGTGGTGATACCAAATTGCCAGCGAGCAATTTCCAAGGCGTCCAAAGCGTCCAAAGCAGTCCCTACTTAGCTAGGAGCAACTTCTACATCACGTAGAAAGATTCTTCTACAGAGTGTAGAACACACTCTGATGGTCCACCGCATCCGGAGTCCCACGTCACGGAAAGGCCAGAAACGGAGGCGCCGCCGGAGACTCCCAGCCCGACGGCGACGCACGAGCCTGCCTCAGCGACGGTGTTCGAGCAGGAGCCGATCAGCACCTCAAGGACGCCCCTGGCCCCGGCTGCCCAATCGACGCGCCAACTTACTGCCAGGGCTTCCCGTCCTTCGCAGTCTCGGTGAAGAGGGCTCCCTGCGCGGCGGAGGAGCCCGACTTGCCGCCGCCCGCGCCGCGCAAAATAAAGGCGATACCGACGGCGGCCACTGCGCCGGCCAGTGGCCCGGCGACCTACACCCAGTCGTCGCTGAAATTGCCGCCGGCGAGGTCGGGCCCGAACGTGCGTGCCGGATTCATCGATGAACCGGAGATAGGGCTGCCCCACAGGCCGGCCACCGCAATGTAGCCGCCGACCGCAAACGCCCCGAGCGGCCCGATATTCCGGGCCCCGGAAGCGGTTCCCAGGATGACGCTGACCAGCGTCATTGTCAGCAGTGCCTCCATCCAGAACGCGGCGAGCGCCGGATAGTCCGCCGCCGGATAGGTGGATCCGCAGGTGGCCGAAACGCCAGTCACGGCCTGCAGCAGCACACAGGCAACAGCCGCTCCGATGAGCTGGACAACTATGTAGCCGGGCACCCTTCGCCACGGGAAGTCGCCCCGGAGCGCGAACGCAATGCTGACCGCAGGGTTCAGATGAGCGCCCGAGATTTGCCCATGAAGAGGATGATCCCCATCACCATGATGCCCGGGGCCACCACGGCCGCCGTGCGGCTGATGGCATCGGGGAATGCCCGGCTCATCATGCCACCCCCGGCCGCGACAATGACGAGCAGGAATGTGCCGTGCAACTCCGAGAAGAGGCGCCGCCATTCCTGGCGGGGATCATTGAAATCCTGGATCCGCTCCAGGATGTTCTGCTCGGCAGTTCCTGGTTCGCTGGCGGGATTCTGGTGGTGCGCCCGGCCCTTGAGCGCGTGCACGCGTCCGGTTCCGTCTTTTCGCTGATTTTCCGTCATGGCTGACAGCCTCCGCCGACGCTGGCATCGTGCCCTGCCATGAGGCGCCGGCACCTGGGAACCCCAATGTACCGCTGCCGGAGACGGTCGTCAGCGCTGCGCGGGGGTCCGACGCCGGGTGTCCCGCAGTCGATCGCCAGCCCGGGCGGCATTGCCGGAATGAACTGGTGTCCGATCACCCCGGCTGTGGCGCCGGGGGGTTCTGCGGGCCCGCATCTGCCCTGCGCCCGCCGCTCGGCATGTGATCACCAGTTCCGGGCGCACGTTTGATGGCCCGGCCTTTCCTCACAGGGGAGGGTGCTGCCCGTCCTGTGGCTCCGGGGGACCCGGGCTTCAACATCTCCACCTCGTGACCGGTTCCTTCGGCGGCGCGTTGACCATGGGCCGCTGCAGGACCACAATCGCATTGTGAAGGCGGGCACGATGCTGCAGGCCTTGGCGAAGTTGGCAGACCGTCGGGCCCCCGATACCCGAATGTTCATCGCCCGCGAAAGGAAGGTCACCGATCATGGCCCAGACCAAAGTCAAGCACCGGAGCGTCGAGGAGCGGATCGCGAAGGGCAAGGGCTGCCGGGAGAAGACACCAGTCTCCAGCTCCGCGGGTTGGGTTCCGGCGCCCGGCCGGCCGGATCCGGTCGCGCTCCTCGAGGAACAGAACCTCACCCGCGAACAGGACCTCGTCCCGGTCCGGCACGGACGGATGCTGGTCTCGCCGTTCACTTTCTACCGGGGTGCGGCCAAAATCATGGCCGCCGACCTGAAAGACACCCCGCGGGCGGGCCTGATCACCCAGCTGTGCGGAGACGCCCACCTGTCCAACTTCGGCGTCTTCGCCTCACCGGAGCGGAACCTGCTCTTTGACCTCAATGACTTCGACGAGACGCTCCCGGGACCGTTTGAATATGACGTCAGGCGCATGTCCGCGAGCTTCACCATCGCTGCCCGGAACAACGCGTTCACCAAGACAGAAACACACGATGTGACACTGGCCGCGGTCCGGGCCTACCGGGAAGCGATGGCCCAGTTCGCGCAAATGCGCACTCTGGACATCTGGTACGCCCGGCTGTCCGAGGAACAGCTGCTGGAAACCATCAATATGGCTGTGTCGCCGCCAACGGGCAAGACCCTCAAGAAAGCCGGGGGCCTGGAAAGGAAGTTGCGGGCGAACATCGCCAAGGCCCGCACCCGGGACAGCCTGCAGGCGCTCTCCAAGCTCGCCGAGACGGTGGACGGGAAGTACCGGATCGTCAGCCAGCCGCCGATCGTCATCCCGGCCCGGGAGCTGGGCGGATCGTTCGGCATGTCTGCCGATGAACTTGAGCACGTGATCAGCGAGCAGCTCCGTTCCTACCGGGCCACACTGCCGGAGGACCGGCGTCACCTGCTCGAGCGGTTCGAAGTCATCGACGTCGCCCGCAAAGTCGTCGGCGTCGGCAGCGTCGGCACCCGGGCGTTCATCGCTTTGCTCCAGGGGCGCGATCAGGAAGACCCGTTGTTCCTGCAGCTGAAGGAGGCCACGCGATCCGTGCTCGAGGACCACCTGCCGAAGAGCAAGTTCAAACAGCCGGGCGAGCGCGTGGTGCAGGGGCAGCGGATGATGCAGGCAGCAAGCGACATCTTCCTGGGGTGGACCAAGGGCGCGCAGGAAAACCGGTACCTGTACTGGCGCCAGTTACGTGACATGAAGGGCTCAGCCGTCGTGGAGGGAATGAAACCGCTCAACATGACAATCTACGCCGGGCTCTGCGGCTGGACCCTGGCACGGGCGCATGCCCGCTCCGGCGACCCGGTCGCGATCGCTGCCTATCTGGGCAAGAGCGCTAAGTTCGATGTGTCGATCACCGACTTCTCCGAGCGCTACGCCGATCAGAATGAACGGGACTACCAGGCCTTCGCCGACGCGGTTCGTTCCGGCCGGCTGGAAGCAATCGAGGGTCTTTAGGCCAACGGCGACCTGCCGGCCACCCAGTGACGCGGACTCGCCTGGAAACTGGGCCGGCCGGAACCTGCGCCACCAGGTCAATACCGTCGACGACCTGACCGGACGGGGCATCGGCCTCAAGGTCCCCGCCGGAGCCCGCACTGCAGGTCACAGTCCCTTCCGGGCGCCAGGCGCGACCCGCCCGCGCCGGGGCACTTCTACCTCATGTAGAAACTATCCGCAAAACACGGTAAATTTAAGGCAGGAGTATTCATCTACCGCGCGGCAGAGTCGATTGGCCGGAGTGGCCCTCACGAAGGATGTACGGAATGGCTAGTCTCGGTGAACTGGAACGGGCAGTGATGGATCTGCTCTGGGCAGGCCATGAGGCTGCGACGGCGAACACCCTGCGGGATCGGCTCGCACGGAGCACGCGCGCCGAGAACGGCACTTCAGGGTACGAAGGCAAGGACCTGGCTGTCACGACGGTGCTGACTGTGCTCTCCCGTCTGGAGCGCAAGGGCTTGGTGGAACGCGAACGCGGCACCCGCCCGCACCGCTACCAGGCAGTCTCCAGCCGTGCGGACCACACCGCTGAGCTGATGCACGAGGTCCTCGGCTCCGCACCGGACCGCGAGGCCGTGCTGGCCCGCTTCATTGGCTCCGTCACCGACACCGAGGCAGAAACGCTGCGCAAGCTGCTGGGACTCAGCTAGCGCCCGATGTTCTGGACCTCATGGTTTCTGGCGGTCCTGGCGATGGCGTTGGCTTGGCCCGTGCCTGTCCTGCTCTCGCGCGCCCAGTGGCCGGCCCGCTCGCCGTTCACGGCCATGCTGCTCTGGCAGGCAATTGCCCTCGCCGGCGGGCTGTCCATGATCGGGGCCATGCTGGTTTACGGGCTGGAGCCGGTCGGGGACAACCTGCTGGCCGGCCTCAAGGCCCTGGCCGGGATGGTCTTCAACAATGCGCCCACCACGGCACTGGGCTTCTGGCACATCTTTGCGCTCTCGGCCGCGGCACTGCTGACGGCCCATCTCGTCTTCACCCTGCTGCTGACGTACTACAGGATCCAGCGCCAGCGGCGCCGGCACCGCGAACTGTTGGCCCTGCTCGCTTCCCCCTCCGCTGAGGGCGCGCGGACCATGGTGATCAACGTCGACTCCCCCGTGGCGTATTGCCTGCCGGGAGGCGCCCGCTCGGTCACTGTGCTCTCCGACGGGCTGATGGCGGCACTGGAACCGGCGGAACTCCGCGCGGTCCTGAACCATGAAAACGCCCATCTGGACCAGCGCCACCATTTGCTGCTGTGGGCTTTCGCGGCCTGGCGGCAGGCATTGCCGTGGCTGCCCACCACACGGCTGGCGCAGGAAGCTGTCAGCTCGCTGATCGAGATGCTCGCAGACGACGTCGCGCTGAAGACCGAGAGCAGGGCCACCCTGATCAAGGCGATCGCGATTGTGGCCAGCGGATCCCCCCGCTCCCCCGCCGCCAGGATGGCTTTCGGCGAACCGGAACTCTCCGACGTCGTGCCCGTCCAGCCGGGTGCCACCGGAGGCACCGGTTCGGCGCGGACGACGGCGTCCCGCGTCAGCCGCCTCCTCTCGCCGCAGCCTCCGCTCCCGGAACCCCTGCGGGCGGCGGTCCTGGTGGCCAGTCTGCTGCTGCTGACGGTTCCGACGGCCCTGCTGATTGTTCCCGGCCTGCTGGGCTGATCCCCTCCGCTGCGGCCGCCATCCAACGGCGCCCCCGCAGCGTCCGGGCCGCCCCGCCCGAAGGCAGAGCGGCCCGGCACCTGTCCCGTGGCTGTGCCCCGTGGTTACTTGAGCAGCTTGTTCGCCTTGTATTCGAGGTCCACGTTGCCGGACCCGTTCCCCTTGGTGGTGCCATTGACCGCCGAGGTGGTCATGCCAAAGGTGAGCGCTGTGTGGGCGATCGCGTCCGCCATTTGCTCCAGCACGGTCTGGTTCACGTTGGCGGTGGTGTCACAGGCCGCGTGGTATCACGGGTCCAGCGGGGCACCGGCCGTGCCGCCGAAGATGGCGGCCTCTTCTGCGGTCTTCGGGTCCTCCGCGCCGGTGAACAAGCCTCCGGCCGGAATTCCGTTGTTGATGAACCCGAAGTAGTCGGACCGTCCGTCAAAGGCGGTCGGCGCGACGGGCAGGTTCTGGGACTTGAAGTAGTCCAGGAAGACCTTCTCCACCAGCGCGGAGCCGTTGGGGCCCTTCTCCCCGAAAGCCGAGCCGTCGCCGTCGTAGACGTAGCGGACGAAGTTGGGCGAGCCGACCATGTCGAAATTGAGGTTGACGGCATGTTCCTTGATCTGGCGGCTCGTCAGCTGGGAGACGTAGTGTTCGGACCCGATCAGGCCGTCCTCTTCCCCACCCCAGAACGCGAAGCGGATCCGGTTGGTCGGCGTTGTGCCCAACGCTTTGAGTTGGAGCGCGGTCTCAAGGATCGCGGCCGATCCTGAGCCGTTGTCGTTGATGCCGGGGCCTTCGGCCACGGAGTCCAGGTGCGCGCCCACCACCACGGTGCGGTCGGCGCGGCCTGCGGTATCCGCCAGGATGTTGAAGGATTCGATCGTGGTCACTCCGGCGTCGACAGCCAGGCGCATCACCACGTTGCTGAGCACGGCAAGTTCGGCGCCGGTGGCGTAGCTGGTGCTGACCACCGGGATGGCGGCCTGCGGCAGGTCAAGGGTGCCGCCGAAGAGGCCGAGGCGGTCATCCCCCGGGACGACGTTGCCCTGGTTGAAGATGATGGCCCCCGAGGCTCCGGCGGCGGCGGCGTTGTCCGCCTTGATCCGGAAGCTGCAGGTGCCGCGCTGGATCAGGGCGATGTTTCCTGGGGTGAAGCCGGTGAAGTCGCCCGCTTCGCAGCCGCTGGTCGAGGCGTGGTCGCCGGCGAGGTTGAGGTCGACGGCGGTCAGCGGGGCCGTTTCGTCGCCGGCGCCCGAGTAGGACATGTCCCGAAATCCGGTCCCATAGGTGTAGCGTGCCGGATTGGGTGGTAGGCGCTCCAGCGACGCCGAGGTGAAGTCGTAGCGGTCCTAGCTGAACGGCTGGCGGACCGGCTCATAGCCGGCCTCGTCCAAGGCCGCCTCGATGTATTCGAGCGAGGCCACGTAGCTCGGGCTGTCAGCGGCGCGGTTGCCGCCGTTGGCGTCCGCGATGGTCTGGAGGGCCTGAAGATGGGTCATGATGTTGCCTGCGGACACCGCTGAGCGCAGGGCGTCCGAACTGGTTGAGGCCGCTGCAAGGGCCGGCGGCGCGAAGCTGACCGCCAGCCCGATCGTTGCGGCGATGGCCGCGCCCTGGATATTCCGAGTTTGCCTCATAGGGGTCTCCTGGATTTATGCTGCGGAATCCGGCCCCGGGCGTCGTTGCCCGGGGCCGTGAGACGACACTATCGGATGGAGGCATGCCGGGTCAGAGGGTTTTTGGGCACTGGCGTGAATTGGCAACGGCTGGGACGATGCCGGCCACAGCGCCCGTTGAGGCCGGGCGTCAGGCGTCGATGCGCTCCCGGTCCAGGCCCGCCGCCCCGGCGATGATGAAGTCCTTACGCGGCGCGACGTCGGACCCCATCAGCAGGTCGAAGGTCTCTTCGGCCTGCTTGGCGTTTTCAATGCCGACCTTGCGCAGCGTACGGTGCCGCGGATCCATCGTCGTCTCGGCCAGCTGCTCAGCGTCCATCTCGCCCAGGCCCTTGTAGCGCTGGATCGGCTCCTTGTACCGCTTGCCTTCCTTGGCGAGCCTCGCCAGCAGGACGTGCAGTTCCGCCTCCGAGTAGGTGTAGATCATGTCATTGGCCTTCTGGCCGGCGTTCATGACCTCCACCCGGTGCAACGGGGGGACAGCCGCGAAGATCCGGCCCTGCTCGATCATCGGCCGCATGTAGCGGAAAAACAGCGTGAGAAGGAGCGTGCGGATGTGGGCGCCGTCGACGTCGGCGTCGGTCATCAGGATGACCTTGCCGTACCGGGCCGCGCTGATGTCGAAGCTCCGGCCGGAGCCGGCGCCCACCACCTGGATGAGGGCCGCGCATTCGGCGTTGGAGAGCATGTCGCCCACCGAGGCCTTCTGGACGTTCAGGATCTTGCCGCGGATGGGCAGCAGCGCCTGGAAGTCGGAGGAGCGCGCCAGCTTGGCGGTGCCCAGCGCCGAGTCGCCTTCGACGATGAACAGCTCCGAGCGCGCGACGTCATCCGTGCGGCAGTCCGCGAGCTTGGTGGGCATGGACGACGTCTCGAGGGCGTTCTTGCGGCGCTGGGTTTCCTTGTGGACGCGGGCAGAGATGCGCGACTTCATCTCGCTGACGACCTTTTCCAGCAGCAGCGCCGACTGGGCCTTGTCGTTGCGGTGGGACGAGGTCAGCTTCGCATTGATCTCCTGTTCCACCACCTTCGCGACGATGGCCCGCACGGCGGAGGTGCCCAGGATTTCCTTGGTCTGGCCCTCGAACTGCGGCTCCGCGAGCCGGACGGTGAGGACGGCGGTGAGCCCGGCGAAGATGTCGTCCTTCTCGATCTTGTCGTTGCCGGCCTTCAGCTTCCGGGCGTTGGACTCGACCGCCTTGCGGAAGGTCTTGAGCAGCGCCTGTTCGAAGCCAGTCTGGTGGGTTCCGCCCTTGGGCGTGGAGATGATGTTGACGAAGGTGCGCACCGTGCTGTCGTAGCCGATGCCCCAGCGGAGGGCGACGTCGACCTCGCAGTCCCGCTCGACCTCTGTCAGGTGGCTGTGGCCCTTGTCATCCAGGACCGGCACGGTCTCTTTGAACCTGCCGGCGCCGTGCAGACGCCAGACGTCCGTGACGGCGGGGTCGGCGGCGAGGTACTCGACGAACTCGGAGAGGCCGCCGTCGTGGTGGAACACTTCCTCGTGCGCGCCGGACTCGCCCGGGGTGCCGGGGAACTTGCGCTCGTCCCGGACGGTGAGTTTGAGGCCGGGCACCAGGAAGGAGGTCTGGCGGGCGCGGGCGGCGAGTTCGTCGTAGGAGAACTTGGCGTCCGGGGTGAAGATCTGCCGGTCCGCCCAGTAGCGGATGCGCGTGCCCGTGACGCCGCGTTTGGCCTTGCCCACGATGTCCAGGACGGAACCGTCGACGAAGGGCGAGAAGACCGACGCCGGGTCCGGTCTGGTGCCGGTGTCCTTGAAGCGGCCGGGCTCACCGCGGCGGAAGGACATCTTGTAGGTTTTGCCGCCGCGGTCCACTTCCACGTCCAGCCGGGAAGACAGGGCGTTCACGACGGACGCACCCACGCCGTGCAGCCCGCCGGAGGCCGTGTAGGAACCGCCGCCGAATTTACCGCCGGCGTGCAGCTTGGTGAAGACAACTTCGACGCCGGTGAGCCCGGTTTTGGGTTCGATGTCCACGGGGACGCCGCGGCCGTCGTCGTGGATCTCCACCGAGTTGTCCGCGTGCAGGATGATTTTGATGTCATGGCCAAAACCGGCGAGGGCCTCGTCGACGGAGTTGTCGATAATCTCCCAGAGGCAGTGCATGAGTCCGCGGGAGTCAGTGGAACCGATGTACATGCCCGGGCGCTTGCGGACGGCCTCGAGGCCTTCCAGTACGGAGAGATGCCGGGCGGTGTAATCAGAACTTGGTGCCACGGGGCGGAAACTCCTTCAGGAACGGGACCGTCGTCCTTGGACGGACGAAGCTTTTTGGCGCTCTTCCTAGGGTAGTCGGAGTGCCGAGGCACGGCGTGCTGCCACTCCTCCGGCGGTGCACGCACCGGAACCCGTTACCGAGACGTGATACGCGTACAGCGAAAGTGGGCCATCCGTGCCATGGTTTCGCCGCGAATGCTGGTTATATAGATTGTATCGATCTACCAAGGAGGCCGAACATGACAACAGCAGTTGCGGACCGCACACTTACCACCGTCGACCGGTGCGATCGTTGCGGAGCACAGGCGTATGTCCGGGTTGTTCTCGGCGCCTCCGGGGGTGAGCTTCTCTTCTGCGGCCACCACGCCCGCGCCGTGGAACCGACGCTCCGGCCGCTCAGCTCTGACTGGCACGACGAGACCGCACGTCTTCACGAGAAGCCGACGGTCCCGGTCGACTAGAGTCCTGGGCCAGCAGACCACTTGAGAAAGAGCCCCTCCGGATCCGGAGGGGCTCTTTCCGCGTTAACGACCGACGCGTGGCTGGCTTAACGAACAACGCGGGGTCACTTCCGGCCCAATCCTCCGGGGAGGATGGGCGCGAAGTGACCCCGCGTTGTCGTTGTCTGGGTGCGTGCTTAGTCCAGGTAGTCCCGGAGGACCTGGGACCGCGACGGGTGCCGCAGCTTGGACATGGTCTTGGATTCGATCTGGCGGATCCGCTCACGCGTGACTCCGTAGACCTTGCCGATTTCGTCTAAAGTCTTCGGCTGTCCGTCGGTCAGGCCAAAGCGCATCGCGACCACGCCTGCTTCGCGTTCGGAGAGGGTGTCCAGCACCGAGTGCAGCTGTTCCTGCAGCAGGGTGAAGCTCACCGCGTCGGCCGGGACCACTGCCTCGGAGTCCTCAATGAGGTCACCGAATTCAGAGTCGCCGTCCTCGCCCAGCGGGGTGTGCAGCGAGATTGGCTCGCGGCCGTACTTCTGGACTTCGACGACCTTTTCCGGCGTCATGTCCAGCTCGAGGGCCAGCTCTTCAGGAGTGGGTTCGCGGCCGAGGTCCTGCAGCATCTGGCGCTGCACGCGGGCCAGCTTGTTGATGACTTCCACCATGTGCACCGGGATGCGGATGGTGCGGGCCTGGTCGGCCATGGCGCGGGTGATGGCCTGGCGGATCCACCAGGTGGCGTAGGTGGAGAACTTGAAGCCCTTGGTGTAGTCGAACTTCTCGACCGCACGGATCAGGCCCAGGTTGCCTTCCTGGATCAGGTCCAGGAACAGCATGCCGCGGCCGGTGTAGCGCTTGGCCAGCGAGACCACGAGGCGGAGGTTGGCCTCCAGCAGGTGGTTCTTGGCACGCTTGCCGTCGTGGATGACGAATTCGAGCTCACGCTTGAGCTTCGGATCCATGGTTCCGTCGTCGGCGTTGATCTTTTCCTCGGCAAAGAGGCCGGCCTCGATCCGCAGGGCGAGGTCGACTTCCTGCTCGGCGTTCAGCAGGGCGACCTTGCCGATCTGCTTCAGGTAGTCCTTGACCGGGTCGGCAGTGGCGCCGGCGGACATGACCTGCTGCACGGGGGCGTCGTCGTCGTCGGCGTCGGAGTAGACGAAGCCGGTGCCAGTGGCGGCTGCGGCGGCCTTTGCGGGGTTTTCGTCCCCGTCCTCCGCGACGGCGTCGTCGAGGTCAACCTCGGCTTCCTCATCGGTGTCATCGTCACCGTTGGCGGCTTTGCCGGCGGCTTGCGCCGCGGCCTTAGCGCCGGGCTTGGGCCCGCGCTTCTTGGGTTCAGGCCTGGCGACTGCCGATGCGGTGGTGTCACCTTCGGCCAAGGCTGCGTCTTTGAGAGCCTTGTTGGCTGCACGCGTGGCGGCGCGCTTGGCGCTCGTCGCCGCCTTCTTCTCCTCGGGAGACAATACTGCCTGGTCGGCGGGTTCCTTCTTCGCGGAAGACGGGGTCACAGAAAACCTTTCTAGCGGCGGTCTGTGGAATCACCATACGGGCAACACCACTATGACCCTGTCAAGTCCGTGTTTTACATCAGGTGCAATCACGACCAGCAGAGCCACTAAGTAGAACTCCTGGGGTGACCGTAATGTTCCCTGTTTCCACGGTCCATTACAAGCACTTAATACACGGACCCAACGGGGTCTCGGCAACTATTGTCTCACGGTTTTCTCAATCGGGACCGACGCGGGGCACGGGCCCGCGATCCGGCCGGAGCGCCGCGGCCCGTCTGGCCTGAGCGGCGGCGCCCCCCGGGCCGGCGTTGGTTTGGTGTCAGGCAACGTCCGGCTCGAACCGCTGCCAGGCCGCCTCCCTCCTGGCCGCCCAGCCGCAGAGCGTCCCGCGGCGGACCAGTTCCGCCAGCAGTTCCGCCAGCCGGTAGCCCGGTAGTTCCTGGTCCGCGCGGCGGAAGAGTGCGTCGGCGAAGGATCCTTTGCCGCGGCACCACTCAATCCAGCCCCGCCCGGTCAGCGCGGCAGCTCCCGCCTCACCGCCGGTGGCGCCCAGCTGCTGCAGCACCCGGTCCAGGCGTGCCATCAGGGCCCAGTCCGGCAGCGGGGGCGCCAGTCCCAGCAAGACCTCACCGTACCCGGGAACCTCCCGCGGTTCATGACCGGGACCACGGCCGCCGCGCCCACGCCCGCCGTCCTCTCCCCTCGGGTCCCGGCCGCGGGACGGGAAGCCTTCCAGCGGCGGCAGTGGGACAGGTGGCATCGAGGACAGTCCGGAGGCAGGAAGGGATCGGGCCCGTCCGGGCTCCGGTGTCCCGCCGTCGAACACACCGAAGTCCTCGGCTCCGCGCTCAGCGGCCTCCTGCCCGGCGGCCGCCATCACCAGCACCGCGTCGCGCCAGGGCGGGACGCACAGGGACGCGCGCAGGTAGCCGCTGAGAGCCGTCGACAGGACCGGCGCGTGGTCCTGCAGCACCCGCGCCCATACGTCCAGGACCTGGCCGAACTGGATCCTGTCCCGCTTGTGAGAGGAGAACTGTTGCGCCCACTCCTGCTGGGCCTGCACCAGGGCGGGGTCTGGCTCACCGGGCGGCGGCGTGAGCAGGGCAGCGCCGGGAGCCGCTCCCACGGTGCTGCCGCGGTAGACCATCTCGGCATTGAGCCTGCTGTTCCTGATCTCCTCCACGGGTCGCCCGGGCGGTGCACAGCACGAAGGATCCAGGCAGTAGGCGTTGCGCCAGTAGTCGGCACCGACGAGCCAGGCGTCCCGCACGGGCATGCCGGCGCCGGCCAGCGCGTCCTCCAGCGCCGCCAGGAGTTCCGCCCACGGGGTGCCGTCCCCGTCGGTTTCGGTGAAGAGGGCCAGCAGCGAGCCGTCCGCCTCGGTGTCGGCCTGCAGGTAGGATGCCACGGAACGGGCATAGCCCGCGGGCCCGGGAGAACCGGACCAGTCGGGGCGGCCGCCGTCGCCGGGGAGGTCCACCCGCAGCGTGGCTCCGAGCCGTTTGCCCTGCATGGTCATGGCCACGAGGCTGCGGGCCGGCCAGTACCCCAGGGAATGCGGGATGAACCCGAGGATGTCCTCCGGGCCGGTGATTCTCAGGTGATCGGGAGCTGTCATGAAGCCAGCTTTGCGGCCCGGACAGGTCCGCGTCAGGGCCGGCGTGTCCTATGTGGACAACCCGGGGCGGACCACGGCGGGAAACCGGGCCGGGTCCCCGCGGTCAGGGCGTCCGGCGCCGCTCTGCACGGCGCCGGCGCTGTCCGGCGAGGGCCGCCAGCAGCGGCGGCACGGGGACGCCCCGGGCCGCCATCTGCTTCCGCACCTTCCGGCGGATGACAACGATGGCTCCGGCCCCTCCGGCCAGCAGCAGGAACTGCACGCTCAGGGCGATCCGGAACGGATCGAGCCCGTACAGCCCGCCCTGCGAGAAGCCGGTGGCGTGCAGCACGTCAAGGACCAGGCCGATCAGGTAGGTGGCGATGAGGGAGGCGATAAATCCGCCCACGTTCACAATCCCGGTCGCGGTGCCGACCCGGTGGGCCGGGTTGAAGGTGCGGGCAAAGTCGAAGCCGATCATGGAACCGGGGCCGCCGATGGCAAGCACGACCACCAGTCCGGCCAGCAGCCACAGGGGGGAGCGCCCCGGAATGAGCAGTACCGCCGCCCACGCCGCGGCGGTGGCGGCGGAAATCAGCAGCACCATGGTGGACCGACGCAGCGGGTGCCGCGCAACGAAACCGCCCATCAGCGGTCCGGTGGCAATGGCTGCGGCCACGTAAAGCGTCATCAGCGCCGAAACGGCCGGCGCTTCGAGGCCCTGCGCGGAGATCAGGAAGGGGTAGCCCCAGGTCATCGCGAAGACAGTGCCGCTGAACTGGACGGTGAAGTGGCTCCAGAGCCCCAGCCGTGTGCCGGGCTGCCGCCAGGCGTGGGAGATGGAGATCCCGGTGGCGCGCAGCCCCTGGGACGGTTCCGGTGCCGGGTGCCCGGGCGGCAGATCCTGGAGCAGGACCAGGACGAGCACCACGGCGAGGACGGACATGGCCGTAAGTGTCAGGAACGCGGGGGTCCAGCCGGCGAGGTGCAGGATCAGGGCGAACGGCACCACGGAAAAGAGCTGGCCGAGCTGGCCGGACATTCCGGTCAGCTGGGTGAGCAGCGGAACGCGGGCGGGGGCGAACCAGACCGGTATCAGCCGGATCACGGCGATGAACGTCATCGCGTCTCCTGCACCCACCAGGACCCGGCCCAGCACGCCCCCGGGGATGTTTTCGGCAAAGGCCAGCTGGAGTTGCCCCAGACCCATCAGGACGGCGCCGCCGGCGATCATGGCCCGGGAGCCGAAGCGGTCCACGAGGATGCCGACCGGAATCTGCAGGGCCGCATAGACGAGGAGCTGGAGCACGGTGAAGAAGGAGATTTCGGCCGCGCTGGCCTGGAAGCGTTCCGTGGCCTCCAGCCCCACCACACCGAACGAGGTGCGCTGGCTGACCGCCACGAGGTACGCGAAGACCCCGACGATCCAGGTCAGCCAGGCGCGGGGTGCAGTCACTCCCCCATTATGCCCAGCGGATGGAGAAATAGTATTTATTCGCCGGGTTCTTTGCGGGCCAGGTAGGCCTCGACGGCGGCCCCGAGGTCATCGGCGTTGGGCAGCTGGTCGTTCTCGTCGGCGAGCAGGGACCGGCGCACGGTTCCTTCGGCGTTCTCGTCGTAACGGGTTTCGAGCCGCGAGACCACCTGCTGCACCTCCTCGGAAGCGTCGATCTGCTCGGCGATCTGGCGCCCGACGTCCCGGCCCGCTTCGCGGAGCCGGTCGGCGGGCAGCATGAGCGAGGTAGCCGCCCCAAGGTGTTCGAGTCCGGCGACGGCCGCCGTCGGGTACTCGGCTTCGGCAAGGTAGTGCGGCACGTGCATCACGTAGCCGGCGACGTTGCGTCCGGCCTCCGTGAGCCGCAGTTCCAGGATGTGGCCGACGGCGGCAGGCACCTCGACGGTGGGCTTCCACACCGAGATGCCCTCGATGAGGTCCGGGCGGTTGCCGTGCACCGTCACTCCGACGGGCCGGGTGTGCGGGACCGGCATGGGGATGGAATGGATCCAGGTGACGAGATTGACGTCCAGTTCCTTGACGATGCCCACGACGGCGCGCGCGAACCGCTCCCATTGCAGGTCCGGTTCGAACCCGGCCAGGAGCAGGAACGGGCTGCCGAGCCCGTCGACCAGGCGGTAGAGCGCCAGGCGCGGCGCCTGGTAGTCCTGCAGGTGGTCCTCGACGAAGCTGATCTGCGGCCGGCGGGTCCGGTAGTCGATCAGCTGGTCGGCGTCGAATTCGGCCACCATACCGGACTCCAGGGTGTCCAGCAGTTCGGCGGTGATCTGCCTGACGACGTGTCCTGCGTCGGCGAACCCGGTGAAGCCCATAACGAGGTTCAACCCCTGCAGTTCGGGGCTGTGGAACAGCGCGTCATCACGCAGGTAAAGCGATTCGGGGTCCAGCAGGGAGCCGGAAATCCGTTCAAGCACGGCATGTTCCTTTCGTCGTAGTCAGTCGGGGTCGGCCGGACGGGCACTGCGGAGCGGCGCTGATACGGGGTACAACACGGCGGGGCGCCGGCGCATTCCAGATCGCGGTGTGCTCCAGCTCTCATTCAATTGAACACCCGTGCCGCGGAGAGACTACGATCGGAGCTGGCCTTATGACGGCTTGAAGACACGTGGGTTGCGTCTCAATCCGGCAGCGGCCCAGGTTCCAGGGCAGGGCGCCGAACATGCAGTGCCTGCCAAAAAAACTCAGAGAATTGAGGACTGTCCTCGTGGTGAAGAATACTGAAGTCAAACTGAGTGCTGTCGCAGGGGACCTTAAGAAGTCCCCGTCCGACGCCCTTGTCATCGGCGTCGGGCAGGGCACGGACGGCCCTGTCCTGCTCAGCAACCCCCTGACGGCCAAGGCCGCCGAAGCCCTGGCTGAATCACTGAGTGTTCTTGGCATCACCGGGGCAGCCGACCAGGCCCACCGGCTCCCGGGCCTGAGCGAAACCGGCGCGAAAGTCCTTGTGCTCGCCGGTGTCGGGAAGATTTCCGCCTCGCAGCCGCTCACCGAAGAGGCGCTTCGCCGCGCCGCCGGCTCGGCGGTCCGCCAGTTGGCCGGCGCCGGCACGGTCGCCCTGGCCCTGCCGGCGGCGTCGCTCGGCGATGTTGCCGCCGTCGCCGAGGGCGCCGCGATGGGCGCCTACTCCTTCACCGAATACCGCTCCTCCACGGAGGGCCTGAAGGATCCGGTAAAGAACGTTGTGATTGTCACGGACTTTGCCGCCGACAAGGCCCTGAAGCCGGTTCTGGAGCGTGCCGCGCTGATCGGCAAGGCCGTCAACGCGACCCGCTCACTGGTCAACCAGCCGCCGAGCCACCTCTACCCGGAATCCTTCGCGGACGCCGCCAGGGAACTGTCCAAGGGACTGCCTGTCAAGGTCACCGTATGGGACGAGAAGCGTCTGGAAAAGGAAGGCTTCGGCGGCATCCTCGGCGTCGGCAAGGGTTCCACCCGGCAGCCGCGCCTGGTCAAGGTCGAATACTCCCCCGCCCGGGCCACCGCCAAGATCGCCCTCGTGGGCAAGGGCATCACGTTCGACACCGGCGGCATCTCGATCAAGCCGGCCCTCGGCATGGGCGACATGAAGTCCGACATGGCGGGCGCCGCCGTCGTCCTTAACAGCGTGCTGGCCATCGCCGGCCTCGGCCTGCCCGTCAAGGCGACCGCCTGGCTCTGCATCGCCGAGAACATGCCCTCCGGCGCCGCCCAGCGCCCGGCCGACGTGCTCACCATGTTCGGCGGCAAGACCGTCGAGGTCCTCAACACCGATGCCGAGGGCCGGCTGGTCATGGCGGACGGCATCGTCGCCGCCAGCCAGGAGTTCCCGGACGCCATCATCGACGTCGCCACCCTCACCGGCGCGCAGCTGATCGCCCTCGGCGGCCGCACCGCCGGTGTGATGGGCGCCGACTCCGTCACCGGCCCGCTCAAGGCCGCCGCCGACCGCGCCGGCGAGCTTCTCTGGCCGATGCCGCTGCCCGAAGAGCTGCGCCCCAGCCTCGACTCGCAGGTCGCGGACATCGCCAACATTGGCGAACGCCACGGCGGCATGATGACGGCGGCCGTTTTCCTGCGCGAATTCGTGGGCAAGGGCAAGGACGGCGAGCCGATCCCGTGGGCCCACATCGACATCGCCGGTCCGTCGTTCAACAACGGCAGCCCCTACGGCTACAACCACAAGCAGGGCACGGGCTGCACCGTGCGCACCCTGGTGGCCTACGTCGAGGACATCCTGGCTAAAACCGCCTAGGCGCAATCCGCCCAACCGTCCGCGCCGCCTGGTGGCCGGGGCCACTCTGCCCCGGCCACCAGGGCCGCGTGAGACTGGACACAAGAGCTCCACAAACGCTATGGCAGGGTGGAGCATGGATAAGTGGTTCGCTAAGGTGAACACCGGTAGTCATAAATGAAAGGGAACTTACCTGCTGGCATAATCACGGCAGGGAAGTTCCAAGACCAGATGATGCGCACTCTCGTGTCATCGTTCACGCGAGGGAGCGTTTTAGTGGCCGATCAGGCAACTGCGCAAGAATTCGACATCCTGGTACTCGGCGGTGGCAGCGGCGGCTACGCAACTGCCCTGCGTGCCGTTCAGCTCGGCCTCACCGTCGGCCTGGTCGAAAAGGGCAAGCTCGGCGGCACCTGCCTGCACACCGGCTGTATCCCCACCAAGGCCCTGCTGCACTCCGCGGAACTGGCCGACCACGCCCGTGACTCGGCAAAGTACGGCGTCAACGTCACCCTTGACAGCATCGACATTACCGCTGTCAACGCCTACAAAGACGGCATTATCGCCGGCAAGTACAAGGGCCTGCAGGGTCTCATTAAGGCCAAAAAGGCCATCACCGTCATCGAGGGCGAAGGCAAGCTCCAGGGCACCGACACCGTCGTCGTGAACGGGACCGCGTACAAGGGCAAGAACATTGTCCTCGCCACCGGCTCCTACTCGCGCACGCTCCCGGGCCTGGAAATCGGCGGCAAGGTCATCACCTCCGAGGAAGCCCTCACCCTGGATTACATCCCCAGGAGCGCGATCATCCTGGGCGGCGGCGTGATCGGCGTCGAGTTCGCCTCCGTCTGGAAGTCCTTCGGCGTCGACGTCACCGTCATCGAGGGCCTGCCCTCGCTGGTCCCGAACGAGGACGCGACGATCGTCAAGGCCTTTGAGCGCGCCTTCAAGAAGCGCGGCATCAACTTCTCCACCGGCACCTTCTTCCAGGGCGTCGAGCAGAACGCCGACGGCGTGAAGGTCACCCTCGTGGACGGCAAGACCTTCGAGGCCGACCTCATGCTCGTCGCAGTCGGCCGGGGCGCCGTCACAGCCAACCTCGGCTACGAGGAAGCCGGCGTGAGCATTGACCGCGGCTTCGTCATCACCAACGAACGCCTGCACACCGGTGTCGGCAACGTCTACGCCGTGGGCGACATTGTCCCGGGCATCCAGCTGGCCCACCGCGGCTACCAGCACGGCATTTTCGTCGCCGAGGAAATCGCCGGCCTGAAGCCGGTTGTCGTCGATGACATCAACATCCCCAAGGTCACCTACTCCGAGCCGGAAATCGCGACGGTGGGGTACACGGAAAAGGCCGCCAAGGCCAAGTTCGGTGACGATCAGGTCCAGACCCAGGAATACAACCTCGCCGGCAACGGCAAGAGCTCCATTCTGGGCACCAGCGGCCTGGTCAAGCTGGTCCGCCAGAAGGACGGCCCCGTCGTCGGCGTCCACATGATCGGATCCCGCATGGGCGAGCAGGTCGGCGAGGCCCAGCTGATCGTGAACTGGGAAGCGTACCCGGAGGACGTGGCGCAGCTGCTCCACGCGCACCCGACCCAGAACGAGTCCCTGGGCGAGGCCCACCTGGCCCTGGCCGGCAAGGCCCTGCACGGCTAGCAGTTCCGCCCGCACCACCGCAAGAACTCAGGGCTTGGTGCATCCGGCCCGAAATGCCGGGTGCACTAAGCTCGACCAAGGCAGCAATCATCCGCACTAAAGATCAATAAGGAGAACGGGGACGACATGTCTGAATCCGTTAACTTGCCCGCCCTCGGTGAGAGTGTCACCGAAGGAACCGTCACCCGCTGGCTCAAGCAGGTAGGTGACCGGGTAGAGGTGGACGAGCCGCTGCTCGAGGTTTCCACCGACAAAGTAGACACCGAGATCCCCTCTCCGATCGCTGGCGTGATCGAGGAAATCCTCGTCGCCGAGGACGAGACCGCTGAAGTCGGCGCACCGCTGGTGCGCATCGGCGACGGCTCCGGTTCCGCCGGCTCGGGCGAGGCCCCCGCCGCCGAGGAAGCCCCGGCCGCTGAAGCCGAAGCTCCCGCCGCAGAGTCCGCAGCCGTTGCGCCGGCCCCCGAAGCTGAATCATCGGCCGCCGAGGCACCTGCCGCTGAAGCACCCGCCGCCGAGGCCGCTGCGCCCGCCGGCGAAAGCCACGAAGTCACGCTCCCCGCCCTGGGCGAGAGCGTCACCGAAGGCACCGTCACCCGCTGGCTCAAGAGCATCGGCGACACCGTCGAGGTCGACGAGCCGCTGCTTGAGGTGTCCACCGACAAGGTCGATACCGAGATCCCGTCACCGGTCGCCGGCACCCTGCAGGAAATCCGTGTCGCCGAGGACGAAACGGCCGAGGTCGGATCTGTCCTCGCCGTGATTGGTTCCGGCGCGGCGGCCCCCGCGGCGGCTCCCGCCAAGGAAGCCCCGAAGGAAACGGCAGCAGCTCCGAAGCACGACGCTGCTCCGGCTGAGGCACCCAAGCAGGAGGCACCCAAGCAGGAGGCACCCAAGCAGGAGGCCCCCGCAGCGGCGAAGGAAGCCGCCCCGTCTGCGTCCGCTGCTGCTGCCCCGGCCGCCGCGCCCGCGGAGTCCGCGGAGTCCGGCTACGTCACCCCGCTCGTCCGCAAGCTGGCCAACCAGCATGGCGTGGACATCTCCACGCTGGCCGGCACGGGCGTCGGCGGCCGCATCCGCAAGCAGGACGTGCTGGCGGCGGCAGAGGCCAAGGCCGCTCCGGCGCCCGCCGCGGCTGCCCCGGCTCCGTCCGCTGCACCGGCCGCTGCACCGGCCGCACGTCCCTCCGCTGACCAGTCCTCGCTGCGCGGCACCGTGCAGAAGGCCCCGCGGATCCGCCAGGTCATTGCACGCCGGATGCGCGAGTCGCTGGACATCTCCGCCCAGCTGACCCAGGTGCACGAGGTCGACATGACCAAGGTCGCCAAGCTGCGCGCCAAGGCCAAGGACTCCTTCCAGGCACAGAACGGCTCCAAGCTGACCTTCCTGCCCTTCATCGCCAAGGCCGTGGCCGAGGCCCTCAAGCAGCACCCGAAGGTCAACGCCTCCTACGACGAGGACAAGCAGGAGATCACCTACCACAACGCCGAGCACCTGGCGATTGCGGTGGACACGGACAAGGGCCTGCTGGTTCCGGTCATTGCCGACGCCGGCAACCTCAACCTGGCCGGCCTGGCCGGCAGGATCGCCGACGTCGCGGACCGCACCCGCAAGGGCAAGATCGGCCCGGACGAGCTCTCCGGCGGAACCTTCAGCATCACCAACATCGGTTCCGTGGGTGCCCTGTTCGACACGCCGGTCATCAACCAGCCGCAGGTTGCCATCCTCGGCACCGGGGCGATCGTCAAGCGGGCCGTCGTGGTCCCGGACGAGAACGGCGATGACTCGCTGGCCATCCGCTCGATGATGTACCTCTCCATGACGTACGACCACCGGCTGGTCGACGGCGCGGACGCAGGACGCTTCCTGCAGACGCTGAAGGCACGCCTTGAGGAAGGCGCCTTCGAAGCCGACCTGGGGCTCTAGCCGCCAACGGCACAGAACACCGACGGCGACGGCGGTGCGGACACCGGTGGGAAACCACCGGAACCCGCACCGCCGTCGCCGTTTCGTTGGTTAGTGGGGCTCGTCCCCGGACCGGGCGGGTCTTACTACGGCACGTAGAATCTTCTGGCTAGACTGGGGCCATGCAAATTGTCTATAACATCGTGGTCTTCCTGCACATCGTCGGCGCCGCCATGATCGTGGGCATCTGGATCGGCCAGATGAAACAGCCCACCGTGCACCCCCGCCAGTTCGACGGTGCGATGCTCCAGCTCCTCACCGGCGTCGCCCTGATGGGGCTGATCCCGGCCCTTGACATCGATGCCGACTACGCCAAGCTCGGCGTCAAGCTTGCCGTGGCGTTAGCCGTGGGCGTCCTGGCCTTCATCGGCCGCCGCAAGTACAAGAAGGGCGAGGACGTCGGCGCGGGCCTCGCACACGCTGTCGGCGGGCTGGCCCTCCTCAACGTGGCCGTCGCCACCCTCTGGAAGTAGCCCTCCCTTAAGCGACGACGGCGACGCACCCCGCACGGGGTGCGTCGCCGTTCCCGTTCGGGCCCTGGTCACAATCCTCCGAGAGCGGACACCGGTGCGCCGGGGGCGCCGGATCCCTAGGATGGGACACGGCATGATCCGGCTTCGCCGGGTCTGCGGGATTTCAACAAACTTGAGGAGTGGACATGGCAGCTACACGCACCGCACACACTGTATGGAATGGCGACCTGATGACGGGCGCAGGCAACACAACGCTGGACAGCTCCGGCCTGGGCAACTTCGATGTCACCTGGAAGGCGCGGGCCGAGGCCTCCGAGGGCAAGACCAGCCCCGAAGAGCTCATCGCCGCAGCACACTCGGCCTGTTTCTCCATGGCTTTCAGCCTCGCCGTCGCCCAGGCCGGCCACACACCCGAGGAAGTCAACACCAAGGCCGATGTCACCTTCGTGCCCGGTACCGGCATCACGGACAGCCACCTGACAGTCAGCGCGCGGATCCCCGGGATCACGGAGGACGAATTCCAGCGGATCGCCGAGGAAGCCAAGGTGGGCTGCCCCGTCTCGGCCGCCCTGGCCGGCATCAAGATCACCCTGGACGCCACCCTGGCCTCCTAGCATCTGACGCGCCCACGGCGAAGGCCCCCGTTCCCTGAGCAAGGGAACGGGGGCCTTCGCCGTGGGCGGCCGCGCCGGGCGCTGCGGCCCAGGCCGGGCGCTGCGGCCTAGGTGGCCGGCTGGCGGGCCGGCAACGGGGCGGGCCGGACCTGGCGGTAGCCCTCGCGCAGGGGCGGCCGGTCGGTGGGCAGCTCCTGGATCATTTCCTTGAGGGCGCCGATGCCGTATTCCAGCTGCGGGTCGGTGCCGGCGGCGTACGCGTGCGGCGGGAAGGCCACTTCGATGTCCGGGGCGACGCCGAAGTTCTCGACCCCCCAGCCCACGCCGCCGGAGAACCAGGTGGCGTAGCGCGGCTGGGTCACGCCGGTCCCGTCGGCCAGGGCAAAGCGGTTGTCGATGCCAACGACGCCGCCCCACGTCCGGGTGCCGATGACCGGCCCGATCCCCCGCAGCTTGGAGACCTGGGTGATGATGTCCCCGTCGGATCCGGCGAATTCGTCGGTCAGGATGATGACGGGTCCGCGCGGCGCGTGGTGCGGGTATGTCCGCGGACGCTCCCCGCGCGGCATGCTCCAGCCGGTGACCTTGCGGCCGATGAGCTCCGCAACGAGCTGGGAGGTGTGTCCTCCCCGGTTGCGGCGGACGTCAACGATCAGACCGTCAAGGGCCGTTTCGGTGTCGAGGTCGCGGTGCAGCTGGGCCCAGCCGTTGGCCATCATGTCCGGGATGTGCAGGTAGCCGAAGGTTCCCGTCGAGGCCTGCCGGACAGTCCGGCGGTTCGCGGCCACCCATTCCTGGTACCGCAGCCGCTCCTCGTCCTTGACCGGGACCACGGCCACACGCCGCTGCTTCCCGGCCTGGCTTCCGTGCCCGGCACCGTTGCGCAGCGTGAGCTCGACGGCGCGTCCGGCGGCGCCGACCAGCTGCATGGCGGGCGTGCGCGCTTCGGTCAGCTCGACGCCGTCGATTGCCAGCAGCACGTCACCGGCCTTTGCGTCAGCGCCCGGACGGGTCAGCGGTGAGGTGGCGAGCGGGTCGGAGGACTCCCCCGCGAGGATCCGGGTGATCTCCCAGCCCCCGCCGGTGAAGACAAGATCCGCGCCGAGGCGGCCCTGGCCGTTGCTGCCGTTCTCGGTGACAGCAGCGGGACGGACGTAGGCGTGGGAGGTGCCCAGTTCGCCGTGGAGCTCCCACAGCAGGTCCACCAGGTCATCGTGCGAGCCGAGCCGGTCCACGATCGGACGGTAGCGTGCGTGCACCGAGTCCCAGTCCTGCCCGGCCATGTCCTCCGTCCAGAAGAAGTCGCGCTGGAGCCGCCAGGCCTCGTCGAAGGCCTGTCCCCAGACGCTGAGCGGATCGAGCTGCACGCGGATGCGGCTGAGGTCGACCTTGACCAGCTGCCCGGACTCCTCGTCCGCCTTGGCGCTGGCAGGCGAGACCCGGATCTGCCTGTCCTGCAGGACCACGACCTTCTCGCCGTCGCCGGAGAGCCGGTAGCTGTCCAGGGCGTCCACGATGGTCGTGGACTTGCGCCGGGCCAGGTCGAAACGGACCAGGCAGGGCGCCGCGTTCTTGTCCTCGAGGCTGGCACGGCCCTCGCCGGTGACGCCGAAAAGCTCGTGGTCGAGCCACAGCAGGGCCCCGTCGGTCGCGGTCAGGTCCGAGTAGTTGCCCTGCGGGACCGGCACGCTGATGACGCGGTGGGCCAGCCCTTCGGCGTCGACCCGGACCGAGGGCACCTGGTCCTGGCCGGCACCCTCGGCGGCGTCGCCGGTGCCTGCGCTGTCCTGCAGGTCAACGCTGGGGTCCTGCCGGTCAACGCTGGGGCCAAAGGGCGAGGGGGTGTCCGCGGCGAGAGCCACGAGGTAGGGCTTGATCGGGCTCGGGAAGGACAGGTCGAAGGAGTGACCGTCGTAGACCGGGTCGAAGCTGCGGTTGGAGAGGAACGCCAGGTACTTCCCGTCAGGAGTGAACGACGGCGATTCGTCGCGGAAGCGCCCGTCGGTGACGTCCATGATGGTGCGCAACCCGTCCGCTGCGGTGCCGGTGGCATCCACGCCGGTGATGCGCAGGCGGCTGCGGGAGCCGAAGGACGTGACCGGCTCGGACCAGCCCAGCCAGGCCGAGTCCGGGGACCAGCTGAAGCCTTCGATGCTGCCCTCGCCGATGCTGCTCACAAGGGACAGGGCACCGGTCCGGGTGTCGGCCAGGTAGATGTCGCCGAAGGCGGTGCCGACGGCGAGCCAGTTGCCGTCCGGGCTCGCCTCGATGGCGCTGGCCCTGGTCGGCTTGGGAAAATCGATCCTGGTCAGGCGGCCGGAGGGTTCCTGCTGTGCCGGGACATCGCCGTCCGCAGGCCCGGCGGTGTCGGCAGCGTCGCCGGCAGCGGTGGCCGGGATGGCCGGGCCCGCGGCCACCGCGCCCGGCCGGGTGAGGGCTGCCGCCGGGACCGGGCTGGGCAGGGCTGTGCCGGCGTCGGAATCCCCGCCCGGACGGGCTGCCCTCTGCTGCGCCGCATCCAGGGACCAGGTCTCCAGGGGTGCCGCGATCGCCTTCAGGTACAGGGCCTCGACGCCGTTATGATCGGCCACGTAGGCGATCCGGCCCGCGCCGAACGGGCGCGGCAGGCGGGCCCGGACGCCGGGGGTGGCTTCCAGAACGCGCGAGGGCCCGTCCTTGTGCCGCAGCCAGTGCAGGGTGCCGTGGGCCTCCACTGCGCTGGAGCCGCCGGTGCGGTCCGGAACCACATCGCCGAGGTGCCGCGAGGGCTTCAGCGGAACGCTGCGGCGGGCCTGGGACGCGGATCCCAGGGAAATGTCGAGTTTGACGGCCTCCGAGCCGAGGTCCGGCAGCAGCCACAGCTCACCGGCTGATTCGAAAATGACACGCTGGCCGTCGGTGGCGGCGTGCCGGACGTAGAAGTCCTCGTGGTCCGTGTGGCGGCGCAGTCCGGAGCCGTTGGGCTGCACGGAGTAGAGGTTGCCGTAGCCCTCGTGGTCGGAGAGGAAGACGATCCGGCCGTCCACCCACATCGGATCGGTCAGGTTGCCGTCCAGTTCGGCGGCGAGGCGTTCGAATTCGCCGTTTCCGTCGGCGTCGATCCAGAGCTTGCCGGCAGCGCCGCCCCGGTAGCGCTTCCACCACGCCGGTTCCCGGGAGAGCACACTGGCGAGGACCACGGGGCGTTCGTCTCCGACCACCGGTCCGAAGGCAACGGACTCCACCGGGCCCAGCGGGAGTTCGGCCGCCCAGCCGCCGGTGACGGGCAGGCTGTAGGCGTGCGTGTGGCGGCTGTCGGCCTGGCGGAAGGCGCTCGTGACCAGGACGTCGCCGCCGGGGGTGAAGCCCTTGACTTTGGTAGTGGCGTGGCCGAAGTAGCTCAACTGCCGGTAGCCGCCGCCGTCGACGTCCGCGGTGACAACTTCAGGGGCCGTACCCTGAACAACCGTCCACACCAGGCGCTTGCCGTCCGGGGTGAAGCGGGGGTTGCGGGCGGGCAGCTGCAGCGAGGAAACCCGCCAGGCGCGGCCTCCGGCAAGTGGCGCGATCCAGACGTCGTCCTCGGCCACGAAAGTGACCAGCTCGCCGTGCAGATGCGGGAAACGGAAGTAACTCGAAGAGGCCATCGTTAGATCATAGTCACGACGGGCCGTCCGCCCGGGAGGTATCCCAGCCGTGCCGGGCATGATGAGATGGACCATGCGAATCATTCTTGCCGGAGCCTCAGGGCCGATCGGAACCGCCATTTCCAGCACCCTGCGCAACGCCGGGCACGACGTCGGAACCCTGGTCAGGCGGGTGCCCGCCACTCCGTCCGAGTTCCAGTGGAACCCTGCGGAGGGCAGCATCGACGACACCGCACTGACGGGTGCCGACGCCGTCATCAACCTCTCCGGCGCCGGCATCGGAGACCGCCCCTGGACCCGCTCCCGCATTAACGAACTCCGCAGCTCGAGGCTCGGAGCGACTTCGACCCTGACGGCGGCGATGGGGCGCCTGGACACTCCACCGGCAGTCTTCCTGAGCCAGTCGGGCTCCGGCTACTACGGCAACGCCGGCACGGCTGTGCTCCGGGAGAACGCCCCCGCCGGCAGCGGTGTGCTCGCCCGGATCTGCGTCGAGTGGGAAGCGGCCGCACACGAGGCTCCGGCCGGCGTCCGGGTGGTCACGCCGCGCACCGGCGTCGTGCTGAGCCGATCGGGTGGCGCCTTGGGACGGCTCATGCCGCTGCTGCGCCTGGGCGTGGGCGGACCGCTGGGCAACGGCCGGCAGTACTGGCCGTGGGTCACGCTCCCTGATGTTGCCGGCGCCTTTGGTTTTCTGCTGACCAGCCCGCTGTCCGGGCCGGTGAACCTCTGTGCCCCGGAGGAAGCCGACGTGAACTCGCTGATCGCGGCGCTGGCCGCGGCCCTGCACCGACCGGCGGTGCTCCGCGTCCCCGCCCCGGTGCTGCGACTGGTGATGGGCAAGCTTGCCGATGAGTTGCTGCTCTCCAGCCAGCGGATGGAACCGGCTCTCCTGAGCGGGGCGGGCTTTCACTGGCAGCACCCTTCGCTCGCCGAGGCCGCTGCCTGGGTGGTGGAACGCGGCCCGACGTCCTGAGACCCCGGCGGCGGGGGCTTTCCTCGCGGCAGGGGCTCAGGCGGCGGGAAGGATGTCCTGGATCCGCCAGCGTCCCTCGACCGTCGCCAGGACGAGCCGCAGGTGCTGGTCCGGCGCGGACGCGGCGTCCGCCACCACCGCCCCGCTGGCGTCACGTTCCTGGTAGGCGGAGGTGCTCGCGGTGACGGCCACGACGGCCAGGGACGGGCCGCTGTCACCCGTCTGTGCCACGTCATGGGACACGCGGGTCAGGAGGGTTGTGAATCCCGCCAGCACCAGGCCCGAATCCTTAAGTCTGGCGCTGATCCGTCCGTCCGCCTCGGCTGCCGCCGACGCCGGGACGTTGACCTGATCCAGCAGGCCGAAGTCCCCCGAGCTGAACGCCAGGGAGCGGAGCCGGGCCAGTCCGTGGACCGCTTCACCGGGGTCCGGCGACGCGAGCTGTGCCTGCAGCCCGGGCGGAAGGGCCGCGGCAGCCGCGGCCGTGCCGCCAGGAGCCGGCGGCGCGGGCGCCGGGGCGGACTCCCTGACGGACCCGGCGTCGTTGACGGAAAATCCCGGGAACGACGCCGGGAACCCGGCCCGGGCGAACCCCCATGCGGCGGCAACGACAGCCATGAGGGCCAGGCCCCCGGCCACCGTTCGGATGCCCCGGCGGTAAGGCCGTACCGGGCGGGAGGCAGAAGGCCGGTCGGAACCGGTCCGGAAGGAGCGCCGGCCCGTGGTGCCCCCGCGGGAAGGGTGGCGCGCGGACAGGCCGGCTGCCCCGCGCCCGGCGCCCGGACGGCCGGAAAGGCGAACCCCGGCAGCAGGCGGTGCGGAGCCTGGCAGGGGGGCGTCCGCGCGCGGCTTGCGGAACCGGCCCGGCAGGGACCGGAGTTTCTCGACCCGGCGCTCCCGTGCCGTGCCGGGCAGGGTGCGCCGGGTCAGCAGCTGCGGAATGACCGTCGGGTGGACCGACACCGAGAGGTCCACCGGTGCAGCCCCTGCGCTGCGATGAACGGCGGAGGCCAGCTCGGCGGCAGAGGGCCGGAGCCTGCGGTCCTCGTGAAGTCCGGATTCCAGCGCTGCAGCCAGTTCAGGCGGAATCCCGGGAACCAGCAGCGGCAGCGGCGGCCGCTGCGCGCCCGGCTCGGGCGCGCGCCCGGTCAGGCAGTACCAGCCCAGGGCCGCCAGCGAATACACATCGCGTTCCGGTTGCAGCCCGGCCCGGACGGCGTCCACTGGCGCCGGATCCCGGAAGCCCTCGGTACCGGCGTCGGGCACCGCCGTGGCGTCAGCCACCATGCGGGCCACGCCCAGATCGGCCAGAAGCGGTTTGCCGTGGGCGGTGAACAGTACATTCCCGGGCGAGACGTCGCCGTGGGTGAAGCCGTGACCGTGCAGGTAGGCGAGGGCCTGGGCGATCGGCGTCAGGACGGTCACGGTTTCCCCCGGCCCCAGGCTCCCCCTGCCGGCCAGGAGCTGGCCCAGCGAGCCGCCCGCGGCGTAATCCATAATCAGCCCGAGGCTCCCGGCCCGCGGCCCGTCAAAGCCACCGTCGCGTTCGCCGCCACCGGTGCCGGTGCCGGTGGCGGCACGCCAGTGGCCTCCTGACAGGCGGAACACCGCGCGGGCCTGCACCAGATGGTCGTGGTCGAGCGTGGACAGGATCTGCACCTCGCGCCGGATCGCTTCCTCCGCTTCGCCGCGGTCGGTGCCGTCGCTTGCAACGAAACACTTCAAGGCGTACTCGCGGCCGGTCGACTGTTCGGTCACCAGCCAGACAGTGGCGCCGCCGCCGTACCCGAGGCAGCGGCCGACGTCGTATCCGGGAACCTCGGGCCCGGCGGTGCCGGAGGGTGCGTGATCATCCATAACCAAGGAATAGCGGATCCCACGGAATCCCGCAGAAGTTATCCACAGGCGGTGAGAGCTTTGCCACAGAATCAGCCGCTGCGACAGCCGGGGTCTAAGCTGGATGCCATGACTCTTGAGTTCTCCCGGCTGGGGTTCGACCCGGAATTCGTCGATTACACGCGCGGCTGGGATATCCAGCGCGGACTCCATAAGAGGGTCCTCGCCGGCGCCGCCCCCAGCACGGTCCTGCTGCTGGAACACGCCGCCGTCTACACGGCGGGCAAGCGCACCGAAGACCACGAACGCCCCTTTGACGGCACTCCCGTGGTCCCGGTGGACCGTGGCGGCAAGCTCACCTGGCACGGCCCCGGACAGCTGGTCGGCTACCCCATCATCAAGCTCAGGAACCCGGCGGGGATCCGCGACTACGTGGAGCGGCTGGAAGCCGTTATCATCGCTGTGCTGGCCGACTACGGCATCGAGGCGGTCCGGATCAAGGGCCGTGCCGGCGTCTGGATCGACCAGGACCAGAAGGGCCCGGCGCGCAAGATTGCCGCGATCGGCATCCGCGTCCACGAGGGCGTCACCATGCACGGCTTCGCGATCAACTGCAACAACGACCTTGGGCCGTACGCCCAGATCATCGCCTGCGGCATCACCGACGCCGGCGTCACCACCATCTCGCAGGAGACGGGCCGGGACGTCACCCCCGCCAACCTCGTGTCGCGGATTATTGAAGAACTGCGCAACAATGAAGAAGCGCTAGTTGCAACCCATGAAGGAGCTCTACTGTGACCCTGGCACCAGAAGGCCGGAAAATGCTGCGTATCGAGCAGCGCAATGCGGCCACCCCGGTGGAACGCAAGCCTGAATGGATCAAGGCGAAGGTCCAGATGGGTCCGGAGTTCGTGCAGCTCAAGAAACTCGTCAAAAAGGAAGGCCTCCACACCGTGTGTGAAGAGGCTGGCTGCCCCAATATTTTCGAATGCTGGGAAGACAAGGAAGCCACCTTCCTGATCGGCGGCTCCGAATGCACCCGGCGTTGCGATTTCTGCCAGATCGACACCGGCAAGCCCTCCCCCGTGGACGTCTTCGAACCCACGAAGGTGGCACGCTCGGTCCAGGCGATGCAGCTCCGTTACGCCACCGTCACCGGTGTGGCCCGCGATGACCTGGCCGACGAGGGTGTCTGGCTCTACGCCGAAACGGTCCGCAAGATCCACGAACTCAACCCGGGCACCGGCGTCGAGCTCCTGATTCCCGACTTCTCCGGCAAGCCGGAACACATCGAAGCGATCTGCGAATCCAAGCCTGAGGTGTTCGCGCACAACGTCGAGACCGTCCCGCGGATCTTCAAGCGCATCCGTCCGGCCTTCCGCTATGAGCGGTCGCTGGATGTCATCACGCAGGGCCGCAACCTCGGTATGGTCACGAAGTCCAACCTGATCCTGGGCATGGGCGAGACCCGCGAGGAAATCTCCGAGGCGCTCCGGGACCTGCACGACGCCGGCTGCGACCTGATCACCATCACCCAGTACCTGCGCCCGAGCGAGCGGCACCTGCCGGTTGACCGCTGGGTCAAGCCGCAGGAGTTCGTGGACCTGCAGCACGAAGCCGACGAGATCGGTTTCCTCGGTGTCATGAGCGGTCCGCTGGTGCGTTCGTCCTACCGCGCGGGCCGGCTCTGGGCCACCGCGATGCGCAAGAAAGGCTGGGAAATCCCCGCCCAGCTCGCCCACATCGAAAGCTCGGGCAGCACGCGCCAGGAAGCCAGTTCGCTGCTCGCGGCGCGCTCCTGAACCCCGTTGTAACGATTGCCGCGAAGGGCCGGCACCGGAGGAATCCGGCGTCCGGCCCTTCGCGGTCCATCACGTAGAATTAAGGCACTATGGCGAATTCCCCTGATTCCAGCAACTCCACTCCGGCTTCTGACGCTCCGAAGCGCGGTCTCTTTTCCCGAAAGCCCAAGGTGGCCAAGGTCAAGAAGCCGAGCCGTCTGAAGCAGATCCGCGAAGTCTTCCAGATGACCCGCCGGCACGATCCGATGGTCCCCTGGCTTATGCTGCTGGCGTTCCTCGGTGTCGTGGCTGTCAGCTTCGTCATCGGATTCCTGCTGGATAACTGGATCACGGGCCTGATCATCGGTCTCCCGCTGGGTGTTCTCGCGGCCACGCTGATTCTGTCCCGCCGCGCCGAGCGGGCCGCCTTCGCCCGGATTGAGAACCAGCCCGGAGCCTCGGGCGCTGCGCTGGGCACACTCAAGCGCGGCTGGATCGTCGAAGAGCAGCCCGTCGCGGTAAACCCCCGCACCCAGGACGCCGTTTTCCGTGCCATCGGCCGTCCCGGCGTTGTCCTGGTCAGCGAGGGCCCCAGCCACCGGGTGAAGCCGCTGCTCGACGCCGAACGCAAGCGGCTCGCCCGCATCCTGCCGAACGTCACCATCCACGTGATTGAAAGCGGCCGGGGCGAGGGACAGGTTCCCATCAGCCAGGTCTCCAAGAAGATGACCAAAATGAAGAACGAACTGACCAAGCTCGAGGTCAGCACGGTTTCCAAGCGCATCTCCTCGCTCGGAAGCCGCCTCCCCATCCCCAAGGGCATCGATCCCTACAAGGCCCGCCCGGACCGCAAGGCGGCCCGCGGACGCTAGGCCACACGCCTGACCGCAGGAACGCCCCGGCACCCGCCTTTCAGGCCGCAGCCGGGGCGTTTCCTTTGCCCAGCTCATATCGTCCCCTCGGGACAGAACCCGGAGACTCCGCCATGAAACTCCCATCCACTTCTGCCGTGATCCGCATCTTCCGGGTCCTGGCCATCGCCGAGGGCTTCAGCTGGGCCGCCCTCTTGGTCGGAATGTTCCTCAAGTGGGTCACCCGGACCACGGAGCTCGGGGTGGAGATCGCGGGCCCGATCCACGGCGCGTTGTTCATCGGCTACGGGATAGCAGCACTGAGCTTGTGGGGCATGCAGCGCTGGCCGTTCCGGGTGGCCCTGTTCGCGGGGATTTCGGCGGTCTTCCCGTTCGCCACGGTCTGGTTTGAGCGCTGGGCAGGCCGCCACGGCTACCTGACGGCCAAGGACGGACAGTATGCTGCGCAGCCTGCGCAGGAGCCGGCCGGCGAGACCGCCGGGGTCTAGCACCGGTTACGCTCGGGGTTCCGCCCCGCGAGGTGCACAAGAACCGGCACGGCGTCCACCGGGGTGACGCAAATGGCCGCTGTACCGGGAGGTTTAGCGGCCATCCGTGGCAAACGGACGAGGTTGCGGCGCATCCTGGCAGCCGGGCTGGCCACGGCTGCCGTCATGCGGAAGCTACATGCGGATCAGGACGGTGTTCATCGCCTTGTCGTGGAGCCCGCGGTGGTCCGGATCGAAGATGACGGCGGGGATGACGAGGCACAGCAGGAGGCTGCGGACCAGTGCCGGCACGGGGCCGGCGGGGCCGCCGCCGAGCCGGACGACGTGGATCCCCACAATGCGGTGGCCGATGCTGTAGCCGAGGGTGCCGACCAGCAGCGCCTGCTCGGCCGCGAACACGGCCAGGGTCGCCCAGGGATCGCCGGCGAAGGCGTAGTTGCTGATCATCAGCGCGATGGCCCAGTCCACGCAGATGGCGACGATGCGCCGGCCGGCACGGGCAATGGATCCCGGTCCGGACTCGGGCAGGCCAAGCCGCTCCCCCGGGTACTTCGAAATGCCGGACGTGTCCGGCCCGCTGAGCCATGAACCTATGTCTTTACGATCAACCACCCTCCAAGACTATCGGCAATGGATGCCTCCCGGCGCTGTTCAGAGTGTGGACATTCCGGGGCCACACTCTGGTCACGGATAGGCCACGTTGTGGACAGCGACTACCGTTTACCTGTCAGGGCGTTCTGTAACCTGCCGGAAACAAAGCGGACACAGCGGGGAAATCCCGTGTCCCTAGGGTGGTAACAGTTGCTAGCGGCATAGGAGTGGGGAGACCTTTGTGTTTTCTCCGCTGCCGGACTGCGCTGGACCACACGGCCTGACGGCCAGATCTTTCATATGTATAAGGAGCCTAGATGTTCAAGACTGCGGACGAAGTCCTCAAGTTCATCAAAGACGAAGACGTTAAGTTCGTCGATATTCGCTTCACCGATCTCCCTGGCATTCAGCAGCACTTCAACGTGCCCGCCAAGAGCGTTGACGCGGACTTCTTCGTCAACGGCCAACTCTTCGACGGATCGTCGATCCGGGGTTTCCAGGGCATCGCCGAGTCGGACATGCAGCTCATTCCGGACGTCACGACGGCGTTCCTCGACACGTTCCGCATGGAGAAGACCCTCGCGCTGAACTTCTCGATCGTGAACCCGCGCACCGGTGACCCGTACCACCGCGATCCGCGCGGCGTGGCCGAGAAGGCCGAGGCCTACCTGGCGTCCACCGGCATCGCCGACACGGCATTCTTTGCATCCGAGGCCGAGTTCTTCGTCTTCGACAACGTGCAGTACCAGTCCTCCCCGCAGGGCAGCTTCTACAAGATCGATTCCGAGGAAGCGCACTGGAACACCGGCCGCGAAGAAGAGGGCGGAAACCTCGGCTACAAGACCCCGGTCAAGGGCGGCTACTTCCCGGTCTCCCCCACCGACAAGCAGGCGGACCTGCGCGACGCCATGTGCGTCGCTTTGGACGAGGCCGGCCTTGAGGTCGAGCGCAGCCACCACGAAGTCGGTTCCGCCGGCCAGGCTGAGATCAACTACAAGTTCACCACGCTGACCCACGCGGCTGATGACCTGCAGAAGTTCAAGTATGTCGTCAAGAACACCGCCGATGCCTGGGGCAAGTCGGTCACCTTCATGCCGAAGCCGGTCTTCGGTGACAACGGCTCGGGCATGCACTGCCACCAGTCGCTGTGGAACGGTGGCGAGCCGCTGTTCTACGACGAAAAGGGCTACGCGGGGCTGTCCGACCTGGCACGCTGGTACATCGGGGGCCTGCTGAAGCACTCCTCCGCCGTGCTGGCGTTCACCAACCCGACGGTGAACTCTTACCGCCGCCTGGTCAAGGGCTTCGAAGCTCCGGTCAACATGGTCTACTCGCAGGGCAACCGCTCCGCCGGTATCCGCATCCCCATCACGGGTTCCAACCCGAAGGCCAAGCGCCTTGAGTTCCGCGCTCCGGACCCCTCCTCCAACCCGTACCTGGCCTTCGCTGCCCAGCTGATGGCCGGCATTGACGGCATCCGCAACCGCATCGAACCGCCCGCTCCGATCGACAAGGACCTCTACGAGCTCCCCGCCGAGGAAGCCAAGGACATCCCCAAGGCTCCCGGCACGCTCGAAGAGGCCCTGGATGCCCTGGCCGAGGACAACGAGTTCCTCCAGGCCGGCGGCGTCTTCACCCAGGACCTGATCGACACCTGGATCGAGTACAAGTACGAGAACGAGATCCGTCCGCTCTCGCTGCGCCCGAACCCGTACGAATTTGAGCTGTACTACGGCGTCTAACCGAAGGCTGTCCCTTAAGGGATTGCACGAAGCGGCCCCCACCTCCCGGTGGGGGCCGCTTCGCTTTAAGCTATTGCCGCCCGCAGTCCGGTGCAGCGCATCCCGTACTGCCCCGGCGGATCAGAACGGCGGATCAGAACGGCGGATCAGAACGGCCGGTACAGGGTCCGCTGCGGGCCGGCGTCGCCGCCCAGATACTGGCCGCGGTCTTCGAACCCGGCCTTCCGGTAGGCTGCCTGCCCGGCGGGGTTTTGTTCGTTGACCGAGAGCACGACGCCGGCCTGACCGCCGCCGAGGGCTGCCGTCATTTTCCCGGCGGCCCGCACGGCGGCCTCCGCTGCCAGCGTGCCCAGGCCCTTGCCCTGCTGCCTGCGGTCGATCAGGAAACCACGCAGCAGCCAGACCGAGTCGTCATCCGCCCAGCCGGCCAGGGTCGCGGCTCCGGTCTGCAGCGTCAGGACCCCGACAGCGGATCCGTTAGCATCTATCGCAAGGGGGTGCCGGGAGTCCTCTTCCAGCCCGATCAGGACCATCCGCAGCGGCTCGCCGACGAACCTCCGCTGGTCTGCTGCGACGTCGAGTTCGGCAATCTCCCCCAGCTTGATGGCGCGCGCGTCGTCGTCGAGGTCCTTCAGCGGCAGCAGCCACACGTGTTCAGCCATGTAAGAAGCCTACCCACGCGGGCGGGCGCCCGCCTCCGGTGCCTCGGTCAGCTCAGAGTGCCGCGTCCTTGGGCGGTCCGGCCGGGTCCATCCAGAAAACTTCCCACAGATGGCCGTCCGGGTCCTGGAAGCTGTGGGTGTACATAAAGCCGTAGTCCTGGGCTTCCTCGGACGGGGTCCCGCCGGCGGTGAGGGCCGTCCTGACCAGTTCGTCCACAGCTTCGCGGCTGTCCAGGGAAAAGGACATGATCGCCTCGGTCGTGCTGCGGGCGTCAGCGACGGGTTTGGACGTGAAGGTCTTGAAGTAGTTCTCCACCAGCAGCATCACAAACGCGTCCTCGTTGATGATCATGCAGGTGGCGTTCTCATCAGTGAAGTCGGGATTGAAGGAAAACCCCAGCGCGGTGAAGAATCCGACCGATGTGTCGAGGTCCCGCACGGGGAGATTCAGGAACATTTGCTTGGCCATGGCCCAAAAGTAGCACCGGCGCCAGGCCTGTGCCAGCCCCTGACGGGCACTGCCTGACCCCGGCGGACAACGTTACTGGCCGTAGAAAACCCGCTCGAACACGCTGCGGGCCCGGCGGCTGAGCCGCAGGTAGTCCTCCTCGAGGGCCGCGGCGTTGCCCAGCCCGTAGCCGCACCAGCGGGCCACCGCCTCCAGGTCCCGGCGGGAGGACGGCAGCACATCCGAGGCCCGGCCGGTCCAGATCACGTTGGCCGACCGGATCCGGCTCGCCAGCCGCCAGGCGCGGAGCAGGATCACCACGTCCCCTGCGTCGAGGAGCCCTACGGCGGCGGCCGCCTCGAGCGCCTCGACGGTGGAGGTGGTCCGCAGCCCGGGGTGCGCTCCGGCATGCTGCAGCTGGAGCAGCTGGGCAAGCCATTCGACGTCGCTCAGGCCCCCGCGGCCCAGCTTCAGGTGCCGGGCCGGATCCGCGCCGCGGGGCAGCCGCTCCGCTTCCACCCGGGCCTTGACGCGCCGGACCTCGCGCGTGTCCTGCTCGGAGAGCGACTCGGGGTAGCGGATCGTGTTGATCAGCGCCACGAACCCGGCGGCCAGCCCGTCGTCGCCGGCCATCGGGCGGGCACGCAGCAGCGCCTGCGCCTCCCACACGAGCGACCACCGGCGGTAATACTCGGCGTAGGACTCCAGCGACCGCACCATCGGCCCGCTCTTGCCCTCCGGCCGCAGGTCGGCGTCCACCATCAGCACACGCTCGGCGAGGATGGCGGGCTTGAGCGGCTGGGTCAGCAGGTTGGAGAGCCTGCTGACGATCTGCAGGGCCTGCTGCTGGGCCTCATCCTCCGGGACTCCGGGAAGCCCGCGGTGCACGTACATGACGTCCGCGTCCGAGCCGTAGCCGATCTCCCGGCCGCCCTGCCGCCCCATGGCGACCACCAGCACATGGGTCTTGAGCGCCTCGTCTGCGGTGACCACGGTTTCCGCAACACGCAGTGCGCCCAATACCGCGGCCCGGTCAGTGTCGGCCAGCGCCGCCCCGACCTGGTCCTGGTCCAGCAGACCCGCGCTGTCCGCGATCGCAATCCGCAGGATCTCGCGGCGCCGGATCAGCCGGATGAGGCGCATCGCGCTTTCGGGCTCCGCGTGCCGGGACATCTTCGAGGCGATCTCAAGCCACTGCGCCTCGAAGGTTAACGGCACCAGATCCTTGTCCGAGCCCAGCCAGGCCACGGATTCGGGTGAGACTTCCAGCAGGTCGGCGATCAGGCGGGAGTTGGACAGCACATGGCAGAGCCGCTCGGCCGCCGCCGTCGAGTCCCGGAGCAAGCCCAGATACCAGTGTGTGGTGCCGAGTGCTTCGCTGACCCGCCGGAAGGCCAGCAGGCCGGCGTCGGGGTCCACGCCCTCCGCGAACCATCCGAGCAGGACCGGCAGGAGCTGGCGCTGAAGCGCGGCGCGCCGGCTGACTCCGCCGGTGAGGGCTTCGATGTGGCGCATGGCGCCGGACGGATCGAGGTAGCCCAGGGCGGCGAGTCGCCCCTGCGCAGCTTCCGGGCTAAGCCTGGCTTCCTCGCTGCTGAGCGCCGCCGCAGTGTTGAGCAGCGGGCGGTAAAAGATGCGTTCGTGCAGCTCACGGACGGAGCGTTTGGTCTTGCGCCAGGCCTCGACCAGGGCGTCGGGTTTGGGCCGTTCGCTGGAGAAGGGCCCGAGCACGGACTTGCCGAGGGCCCGCAGCGTGGCTTCCTTGACCGGCATGAGGTGGGTACGGCGCATCTGGAAGAGCTGGACGCGGTGTTCGAGCAGCCGGAGGTAGCGGTAGTCGCGGTCGAACTCGGCAGCATCGGAGCGGCCGATGTATCCGCCCGCGGACAACGCGGCGATGGCCGAGGTGGTGTCGCGGCAGCGCAGCGTCTCGTCGGCTTTGCCGTGCACCAGCTGCAGCAGCTGGACGGTGAATTCGACGTCGCGCAGGCCTCCCCGGCCCAGCTTGATCTGCCGCTGCTCCTCCTCGGCGGGGATGTGTTCGGTGACGCGGCGGCGCATCGAGCGGACGGACTCCACGAACCCTTCCCGGCCCGCGGAGGACCAGATCAGCGGCGCGACGGCGGCTTCGTAGCGGGCGCCGAGCCCGGTGTCCCCGGCGATGGTCCGGGCCTTGAGCAGGGCCTGGAATTCCCAGCTCTCGGCCCAGCGGGCGTAGTAGCTCTCGTGCGAGGCCAGGGTCCTGACCAGCGGCCCGGACTTGCCCTCCGGGCGCAGGTTGGCGTCCACTTCCCACAGCCCGGGTTCGCGGCCGATTGACATGATGGCCCGGGAAATGCCGGAGGCCAGGGCCGTGCCGATGGTGTTGGCGCGCGAATCGTCGAGCTCGCCGGACTCGATCACGTAGATCACGTCGACGTCGGAAATGTAGTTGAGTTCGCGGGCACCGCACTTGCCCATGCCGATGACCGCCAGCGCGACGTCGGCCACCTCGGCGGCGCTGAAGTGCTCGGCAGCCTCGGCCCGCGAGACGGCCAGGGCAGCCTCGATCGCGGCGCCGGCGAGATCCGCCAGTTCCGCGCCGGCGGCGGGCATGAAGTCCAGCGGATCGGCGGCGCACAGGTCCTTGACGGCGAGCTCGACGAGGCCGCGCCGGTACTCCGTGCGGAGCGCCACGTAGCCTTCCTGCCCGGTCACCGCCGCGACCGGTCGGGCGGATTTCGGATCGGCATGCACGGAACGAAGCAGCCGGGCGCGCAGTTCTGCGGCGTCCGCGGCCCGCGGTTCCGGGCTGGCGGTCACCTCGAAGGCATCAAGGTGCTCAGGGTGGCGGATCAGGAACTCACCCAGCGCTTCAGAGGCGCCCAGCACCCGGTACAGGGGTTCGCTGCGTTCCGTTTCCGCGACCGCCAGCTTCCGCAGGTCCGGGTGCTTTTCGATCAGCCGGACCAGCGACTGCAGCGCCGTATCGGGGTTCGCGGCCAGCTGCAGCCCGGAGAGGAGGATGTCCTGATCCAGGCCCTCCAGTTCCGGGGCGGCCAGCCAGCGTGCGCCGTTCTCCAGGTCGCTGAAACCGGCGGCAATGAGGCGTCGTGCCAGGCTCACCGGGGCCGCCTAGAGGATGCCGAGGTTGCGTTGCAGCTCGTAGGGCGTGACCTGGAGACGGTAGTCCTGCCACTCGGCACGCTTGTTGCGAAGGAAGTTTTCGAACACCTGCTCACCCAGGATCTGCGGCATGAGTTCGGAGTCCTCCATCGAGCGGACGGCCTCGTGCAGGCTGGCCGGGAGCGGGTCGTGGCCCATCGCACGGCGCTCGGCCGAGCTCAGCGACCAGATGTCGTCCTCGGCGGCGGCGGGAAGCTGGTAGCCCTCCTCGATGCCCTTGAGCCCGGCGCCCAGCAGCACGGCGTAGGCGAGGTAGGGGTTGGCTGCCGAGTCGATGCCGCGGTACTCGATCCGCGCGGACTGGCCCTTGCCGGGCTTGTACAGCGGAACGCGGACCAGGGCGGAGCGGTTGTTGTGGCCCCAGCTGAGGTAGCTGGGTGCTTCTCCCCCGCCCCAGAGCCGCTTGTAGGAGTTCACGAACTGGTTGGTGACCGCGGTGAATTCCGGGGCGTGCTTAAGAATGCCGGCGATGAACTGCCGGGCCGTCTCCGACAGCTGGAACTCCGCTCCTGCCTCGTAGAAGGCATTTGTGTCACCTTCGAAGAGCGAGAAGTGGGTGTGCATGCCGGATCCCGGGTGGTCCGTGAACGGTTTCGGCATGAAGGTGGCGTACGTGCCCTGCTGGAGCGCAACCTCTTTGATCACCGTGCGGAACGTCATGATGTTGTCCGCGGTCTGCAGGGCATCCGCGTAGCGCAGGTCGATCTCGTTCTGGCCGGGGCCGGCCTCGTGGTGGCTGAACTCAACGGAGATGCCGACCGATTCCAGCATGGTCACGGCCGTGCGGCGGAAATCCTGCGCCACACCGCCCGGGACGTGGTCGAAGTAGCCGCCCTCATCCACCGGGACGGGGGCACCGTCCGGACCCGGGTGCTGGGACTTGAGCAGGTAGAACTCGATTTCGGGGTGCGTGTAGCAGGTGAAGCCCATGTCCGCGGCCTTGGCCAGGTTGCGCTTGAGGACGTTGCGCGGATCAGCAGCGGACGGTTCGCCGTCGGGAGTCAGGATGTCGCAGAACATCCGGGACGTCGCTTCCGTCTCGCCGCGCCAGGGCAGGATCTGGAAGGTGGCGGGGTCCGGCTGGGCCAGCATGTCAGATTCGAAAACGCGGGCAAGGCCCTCGATGGCGGAGCCGTCGAAGCCCAGGCCCTCCTCGAACGCACCTTCCACTTCGGCCGGGGCCAGCGCCACGGACTTCAGCGATCCCACGACGTCGGTGAACCACAGCCGCACAAACCGTACGTCGCGCTCTTCGATCGTCCGCAGGACAAACTCTTGCTGGCGGTCCATACTGGCCTCTTTCCGGTTCTTTCGTCCGTGCCCCAGGCCCGTCGTGCATGGATCCCGCAGCTGCTCACCGTTCACTTTACTAATCATTGCAACCGATTGCTGGCCCGGCTGCCCCGCGTAACACAGCGTTTGACACCGGGAGCCCCGAATTCGACGCTCCCGGCCCGCCCCAGGTCGCCCTTCCGGCGACCGTGTGATGTGATTCACGCGCCCACTGGCTGGAGGCCGTTGGCTAGGACGCGCGGTATCGCACTACGCTCGTGCCATGGCCTCAAGCACAAGCCCCGATTCCAGCATGCCCGCAGAACTAGCCGCCCCCTATGGCGCCGGCCCGGCCGCGGGCTCGACGGCGGGCTCGACGGCGGAACCCAGCGCCCGGAAGCCGGTGGCGAAGATCCGCACCCACCATCTGCATCAGGCCAAGCTCAGCGGTGAGCGCTTTGCCATGCTGACCGCGTACGACCAGTACACGGCGGAAATCTTCGACCAGGCCGGCATCGAGGTCCTCCTCGTGGGCGACTCTGCCTCCAACAATGTCTTCGGCAACGAAACCAGCCTGCCGGTCACCGTGGATGAACTGCTCCCCCTGTGCCGCGCCGTCACCCGATCGGCCAAACGCGCCCTCGTCGTGGCTGACCTTCCCTTTGGCAGCTACGAGGTCTCCGCCCAGCAGGCGGTGGCCACCGGCGTCCGGTTCCTCAAGGAAGGACTCGCCCATGCGGTCAAGATCGAGGGCGGGAAGTTCTATGCCGAGACCGTCCGGGCCATGGTCCAGGCCGGTATTCCGGTGATGGCGCATATCGGTTTCACCCCGCAAAGCGAGCACGCCCTCGGCGGCTACCGGGTGCAGGGCCGCGGCGACGACGCCCAGCGGCTGATCGACGACGCCGTCGCCCTCGCCGACGCAGGCGCGTTCTGCGTCCTGATGGAAATGGTTCCGGCGTCGACGGCGGCTGCCGTGGACGCCGCCGTCGGCGTGCCCACCATCGGCATCGGCGCCGGCAACGCGACCACCGGCCAGGTGCTGGTGTGGCAGGACATGGCGGGCCTGCGTGGCGGCAGGATGGCCAAGTTCGTCAAGCAGTACGCGGACCTGCGCACCTCACTCAGCGACGCCGCGAAGGCCTACGGCGAGGACGTGCGCTCCGGCCAGTTCCCCGGCCCCGAGCACTCCTTTTAGGCGGCCGCCGCAGGCTGACCTGCCATTGCGCCGCCGCGGGTTTGCGGGGCCACCTCATCCTTAACGAACGATGCGGTGTTCCGCCCGTCCGGGCAGGCTGGCCTTAAGGGCCTGCATCAGGTCCCAGCAAATGTTCCGCCGTCCCCAACGGATTCGTGTGAGACGCGACGGGCCAGACACCGGCGGGCACTAGTGGAGGAGTAGCCATGTACTCGATTTCGACTGACTTCTGGGACATCCTGCTGTGGAGCTTCTGGTTCTTCATCTGGATCTCCGCCCTGATGATCTGGTTCCGCTGCCTGTTTGACTTGTTCGGTGACCGCACCATGAGCGGCTGGGGTAAAGCCGGCTGGGTGATGCTGCTGGTCTTCGTGCCCTGGCTTGGCGCAATCATCTATCTGATCGCCCGGGGCCGCAGCATGACCGAGCGGCAGATGGCCGCCCTGGCCGAACAACAGGCCGCCCAGCAGGAGTACATCCAGCAGGTGGCAGGCAAGTCGGCCAGCCCGGCCAGCCAGATCGCCGATGCCAAGACCCTGCTCGACTCCGGAGCAATCAGCCAGACCGAGTTTGATTCCCTCAAGGCAAAGGCCATGGCCTGACCGGAGATGACGGGCTTCGCCCGGGGCGGGGCGCTCTCATTGCGGTGCATGACCGGCCAGCCCCACCTGGGGCTGCCATGACAACCCTCGTGAAGGAGATCGACTATGTCCGCTCAGAGTGAGAACCCGGTTCTGGAGACCATCGGCGCCATTACTGACGCCGCCCTGGGACGCTCCGGCCTGCCGGCTGATGCGCTGCTGATGATTCGCATCGCCGCCCTGGCCGCCGTCGATGCCCGGCCCATCTCCTACCTTGCCCATATGGGCCCCGCGGTCGAGTCAGGGGTTACGGCCAAGGATGTTCAAAACGTGCTCGTGGCCGTGGCCCCCATCATAGGAACGGCCCGGACGATGTCGGCTGCGATCAACATCACCGAAGCGCCTGGATTCGCGATCGCCGTCGTGGAGGACGAGACGGAATGACGCAGGTCCCGGCATGAGACTCACCTGGCTGGGTCACTCCTCGGTGGTCCTGGATCTCGACGGGGTTCGGGTCCTGACTGACCCACTGCTTCGCCCTCATGCCGGGCTGCTGCGGCGGCTGGCACCCCGTCCGGACCCGGCGTCGTGGAGCCGGCCCGACGTCGTGCTCCTCTCCCACCTGCACCACGACCACGCCGAGCTGCGCTCCCTCCGTATGCTCCCCGGGTCTACCCTGATGAGTGCCCCGGCGAACGCCGCGTGGCTGCGCGGTCGCACATTGCTGAACACCGTCGCCCTGGGGGACGGCTGGACCCCGGTCGGCCGCGGCGTCGAGATACGCCAGGTCCCTGCGGAGCATCATCACCGCCCGATGCCGCACCGTCCCAACGACGCCCATGGCCAACTGGTCCGCGGTCCGTCGGGGACCGCATGGATCGCGGGTGACACGGGGTTGTTTCCGGAGATGGCCGGGCTTCCCGCCATGGCGGGCGGCCCCATCGATATCGCCGTGGTGCCGGTCTGGGGGTGGGGACCGCGGCTCTCTGCAGGACACCTGTCCCCCGAGACCGCCGCCCGGGCAGTCGCACTGAGCGGCGCGCGGTTCGCCCTGCCGGTGCACTGGGGAACGCTGCACCCGCCCTTCGTCACACACTTTGCACGGAGCTGGCTCGAGCTGCCCGGGCTCCGGTTTGCGGACGCCGTGGCCGAGCAGGCTCCCGGCTGCACGGCCGTCGTCCTCTCCCCCGGCCAGTCATGGGTCGCGCCAGGGTGATCCGGGGGTCCGTGCCCTGGCCTGCGCGCCAGGCCCACCGCAATGGTCCTGTCACTCACCGCTGGTTGCGCACCGCGTGACTCACCGCGGGAACGCCGTCGTGGCGCGCTGGCCACAGGCCTCGAGCATCGCCACCAACACCCGGTGGAGCTCATCGGCACCCTCGATCCGCTCGGGAAGACCGGCCATGAGATCGGCGGGACCGAGGAGTACGGCGCGGTCCTGCCAGCCGCCGAGGCCCCCATGGGATCCGACCAGGCCCTCGAAGGCCGCGACGTCGTTGGTCACCGGATCGACCATGCTGTTGACGTAAAGATCCGGCGCCTCGGGGTCCATCAGCGCACGTCGGAGCACCCGCGCCGCGTGCGACCCGAAGCCTGCCAACGGGTCAGTGCCCTCCACCGCCCCGCTCGTCAGGTTGAGGCGACCGCCGCTCCCGATCGCCCATTCCCGGCCGGCTTCATCGATGCCGGCGACGAACCCGATCCCGGGATGTCCTGCCAGGCCGGGGACCAGGGCAGGCCACTTCGTCTCGAGGCCCTCGAGCGTCCAGCGCCGGTCGCCCCGCACGTAGACCAGGCCCAGGTTGCCCGAGCCCAGCACGACCACCGGATCCTCGGCGGCGTTGCCGGGATCCGGTGTCTGCTGTGCCTTGGTCAGCCCCACGTTGGCGCGGGCGGCGAGCTTTCCGGTCATCCCCCCGGCCGCGATGTCGCCGGCAATGGAGTCGGCGCGACCCAGCCCTTCGACGGACGCGTCCACAGTCTGAACGTGTTCCTGCATGAGTTCGGCACACAGATCACCGAGCGTCTGTCCGTAGCGGTCGGCGAAGGGAGTGCCCTGGGACTGGCCGTGGTCCGAGAGGACGACCAGCCGGTAGCGGCGGGGAGCGGAACCGGCCAGCCGGGCCAGAGATCCCAGCGTTCGGTCCAGGCCATCCAGGGCGGCGAGCGACTCAGGCCGGAATACGCCTGCGTGGTGGGCGATCTCGTCGTAGTCCACATAGTCGACGTAGATGCACTTTGTGCCGAGACGCAATTCCTCGGCCACCAGAGCCGTGTTCAGGTCACGAAGGAGGCTGTTGGTCACTGCCCGGAGCAGGGCGAAGGTCCAGTCCCGGTGCACCCGGGGGTCGAAGTCACGCTTGACCTGCCGTCGGGCCTGCCACCGCTCCTTGAAGACCTCCCCCACGGTCCGCGTGAAGCTGCGCATGAACCCGTTCGGTGAGGTGAAGAACCAGGCGAACGCACGGCGCGTCTGAGTGGAGCCGCGCCGGACCTCCACCCGGCTCATCGTCAGGAGCGATCGGGGTGCGTCACCGGTGAACAGGTTCGAGATGGAGACCCCGTCGTCGCAAAGCAGACCTTGCCCGGTGCTGTGCTTTTCCTCGATCACCCGGGCGTCTGCCGGACGGTTGGCGACCAGGACCCGTTTGAGCTCCCGGTCGTACCACCGGAAGGCGGGGATCCCGTCAACGGTGCCATGCAGAATGCCCATCTGGCTGGCCGGGGTGGTGCATGGCAGTTGCGGAGTCCACTCGCGGCACGTGTAATCCCCCGAGGACAGCCAGCGCCGGATATGCGGTACCGCGCCGGACTGGACGGCCCACTGCAGCACCGGGAAAGGGACACCGTCAAGCTGCACGAACAGGACGCCGTCAACCTCCGGGTCAGTGACTGTGTTCTGCCGGCGTGCCCTGCCGGCCAGGGAGGTGATCAGTCCGTCATCAGTGCCGGCCGTGGTGGCCCACGAAATGAGGGTGGCCACGACGGCACTGATCCAGGTTGCTGCGAGGGCGGTCCACGCCGTCGACTCAATGCCCGGCACGAGGCGGATTGCGAGATACATGATTAGGGCTTGACCGACAACAGCGGTCAGAAGCACCGCCAGCCAGCCCGCCCTGGCCGAGATTTCCACCAGCGCGGGGCGGAGGACAAGACCGACGACGCCGGCCGCTGCTGCCACGGCGGCGTAGTCCCACCAACTGGATGCAGAGAACCCCGGCAGCAGCGCGCCGGTGACGATGAGGGCTGCCGTCGAGGCGGCCCAGGCCGCGGCCAGCCTAGCCAGGTCGGTGACTCGGACGCCAAAGGTGCGCGTATCGCTCGTCGGCATTTTCCCAGTATGGCCCGCCACAAGCGGCGCTCACTCATCCGCACCGGGTGAGAAAGTCCAGTCCCCGGGAGCGACGCCCACGCCGCGGACTGCCCGCACGACCTCCAGCTCCAGTGTGGTGACCGGCCCTAGTCGTCCTCGTTGCCCTTTTCCCAGGATTCATTGCGGGCCTTGACCTTCTCAAGGGCGTGTTCAGCCTCTTCCCGCGTCTTGTACGGGCCAATCAGCTGGCTCCAATCGGACAAGGCGTCCTCTTCAACCTCGTGCGTGTTGACGTTGTACCAGTACTCCGGCATGGATGCTCCTCAGCTGATATTTCTTGGCCGTTGTTTATTGCCTCCGGCCGTGCCTTATATGATCAATGTATGCCTTCTCTAGCCTCGACTGCACCCACCGGCACCCTGGTCCCGGGAGCCGTCAGTCCGCAGCTTCCCGTTCCGGCGTCGATCCCGCGTCCCGAATACGTGGGCAAGCCCGCACCGGCCAAGTTCACCGGCTCCGAGGTCAAATCGGCGGAGACCATCGAGAAGATCCGGATCGCCTCCCGGATCGCCGCTCAGGCGATCGTGGAGGTCGGGAGGCATATCCAGCCCGGCGTCACCACGGACCAGCTGGACCGGGTGGGCCACGAGTTCCTGCTCGACCACCAGGCGTATCCGTCCACCCTCGGCTACCGCGGCTTTCCCAAGTCCCTGTGCTCGTCGTTGAACGAAGTCATCTGCCACGGCATCCCCGACAGCACGGTCGTCCGGGACGGGGACATCATCAACATCGACATCACGGCCTTCATAGCCGGCGTGCACGGCGACACCAACTACACCTTCCTGGCCGGGGACGTCGACGAGGAATCCCGGCTGCTCGTCGAGCGCACGCAGGAGTCCCTGAACCGCGCCATCCGCGCCGTGGCCCCGGGCCGCGAAATCAACGTGATCGGCCGGACCATCGAGTCCTACGCCCGGCGCTTCGGCTACGGCGTCGTCCGCGATTTCACCGGCCACGGCGTGGGCGAGGCTTTTCACACCGGCCTGATCATCCCGCACTATGATGCCGCTCCCGCCTACAACACCGTCATGGAAGCCGGGATGGTCTTCACGATCGAACCCATGCTGACGCTCGGCACCGTGGACTGGGACATGTGGGCCGATGACTGGACCGTCGTGACCCGCGACCGCAAACGCACCGCACAGTTCGAGCACACCCTGCTTGTCACGGAGTCCGGCGCCGAAGTCCTGACGCTCCCCTGAGCTCCGCCCCACCAGAAGATCCCGGTCTTCGCCCGTCGGCCCTGGGCCGCACCCTCCTGCCCCCCTCCTGCCCCGCACCCTGCCACGAACGGACCCACATTGGCCCCGAAGAACGAGAAGTCGAAGAAGAACGCCCCGCTGATCGGCATCGACATCGGCGGCACCGGGATCAAGGGCGGCATCGTGGACCTGAAGAAGGGCAAACTGGTCGGTGACCGCATTCGCATCCCCACCCCGAAGCCTTCGACCCCCGAGTCCGTGGCCGAGGTCGTGGCCCAGGTTGTCGACGGGCTGTCCGCCCGGCCCGACGCTCCGGCACCCGACTCTCCCGTGGGCGTCACCTTCCCCGGCATCATCCAGCACGGCGTGGTCCACTCCGCCGCCAATGTGGACAAGTCCTGGCTGGAAATGGACATCGACGCCCTGCTGACCAACCGCCTGGGCCGGCCCGTGGAGGTCATCAACGACGCCGACGCCGCCGGCCTCGCGGAGGCACGCTACGGCGCCGGCGAATTCGTGGAGGGCACGGTGCTGGTCATCACGCTCGGCACCGGCATCGGTTCCGCCTTCATCTTCGACGGCAAGCTTGTCCCCAACGCCGAACTCGGACACCTGGAAATTGACGGATTCGACGCCGAAAGCAAGGCCTCGGCGGTGGCCCGTGAGCGGGACGGCCTGAGCTGGGAAGAGTACAGCGTGCTGCTGCAGCGCTACCTGTCCCACGTGGAGTTCCTCTTCTCCCCGGAACTGTTCATCATCGGCGGCGGCATCTCCAAGCGCGCCGACGAATACCTGCCGCGGCTGCAGCTGCGCACACCCATCGTTCCGGCCGAGCTGAAGAACGAAGCCGGCATCGTCGGCGCAGCCCTCGAGATCGCGCTCAAGCACAAGCTGGCCAAGTAGCGAAAAGAGCTATCACTCCGGGTCGTTCTGGACGCTGGGAACGACCCGGAGTGATAGCTCTTTTGATGTGGTGCCGGTGGTGGCCGCGGCTTCCCCTCAGCTGCCACCACCGGAGTCTGTGAGCCGGCGCCCCTGGAACAGTCCTAGAGCGGGCTCTTCTGCTGGCTCGTGCCCTCGCGGCCCTTGGTCTCGGCCTCATGCCGGAGCAGCGAAATGGCGGCTTCGAAGTCCTCGAGGGACTCAAAGCCCTGGTAGACGCTCGCGAAGCGCAGGTAGGCGACCTCGTCGAGGCGCTGGAGCGGGTTGAGGATGGCGAGGCCGACTTCATGCGCTTCGATTTCCGCGGCGCCGGAGGCACGGATGGCCTCTTCGACCTCCTGGGCCAGCATCGCGAGGTCATCCTCGGTGACGGGACGGCCCTGGCAGGCCTTGCGGACGCCGTTGATGACCTTGCTGCGGCTGAACGGCTCGCCCACACCCGACCGCTTGATCACGGTGAGGCTGGTGGTCTCGACAGTGGTGAAACGGCGGCCGCACTCGGGACACTGCCGGCGGCGCCGGATGGCTGAACCGTCGTCGGCGATCCGGCTGTCCACCACCCGCGAATCAGGGTTACGGCAGAACGGGCAATACATGTCGTTTCCTCCCCTGTCGCACACGGATGGCCAACTGCAGGTCATCCAGAGACGACCACCCGAAACTCGCCGGAGCGGTTGGCCCCGCCATCAGTTTACGACTGGATGTAGCTGAATAACAAGCCTGTAATTACTACATGTTGTGGTCAGGCGCCCTGCGGGAAGCGGGCCGTGACTGCCTCGCCGTGCGCCGGCAGATCCTCCGCCCCGGACAGGCTCACGATGTGTCCGCTCACCTCAGCCAGGGCGGCGCGGGTGTAGTTGACCACCTGGATGGCGCGCAGGAACGTGGTCACGTTCAGCCCCGAGGAGAACGCTGCGGTGCCGCTGGTCGGCAGCACGTGGTTGGAGCCGGCGCAGTAGTCGCCGAGGCTGACGGGGCTGTAGTCCCCGACAAAGATCGCCCCGGCGCTGCGGATCCGGCCCGCGACGCCTGCCGCGTCCGCCGTCATGATTTCCAGGTGTTCGGCGGCGTAGGCATTGCACGCCGCAATGCCCTGGTCCAGGTTGTCCACCAGGACGACGCCGGACTGCGGGCCTGAGAGGGCCTCGCGGACCCGCGCACTGTGCTTGGTCGCTGCCGCCTGGCGCTCCAGTTCCACCCGGACGGCGGCGGCGAGGTCCCCGGAATCCGTGATCAGCACGGACGCCGCTTTGGGGTCGTGCTCGGCCTGGCTGATCAGGTCAGCCGCGACCAGGTCCGGCTGTGCCGTGGCGTCGGCCAGGATGGCGATCTCGGTGGTGCCGGCCTCGGAATCGATGCCGACGACGCCCTTGACGAGGCGCTTCGCTGTGGCGACGAAGACGTTGCCCGGGCCGGTGACGACGTCCACCGGGTCCAGTCCGGCCTGGTTCTCCGCGGCGGGGATGCCGTAGGCGAAGGCCGCGATGGCCTGGGCGCCGCCGATCGCGTAGACCTCGTCGATTCCGAGCAGGCACGCCGCGGCCAGGATCGTGGGGTGCGGGAGCCCGCCGAAGTCCTTCTGCGGCGGCGATGCCAGGGCGATGGATTCGACGCCCGCGGCGAGGGCCGGGACGACGTTCATGATCACGGAGGAAGGGTAGACCGCCAGGCCGCCGGGGACGTAGAGGCCCACGCGCGCCACGGGGACCCATTTCTGGCTGACCACCGCGCCTTCGCCGAGCTCGACGTCGGTGTCCGCCGGCCGCTGGGCGTTGGCGAAGAGCCGCGCGCGCCTGATGGACTCTTCCAGTGCCGCCCGTACGGCGGGATCGAGGCCGGCCAGGGCTGCCGTCAGCGCGTCGGCGGGGACCCGGGGGTGCGACTGCTCCACGCCGTCGAAGGTCCGGGCGAGCTCGCCGAGCGCTTCGAAACCCCGGGTGCGGACGGCGTCGATGATGTCCAGGACTTTGTGCTCGGCATCAGCCATGGTGCCGGCCTGTGCCCGGGGCACCGCGGCGCGGAGCCCCGGGAGGGTCAGCCGCTGGCCGCGGAGGTCGACGGTGCGGAAGTTAAGGTCGGCGGGAACCGGGGTCGCAGTAGCGGCGGGCACGGAGCTGTCAGCTGAAGGGGTCACCTCTTCATTTTACGGGCAGCCCCGGCGGGTACCGCGCCTGTTACGTCGGGCCTGCCGGTTCTGGGGCTGCTGAGCGGCCGTGTGGTCAGGCCGCAGGGTCAGGCCCCGGGGTCGGCTTCCGGCGCCGGTGTGCTGAAGACTGTGTTCAGGAAGATGGTCAGTGCGGCGGCGGCCGGCCAGATCGCGAGGACGGCGAAGGACCGCAGTGAGAAGGCAGTACTGGCACTGGCCGCGGTGTCTTCGGGCGTTCCCCACCAGAGTCCACACGCCACGCCGGTCCCCCAGGCACCGAGGGCGCCCAGTGCGCCGGCACCCACGGCGAGGACAACGTCCCGGCCGGACGGCGCGTTGTGCTTGCTGCCTGAGGCGACCGCGCCCGAAATACAGCCGGCGAGCAGGAACAGGCCCGCAAGCACCAGGTCCCGCGGCAGCCACCCTTCCGTGTTGCCGCCGCTGCGCAGCTCCGGATCACCCGAGAGCAGGTTCAGCCCGGAGGGCGCCAGGAGCCACCAGAGCAGCCCCACCGGGATGCCGGCGGCGGCAATGACGGCGGCCTGCCGCCACGATGAGGCGCGGACTCCGGCCTCGCGGACCGGCCGGCCGGACGCAGGGTCCTGCCCGGAACCCGGGGGCGGGAACCGGGGAGTGTCCTGCGGGGCATCCTGCGGGACCTGGCCGTACACTGCGGGCTGTGTCATGCAACAAACCTTAACAAGGTTTCCGCCGGCCGGGCACCTGACACCGGGCACCTGACACCGGGCGTCCCCGGGTTGGCGTTCCAGATGACGCCTGCGGGTAAACAAGTACCGCCGCCGTTCGCTGGCGCCATACGCTGGCAGGTAGGAACATCACACACGTGCAGCAGGGAGATGGATCGCAGTGGCCACAGAGGACCAAGCCTTCGAGGGAACCTTCAAGGAAATGTTCCGCCGGCATGCTGCCGGCGTGGCCATTATTACCGCCAACCTCAACGGTGTCCCCTTTGGTTTTACGGCAACCTCCGTGGCCTCGTTGTCGGCGAAGCCGCCCCGGTTCACGTTCAACATGGCCCGCACGTCCAGCTCCTGGCCGGCCGTGGCCAACGCCACGTACGTCGGCGTCCACATGCTGGGGCTGGAGAACCAGGCGCTGGCTGACCGCTTTGCCCGGACCAGCAACCGCTTCGAGGGCGACCACTGGGCGCTCGGACCCCATGAGGTGCCGATCCTCAATGACGTGGCCGGCTGGCTGATCGGCAAGGTCCAGATGCGGCTCTCCTTCGAGAACAACGCCGTGGTGGTCGTGGAGGTCGTGGAAGGTGAGGTGGGCGCGGACGGCGTTCCCCTGCTCTACCACTCCGGTGCCTACGGCCAGCCCGCGCCGCTCGATTACGAGATCTGACCGGCTGCTTCGCCTCGCGAGGTGACACTTGATGCCGATGTCTTTGAGCGGCATGGGCCTTAACTGTCACCTCGAGGTTGCGCAGCCTGACCCGGAACCGCGAACCCCTGCATATCAGCTGTCCAGGCAGGTCGGGCCGAGCAGCACCTTCAGGTCCCCGAACAGTGAGGGGCTGGGGTTCACCCGCAGGTGCACGGGCAGGCCCATGATCTCCACTCTGGAGTCGCCCTGCAGGTGCAGCCGGACTTCGGACTTGCCGCGGTGGGTGCGCAGCACATCTCCGAGCTCGGTCACGACCGCTTCGGTTGCCTTGTGGGTCTGCATGGTGATCACCAGCGGGCCGTTGAGGCCCTCGCTGAGGTCCGGGACGGACAGTTCCATGCAGTTGAGGGCGACGGCGCCGTCGTCGCGGCGCTGCAGCCTTCCCTTGACCACCACGATCAGGTCTTCGGCAAGCACGGAGGCGATGGGTCCGTAGACCTGGCCGAAGAACATGACCTCGACAGATCCGCCCAGGTCCTCGATTTCCGCGCGGGCGTAGGCGTTGCCGCTGGCTTTCGCGATCCGCCGGCTCAGTGAGGTGATCATGCCGGCGATGGTAACAATGGTGCCGTCGTGCGGGCCGTCCTCGGCGATGAGCGAGGTGATGGACTGGTCGGCGTGCTGGCTCAGTACACCCTCGAGCCCCTGCAGCGGGTGGTCGGAGACGTACAGGCCGAGCATGTCCCGTTCGAAGGAGAGCTTGTCCTTTTTCTCCCATTCGGGAAGGTCCGGGATTTCGATGCTCAGCGAGGCCTCGGATTCGGCTTCGTCGAAACCGGCGAAGAGGTCGAACTGGCCGATCGCCTCGTTGCGCTTGAGCGTGATGACGGAGTCGATCGCTTCTTCATGGATCATGGCCAGGGCGCGCCGGTGGTGGCCGAGGGAATCGAACGCGCCGGCCTTGATCAGGGATTCAATCGTGCGTTTGTTGCACACCACGGCCGGGACCTTCACCAGGTAGTCCTTGAAGGACGTGTAGGCGCCTTCCTTGTCCCGGGCCGCCACCATGGCTTCGACGACGTTGACGCCGACGTTGCGGATGGCCCCCATGCCGAAGCGGATGTCGGTGCCGACGGGGGTGAAGTTCAGTGCGGACTCGTTGACGTCCGGCGGCAGCACGGTGATGCCCATGCGCCGGCATTCGTTGAGGTAGATCGCCGATTTGTCCTTGTCGTCCCCGACGCTGGTGAGCAGGGCGGCCATGTACTCGGGCGCATAGTGGGCCTTGAGGTACGCGGTCCAGTAGGAGATCACGCCGTAGGCGGCCGAGTGCGCCTTGTTGAAGGCGTAGTCGGAGAAGGGCAGCAGGATGTCCCAGAGGGTTTTGACAGCGGCCATGGAGTAGCCGTTGTCCTGCATGCCCTGGGAGAACCCGGCGAACTGCTTGTCCAGCTCGGATTTTTTCTTCTTGCCCATGGCGCGGCGCAGGATGTCGGCCTGGCCCAGCGTGTAGCCGGCGAGCTTCTGCGCCACGGCCATCACCTGCTCCTGGTACACGATCAGGCCGTAGGTGCCACCAAGGATTTCGGAGAGGGGTTCCTCCAGCTCCGGGTGGATCGGGATGACCTCCTGGATGCCGTTCTTGCGCAGGGCGTAGTCGGTGTGCGCGTTGGCGCCCATGGGGCCGGGCCGGTAGAGGGCCAGCACGGCGGAGATGTCTTCGAAGTTGTCAGGCTTCATGAGCTTGAGCAGGGAGCGCATCGGGCCGCCGTCGAGCTGGAACACACCCAGGGTGTCGCCCCGGGCCAGCAGCTCGTAGGACGCGGCGTCGTCCAGGGCCAGTGCCTCCAGGTCCAGCTCCTCGCCGCGGTTCATCGTGATGTTCTCGAGGGCGTCGGAAATGATCGTGAGGTTCCGCAGCCCGAGGAAGTCCATCTTGATCAGTCCGAGGCCCTCGGACGTGGGGTAGTCGAACTGGGTGATGACCTGGCCGTCCTGGAAACGGCGCATCACCGGGATGACGTCGATGATCGGGTCCGAGGACATGATGACGCCGGCCGCGTGGACGCCCCACTGGCGTTTCAGGCCCTCGATGCCGAGCGCCGTTTCGAACACCTTGGCGGCTTCCGGGTCCGTGGCGATCAGCTGCCGGAAGTCACCGGCCTCGCTGTAGCGCTTGGAGTCCTTGTTCTGGATGTCCGCCAGCGGGATGTCCTTGGCCATCACGGCCGGCGGAAGGGCCTTGGTCAGCTGCTCGCCCATGCTGAACGGATAGCCCAGCACGCGCGAGGAGTCCTTGAGCGCCTGCTTGGTCTTGATGGTGCCGTAGGTGACGATCATCGCGACACGTTCGTCGCCGTATTTGCGTGTGACGTAGTCGATGACTTCGGAGCGGCGCCGGTCATCGAAGTCGACGTCGAAGTCAGGCATGGAGACGCGGTCCGGGTTGAGGAAGCGCTCGAAGATCAGGCCGTGGTGCAGCGGATCGAGGTCGGTGATACGCATGGCGTAGGCCACCATGGACCCGGCGCCCGAACCACGTCCCGGACCCACCCGGATGCCGTTGTTCTTGGCCCAGTTGATGAAGTCGGCCACCACGAGGAAGTAGCCCGGGAAACCCATGGACGTGATGACGCCGAGTTCGTAGTCGGCCTGGGTGCGCACCTTGTCCGGGATGCCCTTGGGATAGCGGTATTGGAGTCCCTTGTCGACTTCCTTAACCAGCCAGGACGTTTCATCCTCCCCCTCCGGGCAGGGGAACCGGGGCATGTAGTTGGCGCCGGTGTTGAAGGAAACCTCGCAGCGCTCGGCGATCAGGAGGGTGTTGTCGCACGCCTCCGGGTGGTCGCGGAAGAGCTCCCGCATTTCCTGCGGCGACTTCAGGTAGTAGCCGCTGCCCGAGAAGGCAAAGCGCGACCCGCCGTTGTCGTACGTCGGCTCCAGAAGGGTGGAGCCTGACTGGATGGCCAGCAGGGCCTCGTGCGCCTTCGCGTCGTGCTCGTGGGTGTAGTGCAGGTCGTTGGTGGCCACCAGCGGCAGGTTCAGTTCCTTGGCCAGACGCAGCAGGTCACCCGTGACGCGCCGCTCGATGTCCAGGCCATGGTCCATGAGTTCGCAGAAGTAGTTCTCGGCGCCGAAAATGTCGCGGAACTCGGCGGCCGCCTCGACGGCTTCCCGGTACTGCCCGAGCCGGAGCCTCGTCTGGACCTCACCGGACGGGCAGCCGGTGGTGGCAATCAAGCCTTCGGAGTAGGTGTTCAGCAGCTCGCGGTCCAGCCGGGGCCACTTGCCGAAGACCGAGTCCAGGGAGGCGATCGACGAGGCACGGAACAAGTTCCGCATGCCCACGTTGTTGTAGCTGAGCAGCGTCATGTGGGTGTAGGCGCCGCCGCCGGAGATGTCATCCTTGCGCTGGCTCTCCTCGCCCCAGCGGACGCGGGTCTTGTCCGTGCGCGCCGTGCCCGGCGTGACATAGGCCTCGACGCCGATGATCGGCTTGATGCCCTGGTCCGTGGCCCGTTTCCAGAAGTCGAAGGCGCCGAACAGGTAGCCGTGGTCCGTGGTGGCCAGGGCCGGCATGCCCAGCCGCTCGGTTTCGTCGAACAGCTCCCCCAGCCGGGCGGCGCCGTCCAGCATCGAGTACTCAGTGTGGTTGTGGAGATGGACAAACGAGTCGTTGCTGGAAGTCACCGGACCATTCTAGTGCCGCGCACCGACCTTTCGGCGCGGCACTCCGGCCGCCGCCCGATTGGCCAGGACACATCGGGCGGCGGCCGGCCTGTCAGGCCTCTCCGGACTCCAGGACCTCCAGCGCGTACCGCAGGTCCTGCGGGTACTCGCTGGTCACCGTGACGCGTTCCCCCGTCCGGGGGTGGTCGAAGCCCAACTGCCGGGCGTGCAGCCACTGCCGGGTGAGTCCCAGCGTGGCGGCCAGGCGCGGGTCCGCGCCGTAGGTCAGGTCTCCGGCGCAGGGGTGGCGCAGCGCGGCGAAATGGACCCGGATCTGGTGGGTGCGGCCGGTCTCGAGGTGGACTTCCACGAGCGAGGCCTTCCCGAATGCCTCAAGAACCTCGTAGTGCGTGATGGAGTCCCGGCCGTCCTCGATCACGGCGAAACGCCAGTCATGGCCCGGGTGGCGGCCAATCGGCGCGTCAATGGTGCCGGCCAGCGGATCCGGAAGGCCCTGGACCACAGCGTGGTAGACCTTGTCCACGGTGCGTTCCTTGAAGGCACGCTTGAGCGCGGTGTACGCCTCTTCGGTCTTGGCGACCACCATCACACCGGACGTCCCGACGTCGAGCCGGTGGACGATGCCCTTGCGTTCCGGGGAGCCGGACGTGGTGATCCGGTAGCCGAGACCGGCCAGGCCGCCCACGACCGTGGGTCCCACCCAGCCGGGTGAGGGATGCGCGGCCACGCCGACCGGTTTGTCGATGACGACGAACTCGTCATCGTCCAGCAGGATGAACAGGCCTTCCACTACTTCCTCCACAATTTCCAGGGGGTCCCGGCGTGCCGGGACGGTGACGTCGAGCACGGCGCCGGGGGCAAGCTTGAGCGACTTTCCGACCGCTTTGTCCTTGCTGACGACGTTGCCCTCCGCGATCAGTGCGGCGGCCTGTGAGCGGGAAATGTCCATGAGTTTCGCCAGCCCGGCATCCACCCGGCATCCCGCGAGTTCGTCCGGCACCACGAAGCGAAAGGATGACGCGGCCGCAGCCGAGGCGGCCACGTCGCCGGCGTCGACGTCGTCGATCTCTTCGGGCAGGATGTCCTCCGACCGGGCCCCGGCCGGGGCCAGGTCCTCCGGTGCCAGGTCCTCCGGTGCCAGGTCCTCGGGCGTATGGTGTTCCGGCGCAGTGTGCTCAGGAGTCATGTTTTACTGGGTCCTTCGTCAGGTGGGACCCGTCCAGGGAGATCCCGCGCAGCGTCAGCAGGCAGATGATCACCACGGAGGACACCACGGCCGAGTCGGCGATGTTGAAGATCGCGAAGTTGGGGAGCTGGATAAAATCCACGACATGGCCCATGGCAAACGAGGGCTCGCGGAACAGCCGGTCCGTGAGGTTGCCAAGCGCGCCGCCGAGCAGCAACCCGAGCGCCAGGGCCCACCAGAGCGACCCCAGCTTGCGAAGCTGCAACAGGATGGCGATGGAGACCACTGTCATGATGATGGTGAACACCCATGTGATGTTCTCGCCGATCGAGAAGGCAGCGCCGGAGTTGCGGATGTAGTACCAGTGCAGCAGCGGGGGCAGCACGGGGATCCTCTCCCCCTCGGTCATGTTCCCGGTAACCCACAGTTTGGTCAGCTGGTCGAAGACGTAGGCGAACACCGCCAGGCCAAAGAAGACGGACAGCAGCAGTGCACGCCGCGGCCGAGGCCTGGTGGGGACCGTGTGGGCCGGCTCAGCGGGCTGCGTGGCGTCGGGTGATGGTGCGTCAGTCATAAGGCTTTCGTTCGCGGGCCAGTGCGGGGACTGGGAGCTGGGTGCTTGGTCACAGCCGCCGGGTGACCGGAGGTTAATGCCGGAAGCCGGCAGCCGAGGAATCCTCAGCCACCGGCTTTCAGAATACTTGCTTGTCGCCCTAGCTGTTGGCTTCGACCTCAGGGGCCGCGACGGAGCCGCGGGCATCCAGGTCACGCAGCTGGCCTTCGATGTAGGCCTTCAGGCGTGAACGGTAGTCACGCTCGAAGCCGCGGAGCTGCTCGACCTTGCGTTCCAGCACGGAGCGCTGCTGCTCAAGGGCGCCGAGGATCTTGCGGGACTTCTCCTGTGCGTCGTTGACGAGGCTGCTGGCCTCGATCTGCGCTTCGGCGATGATCTTGCCGCGCTTCTGCTCACCGTCGGCGACGTGATTGTCGTGCATCTGCTGCGCCATGGCCAGCAGGCCTGCAGCGGACTCGGCTGCCGGGGTGGCCACGGTGGGCGCGGGGGCGGCTGCCTGCCCGGCTTCCTTCGTCGTGTCAGCGTCGGCAGTCCTGGCAGCGTCGGCGGTCCTGGCAGCGTCAGCGGTCTTGGCCTCGGCTTCTGCCTTGGTGCGGTCTTCCTTGTCGGCCTTGACGGGTGCCGGAACCTTTTCCACGACGGGAGCCGCGGCGGCGGAGCTGGCAGGCGTGCCGGCGCCGAGTTCGGCGAGCTTCTTGCGAAGCTCCTCGTTCTCCTGGTTCAGGCGTCGCAGTTCGACGACGATCTCGTCCAGGAAGTCATCAACTTCATCCTGGTCGTAGCCTTCGCGGAACTTGGTCGGCTGAAAGCGCTTGTTGACAACGTCTTCTGGCGTCAAAGCCATCTGGTCACCTCGTTGGTCTAGTTAGTCAGTAGGCCTTTCGGCCGTCAAACTACGGTACCTAAATATGGTCTGGTTACTCCAATTCAACACCGCAGTGTCAAACCGGCGTTTCTATCCGTTGGTGGCTGTGAACAAGGTCAGCGGCCCGGCTACGCCACGATGGGCTGGGAGAACACCAGGAACTTGGCGACCGACATGGCAATGGTGACTGCCACAAAGAGCAGCAGGAAGCCGAGGTCCAGGGATATTCCGCCCAGCCGCAGCGGCGGGATGAGCCGCCGGAGCAGCTTGAGCGGCCTGTCCGTGACCGAATACACCGCGTGTGCGGTGACGAGGGCCGCGCCGCGCGGCCGCCAGCTCCGCGCAAACATCTGCACCCAGTCAAAGACCAGCCGGATGATGAGGGCAACAAAGAACAGCAGCAGGGCGATATAGACAAGTCCGAAAACAATTCCCATGAGTTAACTCATATCTCCGTGTTCATTCCGGATACCGCAGTGTCCTCTTGATAGTTACGCCTCTATTTCAACACGGATAATTCAGCAAGGATGCCAGACAAGGTGTCCTTGCCTGGCATCCGTTGGAATTCCCGAACTAGCTCTGGTTGAAGAAGGCCGCCTGCGTCTCGCTGACCTTCTTGTCATCGCCGATGACTTCAACGTACGACGGCGACAGCAGGAAGACCTTGCTGGTGACCCGCTCGATGCTGCCGCGGAGGCCAAAGACCAGCCCGGCGGAAAAGTCGACGAGTCGCTTGGCATCTGCTTCACCCATGTCTGTGACGTTCATGATGACGGGGATGCCGTCCCTGAAGCTTTCACCGATGAGTTTGGCGTCATTGTAGGACCGCGGGTGGATCGTGGTGATCTGGCGGAGTCCGGTGTGCTCTTCACGGCTCGATGCCGCTCGCTTGATGGGTGTCACAGGTGCGCGATATTCCTCTTCAGCGGCGTAGGGCTCTTCCTTGGGGACCTCGCGGACAGGCGCCGGTGCACGACGTTCCTCGCGGTCACGATCCATGGAATTGTCCTCATCCTTGTGTGATGTTTGGTGCTCGGACTCATAGTGGTCGTCGCCATCGGCGAGCCCAAGATAGATCATTGTCTTGCGCAGAGCGCCTGCCATGGTCGACTCCTAATCGTGTCCGTCAGCGGGCCATCGGTGACTGAGCAGCCTTGGAATTCCCGCCGTTACCTTCCAATACGTTGAACCTACCCCAACGCCGGACGCGGACCGAGAATATCGGAGCCAACGCGTAGGTGTGTCGCCCCGAACCGGACGGCCTGTTCCAGGTCCTGGCTCATGCCAGCGGAGATGCCCGTGGCGCCGGGATGGACAGCGGCCAGGCGGGCGGAAAGCTCCGCGAGCTTCTCGAATGCCGGGACCGGATCCGCGCCGAAGGGGGCGACCGCCATCACGCCGGCCAGGCGGAGTCCCTCCGCGGCGGCCAGCTGGTCCGCCAGCGCCGGAACCTCTGCCGGAAGGGCGCCGCCGCGGTGGGCGCCCGCGTCGTCGTCGAGGCTGACCTGGATGAAGCACTCCAGCGGCGCCCGCCCGGTTCGTCCCTGTTCGGCGGCCATGGCCTTGGCCAGGGCACCGGCCAGCTGCGGCCGGTCCACGGAGTGCACGGAGTGGGCGTATTTGACGACGGACTTGGCCTTGTTGCTCTGGAGCTGGCCTATGAAGTGCCAGCGGAGCTGCAGCCCGGCCAGTGCGGCGGCCTTCTCCGCGGCCTCCTGGTCCCGGTTCTCGCCGACGTCGGTGATGCCGAGCGCGGCGAGCCGCCGGACGTCGTCGGCGGGGTGGAATTTGGTGACCACAATCAGTTGGGGCGGCCGTTCCTGCCGGCCGGCTGCTGCGACGGCGGTGTCGATGCGCTGCCGGACGGCTGACAGCCGCTCGCGGAGCTGGTCCAGCCGGGGATCATCCTGCCCGGGTGCGGGCTCGTGTTCAGTCATTCGCTCATCCACTCATGTGCGTTCGCCCTGCGGGTCCCCGCCGAAGTGCCCGGCGCCGGTCCACACAAGTCCCGCGAAACGTCCGGTGTTCCGGTCACGGCGGTAGGAGAACAGGTTGTTGTCTTCCAGGGTGCAGCCCCCGGAGTATTCGACCCTGACGCCGGCGTCCTGCAGCTGGCTGCGGACGGCGGCCGGCAGGTCCAGGCCAGGGGTACCGCGGGAGGTGGTGGACCGGGCGGCGGGAACCCGGGCGGCCACGTTCTCGCGCATGTCCGCGGGGACCTCGTAGCAGCGCCCGCAGACGGACGGGCCGATCCAGGCGCCCAGCCCCGCCGCGCCCAGCTCGTGCATGCGCGCCACCGCCGCCGGAACGACGCCGGACGCGACCCCGGGACGTCCGGCGTGCACCACCGCGAGGACGGGTGCTTTCCCGCCGGCCCTGTCCCCCACCAGGACAATCGGCACACAGTCCGCCACCATCACGGCCAGAGGTTCGCCGAACGACACCATGGCGTCGGCAGTCGGGGCGCCGGCAGTCGGGGCGCCGGCAGCCCGGGCACCAGAGCCGGCCGCCGTGGCGGCGCCAATGCCGGCGACGTCGTTGCCGTGGACCTGGTTCATGTACTGGAAGGGCCGGCCGGCGAGTCCGAGCGCCGCTTCTATCCTCCGGCGCCTGCGCCCGACCTCGGCAGGGTCGTCGCCGACATGGAGCGCAAGGTTGCCGGCGGCAGCGTCGGTGAAAGCCACCCACACGCCGGGCCGGACTTCCGCCTGCCACGAGAACACTCAGAACACCGCCCCAACTTGTTTGCAGAACTTCGATCCTACGAGAAAGCACCATGGCACTGCCATCCGGCAGTGCCATGGTGCTTCAGGATCTACTTCAGGAAGTCAGGGACATCCAGGTCGTCGGAGCGGCGGCCGGACAGGTCCGGCTCCACGACGGAGGGCAGGTCCACGTCGAAGCCGGAGTCTGCCGGGACCGCGGACGGGCGCTGCTGGCCCCAGCCGCCGTAACCGGAGGCGCCGACCGTGGCGTGCAGCGGCTGGACCCGGGCCGAGGCCGGAGCCTGGGACGGGGCTGCAACCGGCGCTGCCGGACGCTGCGGCGCCGACTGCGGAAGGGACTGGTCCATGGACGGCGAGGTGGCCTTGACGTCGTCGAAGCCGGCCGCGATGACCGTGACACGGGCCTCGTCGCCGAGGGCGTCGTCGATGACCGCACCGAAGATGATGTTGGCCTCGGGGTGGGCGACTTCCTGGACCAGGCGGGCAGCCTCGTTGATTTCGAAGAGTCCGAGGTCCGAGCCGCCCTGGATGGACAGCAGCACGCCGTGGGCTCCGTCGATTGATGCCTCCAGCAGCGGGGAGGCGATGGCGAGTTCCGCAGCCTTGACCGCGCGGTCTTCGCCGCGGGCCGAGCCGATGCCCATCAGTGCCGAGCCGGCGCCCTGCATCACGGACTTGACGTCGGCGAAGTCGAGGTTGATCAGGCCCGGGGTCGTGATCAGGTCGGTGATGCCCTGGACGCCGGAGAGCAGGACCTGGTCGGCGGAACGGAACGCGTCAAGCACAGAGACGTTGCGGTCGCTGATGGAGAGCAGGCGGTCGTTCGGGATGACGATCAGGGTGTCGACTTCGTCGCGGAGGGCGTCGATGCCGGCTTCGGCGGAGCCGGCTCGGCGGCGGCCTTCGAAGGTGAAGGGGCGGGTGACCACGCCGATGGTCAGCGCGCCGAGCGATCGGGCGATGCGGGCGACGACGGGCGCGCCGCCGGTGCCGGTGCCGCCACCCTCGCCGGCGGTGACGAAGACCATGTCCGCGCCGCGCATGACTTCTTCGATTTCCTCGGCGTGGTCTTCGGCAGCCTGCCGGCCGACGTCCGGGTTTGCACCGGCTCCCAGGCCGCGCGTCAACTCACGCCCGATGTCCAGCTTGACGTCTGCATCGGACATCAATAATGCCTGCGCGTCGGTGTTGACGGCGATGAATTCGACGCCTCGAAGACCGACCTCGATCATGCGGTTGACTGCGTTCACGCCACCGCCGCCGATGCCGACGACCTTGATGACGGCCAAGTAATTCTGCGGAGCTGCCACGTTACGTGTCCCTTGTTCGTGTTCTATTGCGAAAACTGATGGAGTCGGGCTTGAAGCATTGAACCTTAACCTTCGAGTTGAGGGTTATAGTTATGTCAAGTAACTCATGTTCTGACGGTATTTCCTATGCCGGGGACATTCAAATACCGGCGCCGCGTGTCGCGGTATTCCCGGTGAAATAGCCCGGTAAGTGATCGGCGGCTATCGGGTGACCGGGTGCCGCGGCACGCTGACATCGTAGATCCGCACCGGATTTTTTGGGTCCGCGGGCGCCTTCAACAAGGCCTCGAGGACCTTTGCCTTGAGCTCCTTCTCCCCCGCGTTGCCCCAGACAATCGTCTGGCCGTCCACGAGCTTGAGCTCAACGGCGTCCACTGACTTCGCCGAGGCGTTCGAGAGCCTGGCCAGCACATCGGCAGGCAGGGCCCCCAGGACTTCGGTGATCGCCTGGAACAGGTCCTTGGGCAGGGTGCCGTCTCCGCCGTCAATGACCGGAAGCGGAACGGACTCCGGGTCGGCGGTGTCGCTGAGCTTCACACCGTCGACGTCGACCAGCTGGTGTGCCTCGCCCTGTTTGAGCAAAGCCACCGGCACGCGTTCGGTCACCGTGACCTGCAGCGTCGACGGCGGGCGGGCCTCGGTGGTGACCTTCTTGATCTGGAGGAACGGCTGCAGGAGGGCTGTCACGTCGTTGTCGCTGATCTGTGGCAGCGGTTTGCCCTGCAGCGGCGCGAGGGCCGTCCGGACCTGGTCCGGCGTCAGCAGCTTGGTCCCCTCCACGGTGACGCTCTGGAGGGCGAGGACCGGCGAGTAGACGGCGGCGGCAAGGATGCCCGCGACCAGCACCGCCAGGGCCGCGATGGTGCCCTGCAGGATGCGCCTGCGGCGTCTGGATTTGGGTTCCGGGAAGGACAGCACGTTGTCCCGGCCCGGCTGGGCCGCCGGTGCGGTGGCGGCGCCGTTTGCCGGGCTGTCCTTGGAGGCGGAGATGACGTCGGAAGACCCCGGCTCCCCGCGCGCAGCGGAGGGCCGGCGTGGGCCCGCCTTGTAGCCGGGGCGGCGGGTGCTAGGCACTGTGGACACCCCTGTTCAGGGCCGCGACGATCAGCGGCCCGTAGTCGGTGACGTCGCCGGCTCCGACCGTGAGCACAATGTCCCCCGGCGCCGCGGCGGAGACGACGGACTGCACCGCCTCACCCGGTCCGACGAGCCGGCCGCCGGCGCCAAGGTGCGCCGTGATCAGCTGGCTGCTGACGCCCGGAATCGGATCTTCGCGGGCGGGGTAGATGTCCAGGACCAGTGCGGTGTCGGCGGTGTTGAGCGCCGCGGCGAACTCTTCGGCGAATTCCCGGGTCCGGGAGAACAGGTGCGGCTGGAAGAGGACGTGCAGCTTGTGGCCCCCGGCCACCGACCGGGCTGCGGACAGGGCTGCCCGCACTTCGGTGGGGTGGTGGGCGTAGTCGTCGAAGACCCGGACCCCGCGGCCCGAGCCCTTGAATTCGAAGCGCCGGGACGCCCCCGTGAAGCGGGCCAGGGCCGCGGCGGCCAGCCCGGGGTCCACTCCGAGTTCCAGGGCGACGGCGAAGGCGGCCGCCGCGTTCAGGGCGTTATGCCGCCCGGGAACGTGCAGCTCGAGGGGGAATCGGCCGGCGGGGGTGGTGATCGCGACGTCCCCCGGGCCGCCGTCGTGCAGCACAATCTGGGCGTCATCGCCGGTGCCGTAGAGCACGACGCGTGTGTTGCCGCGCTCCAGGGTCCGCATGGCAAGGGCCCGGGCGCCGGCGTCGTCCGCGCAGGCAACCAGCACGCCGTCGGCCGGGAGCAGGGCGGCGAAGCGGTCGAAGGAGGCGTAGACGGCCTCGGCGGTGCCGTAGTAGTCGAGGTGGTCCGGCTCCACGTTGGTCACGACGGCGATCTGCGGGCGGTAGTTCAGGAAGGAGCCGTCGGATTCGTCGGCTTCCGCGACGAAGACCGGCGAGCTGCCGCTGGCGGCGTTCACGCCCAGCGCCGGGACGTTCGCGCCGATGGCGAAGGACGGGTCCAGGCCGGCGCCCTGCAGGAGGACGGTGATCATCGACGTCGTGGTGGATTTGCCATGGGTGCCTGCCACGGTGACGGCGGTGTCCTCTGCCATCGCGGCCGCCAGGGCCTCGGAGCGGTGCAGCACGGGCAGTCCGGCGGCCCGGGCCGCGACCAGTTCGGGATTGTCCGGACGGATGGCTGAACCGGCGACCACGCTTTGCGCGTCGCCCAGATGGGCAGCATCGTAGCCGACGCAGATCCGGGCGCCGGCGGCGGCCAGGTCCGCCATGACCGGCAGGTCCTTGGCGTCGGAGCCGCTGACCGGCAGGCCGCGGGCCACCAGGATGCGGGCCACGGCGGACATCCCGACGCCGCCGATGCCGATGAAGTGCACCCGGCCGAGGTCTTCCCCGGAGCGGGCCGCCGCGGGGGCGTGCTGGTGTTCGGGCTGTCTCATTCCGTTACCGCTTCCTGCTGTGCTGCTTCGAGGGCTTTGCTTTCAACGACGGGGCTTTTGACGACCGGGCGTTCAACTGCTTCGCGGATACCGGGGCCGCCGTTTCGAGGACGAGGCCGGCCATGCGGCGGTCAGCGTCGCGGATGCCGAGCTTTTCGGCGCTGGCCGCCATCCGGGCGAGCCTGTCGGGGTCCTGGAGCAGCGGGATGATGTGCTCGCGGACCCAGCCGGGCGAAAACGTGCTGTCCCCCACCAGCAGGGCACCTCCCGCTGCGACGAGTCCGGCGGCGTTGAGCGCCTGTTCGCCGTTGCCGATCGGCAGTGGAACGAAGACGGCGGGCAGGCCGACGGCGGCGACCTCGCAGACCGTCGCAGCCCCGGAGCGGGCCAGCAGCAGGTCTGCCGCGGCGTACACAGTTTCCATGCCGTCGACGTACTCGCGCTGCTGGTAGCCGGGTGCCGCGAGCGGCTTGCCGTCGGCGTCGTGGACCGCCTTGCCGCGCCCGGTGAGGTGCAGGGTCTGGATGCCGGCCTCCGAGAGGAGGCCGGCCGATGCGGCGATGGTGCGGTTGATGCTTTGGGCGCCCGAGGAGCCGCCGGTGACAATGAGGGCCGGACGGTCCGGGTCCAGGCCGAGGGCTGCCCGGGCCGCGGTCCGGGCTGCGGTCCGGTCAAGGCCGGAGATTTCCTGCCGCATCGGCATGCCGACGTGCCGGGAGGCGCCCAGCCTGGTGGCGGCAAAGGCCACGGCGACGTGTCCGCCCAGCCGGGCGCCCACGCGGTTCGCCAGTCCCGGGCGGGCGTTCGCCTCGTGGATGACGATGGGGATCTTCCGGCGCCAGGCGGCGAGGTACATCGGTGTGCAGACGTAGCCGCCGACGCCGACCAGGACGTCCGCTTTGGCCTCGTCAAGGATGACACCGGCCTGTTTCACCGCGCCGGCCAGCCGGCCGGGGAGCCGCAGCAGGTCCATTGAGGGTCTGCGCGGGAAGGGGACCCGGCTGACGGTGGCAAGGTCCAGCCCAGCGGCCGGGACCAGCCGGGCTTCCATCCCGCCGGGTGTTCCGACGGCCAGGAGCCGCACACCGGGGCGGGCCTCCCGGAGTGCGTTCGCGATGGCCAGGAGCGGGCTGATGTGCCCGGCTGTTCCGCCGCCGGCGAGGACGACGGACAAAGATGACTCGGGGTTCATGGAGGCCTATTTACGCTTTCGTGCGGGATTGCCGGGGGCGGGCGTTCTTGCGGTCCGTGGTCCGGCATCCGGCGGTCCGGTTTCCGGTGTTGCGGAGGTGGCCTTTCGGGGCCAGGCGGCCCTGGCCGCCGGATCATTGCCGGGTTTGGCTGGGTTTCCGGGTTTGGCCGGGTTTCCGGGTTTGGCCGGGTTTCCGGGTTTGGCGGGTTTGGCGGGTTTCGCGTCTGCGGCGCGCGCCGCGGTCCGCTTCCGCAGGGACACCGCAAGTCCGGACGGGCCGAACCTGAACAGCCGCTCCGGCTGCAGGCCGGGTGCCATCTGGGCCCGGGCCAGTGACAAGACGACGCCGATGGCGCACAACGACATAAGCAGCGCCGAGCCGCCGTAGGAAATGAACGGGAGCGGGATTCCCACCACGGGCGCCAGCCCGGTGACCACGGCCATGTTGACCGTCGCCTGCCCGAGCAGCCAGACCATGATGGTGCCGGCCAGGACCCGGTGGAACATGTCCTTCTGGGCCACCACAACGCGGTAGATGGCGGTGCCGAGAATGGCGAAGAGAACGAGCACCACGAAGGTGCCGACGAGTCCGAGCTCCTCGCCGATGATGGCGAAGATGAAGTCGTTGTGGGCTTCCGGGATCCAGCTGTACTTCTGCCGGCTTTGGCCCAGCCCCACACCGAACCATCCCCCGGAGGCGAGCCCGTAGAGGCCGTTGGTGGACTGGTAGTTCAGGTCGGAGCCGTCCGCGCAGGTCTGCCCGGACCAGGACAGGATGCGGCACATACGGTTGGGGCTCGTAATGGCCAGCACGGCGGTGCCCGCGGCGAGGACGATCCCGGCGATGCCGAACAGGTACAGCCGCACTCCGGCGAAGAACAGGGCGGCGGCCGTGATCATCATGACGATCATGGCGGTGCCGAGGTCGTTGCCCAGGAGGATGAGCACGATCACTCCGGCGGCGCCCGGGAGCACGACGGGGATCAGGGCATGCTTGGCCTGGGACAGCAGCTTGGCCTTGCGGTCCAGGACCGTGGCCATCCACAGGGCAAGCGCCAGCTTGGACGCCTCGGAGGGCTGGAAGGTGAAGGGTCCGATGTCGATCCAGTTCTGGTTGCCGAGGGCGCTGCGGCCGACGAGCAGCACGAGCACCAGCAGCACGAACGCCACCAGAATGGCGATCCAGGCGCCGCGCTTGAGCCAGACGACATTGACCCGCGAGAGCACAAACATGCCGAACAGGCCGATCCCGGCGAACATCCCCTGTTTGAGGGCGGCGGTGTAGGGGGACTCCCCTGCCGCGATGGATTCGACGCTGGATGCGGAAAGCACCATCATGATGCCGATGGCCGTGAGCGCGAGGGTGGATCCCAGGATCAGGTAGTAGGTGGAGCCGTTGCGGGACTTCCCGGTTCCCTCCAGGGCGGACCAGAATGCCCGGTACCAGCCCTGGACTTTCCGGGCGGCCGCCTGCGGGCCTGCTGCTGCCCCGGGCGCTGCTGCTTTCGCTGCCGGTGACTTCGCGCCGCGTGCCTTGGGTGCGGCCGGTGCGGCCGCGGGGTGACGTGTGGGCGTGCTGACCATTGTTACTCCTCGCTGGTCTGAGCCTGCTTTTCCACGAGCTCGCGGACAGCTTCGATGAAGGCGTTGCCGCGGTGAGCGTAGGAAGAGAACTGATCCATGGATGCTGCCGCCGGGGCCAGGAGCACGGTGTCCCCCGGGGCGGCCAGCTGCGCCGCCGACGCAACGGCCCGGGCCATCACAGTCCCACCGGAAACCGGCGGGGGTCCTGCCACGGCGCCGGCCGTCCCGGCAGACTGCACCTCTTCATTTTCGCCCTTCCCCGCAACGATCACGGGGACATCGGGTGCGTGTCGCTGCAGCGCGGAGCGCAGATCGCTGGAGTCGGCCCCGATCAGGACCACGGCCTTGAGCCGCCGGGCGTGCTCCTGGACCAGCGGCTCATAGTTGACGCCCTTGGACAGTCCGCCTGCTATCCAGACGACGTTCTCGAACGCGGAGAGCGAGGCGGCGGCGGCATGCGGGTTGGTGGCTTTGGAGTCGTTGACCCAGAGGACACCGTCGTGGCGGGCGACCAGCTGGATGCGGTGGTCCCCGGGCAGGTAGTTCAGCAGGCCTTTGCGGACGGCGGCCGGCTCGACGCCGTAGGCCCGGACGAGGGCAGCGGCGGCCAGGGCATTGGCCACCATGTGGCGCGGAGCCGCCGGGCCGAGGTCCGACACCGAGGCCAGTTCGGCCGCGCTGTCCTTGCGCCCGGCGATGAAGGCGCGGTCCACCAGGAGTCCTTCGACGACGCCGAGCATGCTGACGGCCGGCGTGAGCGTGGTGAACGCCACCGCACGGCAGCCTTCGACGACGTCGGCGTCCTCGACCATGCGTTCGGTTTCGATCTGCTCGGCGTTGTAGATGCACGCCTTCTGGGTGTGTTCGTAGATCTTGGCCTTGTCCGCCAGGTAGGAGGCATAGGAGCCATGCCAGTCGACGTGGTCCTCGGCGACGTTGAGGCAGACGCTCGCCACCGGTGAGACGGAGTCTGACCAGTGCAGCTGGAAGCTGGAGAGCTCGACGGCGAAGACGTCGTAGTCCACCGGATCGCGCAGGGCGTCCAGGATCGGTGTGCCGACGTTGCCGACGGCGATGGCCTTGAGCCCGGCCGCCTGCAGCATCGACTCGGTCAGCCCGACGGTGGTGGTCTTGCCGTTGGTGCCGGTGATGGTCAGCCAGTCGGCGGTTTTGCGGCCCTTGCGTTCGCGGAGGCGCCACGCGAGTTCGACGTCGCCCCAGACCGGGATGTGGGCCCGGGCCGCGGCGGCAAGAAGTGCCTGGTCGGGCCGCCAGCCCGGGGAGGTGACGATCAGGTCCGGCCTGGCACCGTCGATTTTGGGAACGGTCTCCACGGCGTCCTCGCCCAGCAGGACGTCCGCGGCGCCGACGATCCGGAGGGTGTCCGCCTGGGCCTGTGCTGTGGGGCCGGTGGCGGCGTCCACCACGACCACGCGGGCGCCGAGCTCGATCAGCGTGTCGGCGGCGGCGAAGCCGGAGATCCCGATGCCGGTGACGACGACCCGCAGCCCTGCCCAGTCGGAGTCCCAGCTGAGAAGGTCATGAAGCCTGGGTGAGTCGGTGAGGGGTACGGGAATCGGACCGGTCACAGGAGTACCACCCATTCGGCGTAGAAGATGCCCATCCCGGCGGCGACGAAGAGTCCGCACAGAATCCAGAAACGGACGACGACGGTGACCTCGGCCCAGCCTTTGAGTTCAAAGTGGTGCTGGAGCGGGGCCATCTTGAAGAACCGTTTGCCCTTGGTGATCTTGAAGTAGCCGACCTGGATGATCACCGAGAGCGTGATCAGGACGAAGAGGCCGCCGATGAAGGCGAGCAGCAGTTCGGTCCGGGACAGGATGGCGAAGCCGGCGACGGCGCCGCCGATTGCCAGCGAACCGGTGTCTCCCATGAAGATCTTGGCCGGTGAGGTGTTCCACCACAGGAAACCGACCAGCGCCGCGCTGAGGATGGCGGCGAGCAGGGCCAGGTCCAGCGGGTCGCGGACGGTGTAGCAGCCGGAGCCGGCCTGCCGCGGCGAACCGCAGGCCTGGTTGCTCTGCCAGATCCCCATCAGGGTGTAGGCACCGAAGACCATGATCGAGGCACCGGCGGCGAGGCCGTCGAGGCCGTCCGTGAGGTTCACGCCGTTGGTGGCGGCGGTAATGATCAGGTTCGACCACAGCACGAAGAGGATGGCGCCGATGAGGGTGCCGGCGAAGGCCAGGTTGAGCCACGGGATATCGCGGACCAGGGAGATCTGGTAGGACGCGGGCGTCACGCCGTTCTCGTCCGGGAACTGCAGGGCCAAAACGGCGAAGATGATGCCCACGGCGGCCTGCAGGATCAGCTTGGCCTTGGCGTTCAGGCCCAGGCTCCGCTGCTTGGAGATCTTGATGAAGTCATCCAGGAAGCCGACCAGCCCCATGCCGACCATGAGGAACAGCAGCAGCAGGGCCGAGGCGGACGGGCCCGGAGATGCCGGGTTGATCATCCACATGACAAGATGCGTGATGCCGTAGCTGGCGAGCACCGCCAGGACCACGACGGTGCCTCCCATGGTGGGGGTGCCGCGCTTGGTGTGGTGCGTGGTGGGTCCGTCATCCCGGATGAATTGCCCGTAGCTCTTGCGGACCAGGAAGCGGATAAAGACCGGGGTGCCCAGGAAGGAAAACAGCAGGGCCAGCCCAGCGCCCATCAGCAGTGCAATCACAGCAGCGCACTCCCTTCAGTGGCGGTTCCGACAGTGTTTCCGGCAGTGTTTCCGGCAGTGTTTCCGGCAGCCCTTCCCTCGGCGGGACCGGCTGCGGTCCCGGGGGTCTGTGGGGGTAATGCTATCCGATCGCCCAAGTGGCGCAGCCCGATGCTGTTGGAGGATTTGAAGAGCACCAGGTCACCGGGCTCAAGCTCGGCCTGCAGGAGGTCGTAGGCTTCTTCCGGGGTCTCGGCGAAGACGCATTCGTCTCCCCAGGACCCCTCGTTGACGGCCGAGACATACAACGACCGGGCCTCGCGTCCGACGACGACGAGCCGGGAGATGTTGAGCCGGACCACCTGGGTGCCGACAGCCATGTGTTCACGGATGGAGTCGGGGCCCAGTTCCAGCATTGCCCCGAGCACGGCCCAGGTCCGGCGGCCCCTGCCGAGGTCGGCGAGGGTGCGCAGCGCGGCGCGCATGGATTCCGGGTTGGCGTTGTACGCATCGTTGATGACGGTGACGCCGTCGGGCCGTTCGGTGCGTTCCATCCGCCACCGGCTGGCGGCGGTCTGGGTGCTCAGCGAGGCCGCGATGCGTGCGGCGGGGACGCCGGCGGCGTGGGCCGCTGCCGCCGCTGCCAGCAGGTTGGTGATGTGGTGGGCCCCGATCAGCTGGGCGGCGACGTGGTACCCGGTGCTTTCGCCCGGCAGGAACAGGTCGAATTCGGGGCTGCCACCGGCCGTCAGCTCGAGGTTCCCGGCAGTGACCTGCTCTGCACCGGCAGGCTTTGTTCCGACTGTGTTTGCAGCGACTGCGTCGAACAGGCCGTCGCGGGCGGAGCAGCCGAGTACGGTGGCCCGGGTGCGCGCGGCCATGGCGGCGACGCGGGCGTCGTCGAGGTTGAGGACGGCGGTGCCGGTGGCCGGCAGGGCCTCAACGAGCTCGCCCTTGGCGAGGGCGATGTTGTCCACGCCGCCGAATTCGCCGGCGTGTGCCGTGCCGACACCAAGGACCACCCCGATATCGGGGCGGACCATCCCGGCGAGGTAGCTGATGTGCCCGACGCCCGTGGCGCCCATCTCGATCACGAGGTAGCGGGTGTCGTCCCCGGCCCTGAAGACGGTGAGCGGGACCCCGACTTCGCCGTTGAAGGAACCCTGCGGGGCAATGGTGTTGCCTTCCGCGGCCAGGATCCCGGCCAGCAGGTCCTTGGTGGTGGTCTTGCCCGCGGAACCGGTGATGCCAATCACGGTCAGCGGCTCGCCGGCGGCAGCGCGGCTGGCGCGGATCCGTCGGACGGTTTCGGCGGCCAGGGCGCCCATCGCGAGGACCGAGTCCTGGACCACAATGGCGGGGTGGCTGCGGCCGGCGGCGTCAACGACGTCGTGTTCGACCAGGGCCAGTACGGCGCCCCGTTCGAAGGCAGCGGCGACGAAGTCGTGGCCGTCGGCCGTCTCGCCCGGCTTGGCCACGTAGAGGGAACCCGGCGTGGCTTCCCGGGAGTCGGTGACCACGGAGCCGGGGGTGATCCCCGGTTCGGCGGCCAGCCGGCCGTTGGTTATGTCGGCGATTTCCGCCGCAGTAAATGCAATCATCTCGGTTTAGGACTCTATCCGCTGGTCTTCGAGAACGGTGAATCCCCGAGCTGTCAAAGCAGAGCGGAGCTCCACCCTGTCGTCCAGGGCGAGGTTGACGCCCTTGACTTCCTGCCAAATTTCGTGTCCGCGTCCCGCGACGAGGATGGTGTCGGCCGGACCTGCGAGTTCCGCGGCCCTGCGGATGGCGGCATCGCGGGGAAAGACCTCGAGGATGCTGCAGTCCAGGCCCTCGTGTTCCTTGGCCTGAAGCGCGCCCGCCAGGACGTCGGCGCGGATCGCAGCGGCGTCCTCGTCGTGCGGGTCGTCGTCGCTGACAATGACGATGTCGGCGAGGCGCGCGGCGATGGCACCCATGGCGGGGCGCTTGCCCTGGTCCCGCTGTCCGGTGGCGCCAAAGACGATGATCACACGGGACCCCGGTTCCGGGGAGCGGACGGCCTCCAGTGCGCGGGCCAGGGCGTCGGGGTTGTGCGCAAAGTCGACCACCGCGGCGGGTGCGGTGGAGACGAGCTGCATGCGGCCGGGGACGGCGACGGTGAAGGGGTCGCCGGCGTTGAGGGCGGCCTGGACCGCGGAGGCATCGTGGCCGCCCGCGAGCACCATGACGGTGGCCAGCGCGGCGTTGGCCACATTGAAGCTTCCGGGCAGCCCGGTGTGGACGCGCAGTTCCGAGCCGTCGCGGTGGCGGAGGGTGAAGACCGTGCCGAGGCCGCGCGGGACCGGATGGAGGACCGTCCAGTCCGCGGGCATCCCGGTCACCCCGCCGGTGACGTGCGTGGCCAGTGTGGTCACCGGGATGCCGGCGGCTGCGGCGAGCTTCACGCCCCAGTCGTCGTCGACCGTCACGACGGCGCTCCGGGCCCGCCCGGGGGTAAAGAGCCGCGCCTTGGTCTGAAAGTACTCGTCCATGCTGCCGTGCAGGTCGAGGTGGTCCTGGGTGAGGTTGGTGAAGCCGGCGACGTCGAACCCGACCCCGTCCACGCGGTGGAAGGCGACGGCGTGCGAGGAGACCTCCATCGAGGCGGCGTCGAGGCGGCGTTCGCGCATCAGGGCCAGCAGGGCGTGGACGTCGGTGGACTCCGGGGTGGTGAGGAGGCTGGGGATCGGCTCCCCGCCGGCCAGGATCTCGATGGTGCCGATAAGTCCTGTCTTCTGCCCGAGGGCCTGCAGCAGGGCGTTGATGAAGTAGGTGGTGGTGGTCTTGCCGTTGGTGCCCGTGACGCCGTAGAGGGCCGGAGCGGGCTCATCCTGCGGCCGGCTCCGGTAGATCAGGGCGGACAGCCTGCCGACGAGGCTGCGGGGTTCCTCGGCCAGCAGCACCGGCACGGCGATGTCGTGGGAGAACGCCAGCAGGCGTGCGCCGGCGTCGTCGGTCAGCACGGCGGCCGCTCCGGCCGCCAGGGCCTGCGGGACGAAGTCGGCCCCGTGCCGGCTCGCGCCGGGCAGGGCGACGTAGAGGTCGCCGGGCTGGACGGCGCGGGAATTCAAGGAGATCCCGGTGACGGCGACGGAGCCGGACGCCCCGGGGACAATAACGCCGATCGCCTCGCCGATGGTGGCCAGCGGCACGGCGGCTACCGCAGTGGGCCGGAAGCCCGGGGCGGACCCCGGGCCGGACGGCGCGGCGGAAGCGCCGGGGGCATTCTGGTCTGACACGTGAATCTCCGTTGGTGGTGCTGGTGGATCTGGCGCTGCACACGGAGGATTGCTCCGGCCGGCAGGATCAGTTTCCCGGTACAGGTTGGTGGCGGACGTGCGTGCTGGTCGTTCCCGCGCGGGTGCTACTTGACGTACTGCGGCAGCCGGACGGGTTCTCCGGTGGACGGCGGGACATTGTACGTCCGCAGCGCCTGGCTCATCACGGACCGGAAGACCGGTCCGTTCGAGATGCCGTAGATATCGCCCTTGGGCCGTTGCAGGACCACTTCAACAATAAACCGTGGATCGTCCATCGGCGCCATCCCCACCATCGACGCCGTGAAGCCGCAGAAGCCGGCGGTGCCGTCGTCACAGGGCGACTGCGAGGTGCCTGTCTTCGCCCCGACCCGGTAGCCGTCCAGGCCGGCTTCCTTGATCCGGCCCTCCGTGACGGCGCTCTCGAGAATGTCCCGCACCTGCCGGGCGGTGTCCGGGCTGACTATCTGCCGCGGAGGCTGGGCCTGCACCTTTTCCTCGGTGCCGTCCGGGTTGATGTAGCTGTCGATCAGCCGCGGCTGGAGCATCACCCCGTTGTTGCCGACGCTTTGAAAGGCACGGACGGTCTGGAGCGTGGACTGCGAGACGCCCTGGCCGAACAGGACGGTGTACTGCTGGCGGCCGTCCCATTGCTCGTGGGGGGTCAGGATGCCCGTGGCCTCGGCTGGCAGTCCGATGTCCGGCGCCTCCCCGATGCCGAACTTCTTGAGCCAGTCGTAGCGCTGCTCCTTGCTGAGCCGCTGGCCGGCCATGACCGTGCCGGTGTTCATCGACCAGCCAAGAATGCCGGCCAGGGTCCGGTCCTCGGTGCCGTGCGAGAAGGCATCGCTGAACGTCTGCCCGTCCACGGTGTACGAGGACGGGACGGTGAACTTGTCCAGCGGGAATGACTTGCCTTCCTCGATCAGGGCGGCGGCCGTGATCATCTTCTGCACCGATCCCGGTTCGTAGGCCGCCGTCACGGCCCGCACGCCGCGGTCCTGGGCATCGGACTTGCCCGGGTCGTTGGGGTCCGGGGAGTTCGTGTCCGCCATAGCGATGATGTCACCGGTCTTGATGTCCTGGACGATGACGACGCCCCACTCGGCGTTCATTTTGTCCCGCTGGCTCTGGATGGCCTGCTGGGCGAAGTACTGGAGGTCCGAGTTCAGGGTGAGCTTGATGTCCTTGCCGTTGACGGCCGGGGTCAGCTGGTCGACGCCGACCGGGATGCGCAGCCCGTCTGCGCCGATCTCGAAGAGCCGTTTGCCCGCGGTTCCCCTGAGGATCCCGTCCTGGGTCTGCTCGAGGCCGGCCTGGCCTGTAGCGCCGTCCTTCAGGAAGCCGACGATCCCGCCGGCCACCGAGCCGTTGGGGTACACCCGCTTGCTGGTGCCTTCTGTGACGATGCCCGGGATCTGGAGCTTGGCGATGCGGTCCTCGACGTCGGGCTTCAGGTCCTTGGCCACGATGTAGTAGCGCTGGTCCCCCGTCAGTGCGTCCTTAAGGGTGTCCTTGGCCATTCCGAGCACCGTTGCGAGTTCGCTGATGCCCCGGTCCCGGGAGACCTTGACGAGCTCTTCGTTGCCGTCCACCTGCTCCAGCCGGCGGAACTCCTCGGTCTTGGTGTTGACGGTCTGGTCGACAACGAGGTTGTAGCGGATCACGCTGCTGGCCAGGACAGTGCCGTTGGTGTCCAGGATGCTGCCGCGCTCGGCGGGCAGTTCAATGGGCGTGAGCCGGTTCTGGAGGGCGGCTTCGGCCATGCCGCCGACGTCGAGGCCCTGGACCAGGAAGAGTTTTCCGCCTACGACGAGCAGGAGCGTCAGCATGACGCCGAGGCCCAGCCGCAGCCGCCGGGTCGCGCTCGGCGCTTTCGCCTTGCGTGCCTTGCCGGTGTTCTGCGCCACGATGTTTCCTTGCTTCTTGCCTGGCTGGTGGTCCGTTCTGCGTTACTGTCCCGGAACCTTCTGCGCGGGGGCGGGAACGGAGCCTCCGTGGAGTTCAACCGCCGGTACGGCCGGCGGGACCGGCACGGCCTCGGCCGCAGGCGCGGCGGCCTCGGCTGGGGCGGCTTCGGGTTTGCGGTTCGCGAGTGGCTCCTTCACGGTGGCCGGCGGAACGACGCTGAGTTGTCCGGCCACGGCCGGAGCGGCAATGACGGCGCCGGGGGCGTCACCCTTCACCGCAGGTTTGGCTTTGCCCGTGACGGTCAGGGTGGACAGGTCGATCTGGCCGTTGGCGCTGGAAGCCACCAGGCCCAGCTCGGTGGCCTTGGCGGCCAGGTTCTGCGGGGCGTCAAAGTTCTGCACCTGCTGGGTCAGGTCCTGGTTCTGTTTCGTCAGCGTGGACTGCTCGCTCCGCAACTGCACCAGCTGGTACTGCGCGGTGGAAACGGAGATGTTGAGGACCAGGACGGCCATCAGGGCTACTGCGAGGAGGCCAAAACAGAGGACAACGAAGGGCGCACGGCGCTTCTGCGGGGTTGACCGGACCAGGGAGAGCGGGGTGCGCGCTTTCCGGGAGGGGCCGGTGCCGGGAGTGATCCCGGGCAGGGCTCGGGCTGTCGCGTCTGTGGCAACGGGGAAGCTGTTGACAGCGGCAGTGCTCATGCGGCTCTCCTGGTTTTGATGCGTTCCACGGCGCGGAGCCTGGCGGAAGCGGCACGTGGGTTTTCGGCGATTTCGGCGGCGGAGGGCACTTCGGTGCCCTTCGTCAGGGTTTTCAGCTCAGCCTTATGCTCTTCGAGTTCCACGGGGAAGCCGAGCGGTGCGGAGGATTTGGATCCTGCCTGGAAGAAGCCCTTGACGATTTTGTCTTCCAGCGAGTGGTACGACATGACGACGACGCGGCCGCCGACGGCGATGGCGTTGATGGCCGCGGGGATGGCGCGTTCCAGGACATCGAGTTCTTCGTTGACCTCGATCCGGAGTGCCTGGAAGGTGCGCTTCGCCGGATGTCCGCCCGATTTCGCGGCGCCGGAGGGGACTACATCGCGGATCTGATCGACGAGTTCCCCCGTTGTCGTGAAGGGCTTCCCGGCGCGTGCGGTGACGATCCGGTTGGCGATGCGGCCAGCGAACTTCTCCTCGCCCCATTTCCGGATGATCCTGACCAGGTCCTCTTCGCTGTAGTTGTTGACGACGTCGGCGGCGGTCTGGCCGCGGCTCGTGTCCATGCGCATGTCCAGCGGGGCGTCGAAGGAGTAGGCGAAGCCGCGTTCCCGCTCGTCCAGCTGGAGCGAGGAGACCCCGAGGTCCATCAGGACCCCGTGGACCTCCGCGAAGCCGAGGTCCACAAGGATGTCGGGGATTTCGTCGTACACGGCGTGCACAAGGTCGATCCGGCCGGCGAAGGGCCGGAGCCGCTCCCCCGCGAGGGCCAGGGCTTCCTCGTCACGGTCGATGCCGATCAGGTGCAGGTCCGGAAACCGCTGCAGCATGGCCTCCGCATGGCCGCCCATGCCCAGGGTGGCGTCAATGACCACGGGGGTCTCTCCGCGGCTGCGCGCCGCCTCGAACCCTGGTGCCAACAAAGTGATGCACCGGTCCTTGAGGACCGGTACATGGCGTTTGGACGTGGGCTTCGACTGGTCAGGGTCCGTCATGCCTGCGTCCTTTCGTTGTCCGGGTGATTCCTGGAGTGCGGTTGCTGGCAGCGCGTGCCGCTTCTTAATCCAGATCCCCATCCGCGCCTACCCGGCGTCTGCCTGGCTCCGGGGAAGTGAGCCAGGAAAACAGCCGGATGGGCGGCTGGAGATCTCGGTCAAGAATCGTGCAGTGCTGCCTGGTTCCTGTGGGGCTTCAGAGAATCCCCGGTATTGCGTCGTCGGTCTCCGAGAAGGCCGTTTCCTTTTCTGCGAGGTACTCGTTCCAAGCCTGGGCATCCCAGATCTCCGCACGGGTTCCTGCACCAATAACGGCGAGTTCCCTGCCGAGCCCTGCGTATTCCCGGAGCGCGGGAGGTATCGTTACGCGCCCCTGCTTGTCAGGTACCTCGTCGGAGGCTCCAGAGAGAAAGACACGGATGTAGTCACGAGCCTGCTTGCTGGAGATTGGAGCTTCCCGCATTTGCTCGTGAACCCGGCCGAATTCCGCCTCACTGAAAACGTAGATGCAGCGTTCCTGCCCCCTTGTGAGAACCAGTCCGCCGGCAAGCTCCTCGCGGAACTTCGCCGGAAGGATGATTCGACCCTTTTCGTCCAGACGCGGCGAATGTGTGCCGAGAAACACGGCCCACCCCTGTCTGTCCGCAGGAAGCCCAACGTCCCCTGTGCTGCCACTACTCTCTTACGTCCTCCACAATACTCCACATCCCTCCACAGTCAACGACACGCCGCATGATTCGGCCTCAATTTATGGGAACCGGCGGTGCCCTCGTCCCTGTCATGGTTGGGAATCGTGGCCGGTGGGGCGCGGTGGAGGGAATTTGCCCGTCCGCGACGGTCCGCGTCCGGCGGCGCTGCCGCGGCTAGGTATCTGCGCCAGGTGCCCCTGACAGCCCTGGTTAACGACAAAAGACCCGCCGGAGCGGGTCTTTTGTGCCACCAGGGTTTCCCTGTGGTGGAAAGTGGAGATCGGACTGGAGGTTCGGTGAACCCGCCGGAGGTTAGGGTTCCCCGCGGTGCCTCTCGTCCCAGCGTTCCTCAAGATTGCTCATAAACGAACTCCGGGGCTTCCCGGACTTCCGGGCCGTACCTGCGGCCTTGGCCTTGCCGGCCGCAGCACCGCGCATGGTGGCGTAGTAGACCCCTGCCCCCATGACCACAAAGCCGAGGACTCCGACGAAGATGTTTTGGATCGTCACGCCAAAGAGCAGGAGCACGACGCCGGCCAGGGTGGCCAGGACGCCGATCACCAGATGGCGGGTTGACCATGAACGTCCCGCGTCCGAGCCCATCGAGCTGGCGAACTTTGGGTCGTCCTCATGCAACTGCTTCTCAAGTTGCTCCAGCAACTTCTGTTCGTGCTCCGAGAGCGGCACCACGACCTCCTTAAGTGGGCCGACGCCCAGTCTGACGCGGCCAGTGTCCCTAAACCCACAACGTGTGGGATTCGCGCGTGGTTCCCATTCGCCGCCTTTGGCCGAATGGGGTTCTCCACGGCCCCTTCCGGGGAGTTCAACTGGTCCTGCATTAGCCCGAACGCTCGATCCAGTCGTTCCAAACCTACGTATAAATAGGATAGTTTGTTGCGCCCTGTTCTGATAGATGCCGAACGTCCCCTTGACTTCAATAAGTGCCGATTGACAGCCCAGGGATCATCCCGGGTTGCTCCCGGGGTCCAGGAGCCTGGCCGGAAGCACGGATTTGGTGCCGAACTTCCGGGTCACCTGGTCCAGGGCCTGCTCCGCGGCGCGCCAGTTATCGACCCGGCGGTCAAGGCTGAGTTGCAGGGGCGCCTGAGCGGCCTCTTCGAGCTGTTCAGCGCGGATGCCCACGAGCCGCACGGTCATGGGGCGGTCGCCGACCGACTCCAGGAGCTGGACGGCGACGGCGTAGAGCAGCTGGGCACTGTCGAGCGGGGTGCTGACAGTGCGGCTGCGGGTGATCGTGGAGAAGTCCGCGTAGCGCAGTTTGAGGGCCACGGTACGGGCGTGCATGCCGGCACCGCGGAGCCGCTCCGCCGTGCGGTGCGAGAGGCGCAGCAATTCCCGGTGCAGCAGTGCCTCATCGGCAGTGTCCACCGCGAAGGTCTCTTCAGCGCCGATACTCTTTTCGAGCCGGACGGGGGTCACCGGGCGGGGGTCAATCCCCCACGACAGCCGGTAAACGTGCTCCCCGGCAGCTCCGAGCACCTTCCGGAGGGACGGGAGGGGGGACGCCGCGACGTCGGCGACGCTCCGGATGCCCATCCGGGAGAGCACCTCAACCGTTTTGGCTCCGACGCCCCAGAGGGCACTGACCGGAAGGCTGTGCAGGTACGGGACGGTCTCCTCCGGACCGATGAGCAGCAGCCCGTTCGGTTTGCACCGGGTGGAAGCAATCTTCGCCACGAACTTGCTGGCAGCTATCCCCACGGACGCGGTGATGCCCAGTTCACTTCGGACCCGGGTGCGGATGAGTTCGCCGATCCCGCGGGGCGGACCCAGCCGCCGGATCGCTCCCCCGACGTCGAGGAAGGCCTCGTCCACGCTGAGCGGTTCCACCAGTTCGGTGATCGACCCGAAGATCTCCATCATCTGGCCGGACACCTCGTAGTACAGCTTGTGCCGGGGCTCGATAACAACGGCAGAGGGACACATCCGCATGGCCACCACCATCGGCATGGCGGATTTAACGCCGAATTTCCGGGCTTCGTAGGAGGCGGACAACACGACGGACCGGTCGGCGGGGTAGCCCACGATGACGGGCCTGCCCACAAGCGCCGGACGGCTGCGCAATTCCACGGACACAAAGAACGCGTCCATATCGACGTGCATGATACTGCTCCGCCGAAGTTCCCGCATTTGCGCTTCGCCAAGCCGCCTGGCGGCGTCCTGGGGAGCCTGCTCCCGCTGCTGTTTATTCTCGTCCGGCCCCACAACTTCAATCCTATGCCCCGGGACTGACTAAACTGGAGGCTGAATCCGGCGTCAACACCAGGAGGAACGTCCCTGTGAAGGTATTTGGACAGCGCAAGCGTGCTGCGGCAGCGGTTCTGGCGGCGGGCACGCTGATGGCCCTGGCCGCATGCACACCCGCCAACCCCGGGGCCGCTGCCTCGGGCCCCTCGTCGGCCCCGGCCTCGGCTGAGCCGTCCGCGGCCCGGCCCACCACGACGGCGACGGCAAGCCCTTCCGCTGAACCCGGGACCTCGGCTACCGTCGGCGCGATGGTTCCCGGGTTCCCGGTGAAGCTCCTGCCGGTGATGCCCGGAGCGAAGGTCCTCTCCAGCAGCTTTGACAAGACCACGGAGCCCGCCACGGTGGCCCTGGTCGCCAGCATCTCCGCGCCGTCGGCCGAGGTACTGGCCTTTTACACGAAGGAACTGGAGGCCCAGGGCTTCACGGCCGTTCCGGGGGAAACTGTGGGAGCGGTACCGTCCAAGGACTTCCTCCGCGGCGACACCGAGACCGTGAACATTTCGGTCCTGGAAACCGCGGGCGTCTCAACCTTCACCATCGGTGCGAACGTCGCCGCCGAGTCCGTCAAGTGACCCTCGCGGAGCAGCTGCGCCTGGAACAAGGCGCCTATGTGGCCGCAGTCGCCGGGAAGCTTACCGATTTTCTGGCCACCCGCCAGGCGGTGATGTCCTCGATCTCCCCGGACATCGATCCGCTGATGGGATCGATCTCGAACCTCGTCACCGGCGGAAAACGACTCCGGGCACTCATGTGCTACTGGGGCTGGCGGGGCGCCGGCGGCGGAGCGGGCGCCAACGAGGTCGTGACGGCAGGCTCCGCGCTGGAGCTGTTCCAGGCGGCCGCCCTGATCCACGACGACATCATCGACCGCTCTGATACCCGCAGGGGCGGCCCCAGCGTGCACCGGCGCTTCAGCGAACTGCACGAGACACAGGGCTGGGCCCTGGACAGTGAACGCTTCGGACACGCCGCCGCCATCCTGACCGGTGACCTGTGCCTGTCGTTCAGCGAGGAATCCTTCACCGAGATCGGGCAGAGCGCAGCCTCCGGGAGCCGGGCACGGCTGATCTTCAACCTGATGCGCGCCGAGGTTATGGCGGGCCAGTACCTCGACATCCTCGAGGAGGTCGCCGGCCCCCGGCGGGACCGGGCCGGAGCCGTCAGCCGCGCCCAGTCCATCATTCGTTTCAAATCGGCCAAGTACTCCACTGAGCATCCGCTGGCTCTGGGCGGCGCCCTGGCCGGCGCCGGCGACGAGCTGCTGCGCGGCTACTCGGAATTCGCCCTTCCGTTGGGCGAGGCCTTCCAGCTCCGCGACGACGTCCTGGGGGTCTTCGGCGACCCGGTCAGCACCGGAAAACCTGCGGGAGACGATCTGCGTGAAGGCAAGCGGACCGTACTGATCGCCTTTGCCCTGGACCTGGCCAGCCCTGCCGAGTCCGCGTTCATCGACGCGAAGCTCGGCAGCCCGGGGCTGGGCGTCGCCGACGTCGACGAAATCCGCCGCATCATCGCGGACTGCGGCGCACTCCAGGCCACGGAAGTCCTGATCGAGGAATTTGGCCGCGCCGCTTTCGCTGCCCTGGATCTCCTGCCGCTGGACGAACTGCCCAAGACGGCGCTGCGAAAGCTGGCCGAGGCCACGGTCAGCCGCGCGGCCTGAACCGCAGCCCCGGCGGCACGTCACACCGGAGGCAATAACACTGCGGGCCCTTCACCTCACACGTGAGGTGCAGGGCCCGCAGTGTTAAGGATGGGGGCGGCGCGGTGCTACCAGGCCAGGGACTGCGCCCGGCGCCGGATTTCCGTTTTACGCCCTTCGCGGAGGGCGTCGACCGGACGGCCGCGCAGGGATTCATCCGGCGTAAACAACCAGGTAATGAGCTCCTCGTCGGAATAACCGGCGTCCGCGAGGACCACAATCGTTCCCTTGAGGCTTTCGACGGCATGGCCGTCCTGGATGAATTCCGCAGGAACGCACCGGATCCGGCGTTCACCGACCCTCAGTGCCGCCAGCGCCCGCTCGTCAAGGAGGGCATGGACTTTTGTAATCGAAACGTTCAGAAGCTGTGCGACATCGGGCAGGGGCAGCCATTCGCCCACAAGGCTTTCTACATTACTCACGGATCAAGATTGCCATGCCGGCAGGCTCTGCGCCTAGTCGGCGGCTCCCGATTTGATGCCGGCTGCCCCGACACGGCTTCCGTTCGCGCCGCCGCCCCCGGTATGTCAACCGGAATGTCAAATGTTCTTGTGTTCATTCTCAAATCATGAGAGATTCACATGGATCACATCCGCAACAGCAATAACTTGAGTCACACTGTTAACACAAGTACTGCCAGCCAGACCCGCAGCGTTCGCCGCTGAGAAGAGGACCTTTCCCATGACGACGTTCCGTCCGCCAAAACGCACCATGCGGCCCAGCCTGCCGATGATTGCGGCCACGACGGCGGCCCTCCCCGCCGTCGTCCTTTCTTCACTGGCGATCGCCGCCCAGCCGGCTGCGGCCGACTCCGGCACCCGCGCAATCCCGGCCACCCTCGCGGCTGCCATGAAGGCACAGGCCCAGGGACAGACCGCCCGCTCGCTGGGCTTGGCGTTGATTCCTGCCACCGCCGTCCCGACGGCCCTGCCGTCCGCCTTCCGGCCCGCCCAGGTGTCCGCCCCCATGGAGTACACGATCGCCCGCGGTGACACGATCAGCGGAATCGCCGGCAAGTTTAGCCTGGGCACTCACGCCATCCTGGAATTGAACGGGCTGCAGGCGAACACCATCATCTACCCCGGCCAGAAGATCAAGCTCGGCGGCTCGGCCACAGCGCCGGAGGCGGCGGCTCCCGCCGCGCCCACCGCTGCTGCCGGCGGCAGCGTCTACTCCGTGAAGTCAGGCGACACCCTCAGCGCCATCGCGGCCCGCCACGGCGTCAAGCTCTCCGAAGTCTTCAGCTGGAACGGGCTCAACCTGGGCTCCGTCATCTACCCCGGCCAGCAGATCAAGATCGGCGGCGGCGCCACGGCACCCGCCCCCGCCCCGGTGGCTCCGGCCGCGACCCCGGCTCCTGCCCCCGCCTCGGGTTCCTACACCATCAAGTCCGGCGACACCCTCTCCGGCATCGCCGCCAGGAACGGTGTCAGGCTCGCCGACATCCTGACCGCCAACCGCCTGACAACGTCCAGCATCATCTACCCCGGCCAGAAGCTGGCGCTCCCGGGCGCGTCCATCGCGCCGGCTGCCACTCCGCCCTCCGCCACGGTCACGCCGCTCGTCCCGAGCACCTTCCTCGGCTACACGTACCCGGCCGCCGTCGTCAGCTCCGCCAACCAGAACAAGGCCTTGCTGAACGCCTCGCCGGTGCCCGGCCGCGAACAGGTGAAGACCATCGTCGCGGACACCGCCCGCCGCATGGGCGTCGACCCGTCACTCGCCCTCGCCTTCGCGTTCCAGGAATCCAGCTTCAACCACCGCTCGGTCTCCCCGGCCAACGCGATCGGAACCATGCAGGTCATCCCCTCCTCGGGCGAATGGGCTTCGGGCCTCGTGGGCCGCCAGCTGAACCTGCTGGACCCCTACGACAACGCCACGGCCGGCGTCGCGATCATCCGCCAGCTGATGCGCACCAGCCCGAACCAGGACGCTGCCATCGCGGGGTACTACCAGGGCCAGTATTCGGTCAGCAAGTACGGCATGTACGACGACACCAAGCGCTATGTGGCGTCCATCAAGGCACACCAGAAGAACTTCGGCTAGGAGTCCAGAGCCGCCCCGGCCAGGGCACGGCCACGGCCACGGCCACGGCCAAGCCACGGAGGATAACGATACGGGCCCGGATCGCATGTTGATTCGGGCCCGTTTCCGTGCAGCGATTAGGATCGTATAGTGCAGGATTACTCGTCGGACCCTCTCGTTGGCACCCTGGTGGATGGCCGCTACCTGATTCAGTCCAGGCTCGCCAGCGGCGGCATGTCCACTGTGTACGTGGCCACCGACCGCCGGCTGGAGCGGGATGTGGCATTGAAGGTGCTGCACCCCCACATGACCGGGGACCCGCAATTCCTCGACCGGCTGGGCCGTGAGGCCAGGGCCGCCGCCCGGCTGTCGCACCCGCACGTCGTGGGAGTGCTGGACCAGGGCGAGGATGACCGGATGGCCTACCTGGTCATGGAGTACATCAAGGGCCACACCCTGCGCGACGTCCTCAGGGAAAAAGGCGCACTTCCTCCGCGCCTGGCCCTGGCGCTGATCGACCCCGTCGTCGAAGGCCTGGGGGCAGCCCATGAAGCGGGCCTCATCCACCGTGACATCAAACCCGAGAACGTGCTGATCGCCGACGACGGGCGGATCAAGCTCGGCGACTTCGGGCTGGCCCGCGCCATTTCGACGTCGACCAGTACCGGCGCGCTGATCGGCACCGTGGCATATCTCTCCCCCGAACTCGTGCTGGGCCGGCAGGCCGATGCGCGCAGTGACATCTACTCGGTCGGGATCATGCTCTATGAGATGATCACCGGCCGCCAGCCGTTCGACGGCGAGGTTCCCATCCAGGTCGCCTACCAGCACGTCAACTCCTCCGTCGGCGCCCCCTCCGGGCTGGTGCCCGGGCTCGCCGCCGAAATCGACGAACTCGTGCAGTGGTGCACGGCCAACGACCCCGACAAACGCCCCGTCGACGGGTACGCCCTGCTCTCCGAACTCCGCCATATCCGAAGGAACCTCAGCGACGCCGAACTCGACCTGCAGCCCCCTGCGGCGCGTCCGGCCCTGCCGGCCGTGCCGCCCCCGCCCAGCCCGCCGGCCCGGCGCCCCGGCGGCTCCACGGACCCGGGCAACGGCGACGGCAACGGCGCCACCGAAGTCATCGGCGGCGGACGGCAGCAGCCCACGGAATTCATCGCCCGAGGCAGCAACCCGACCACCGTGATGTCCGCGGCCCCGCGGCACCCCGGCTACGGCCCGCTGTCCGCCCCCGACGACGTGCCCTACCCGGAGAACGACGACGGCTACAGCGAGGGCGACAACGCGGCAGTTCCCGCCAGCAAGCGGGCACAGCGCAAACACGACCGTGACGGGGAGAAGGCGCGGCAGCGCGCCGCGGCCACACCGGTCCGGAGCCTGCGGGAGGGCAACCCCCGGAGCCGGGGGCTGCTCTGGATTCTGGTCCTGGTCATCGCGGCCCTGCTGGCCGGCGGGGCCGGCTGGTTCTTCGGCATGGGACCGGGCTCCCCCGGCACCATTCCTGAGCTCGCGAACAAGACGGTGGCGGAGGCCCAGCAGCTGCTGCGCACGGCCGGTTTCCAGTCCACCACCCGGGACGTCTTCCACGACGACGTCGCCCCCGGTCTGGTTGTCGGATCCCAACCCGCAGCCGGGGACGTCATCCGGAAGTTCCAGCCCGTGTCCCTCGCGGTCTCCAAGGGCCCCGAGCTGTTCCCCCTGCCGGAGCTGGTCGGGAAGTCCCTGGACGAGGCCAAGACCACCCTCAACGGCGCGGGCATGGCCCTCGGACAGATCTCCGAAACCTTTGACGAATCCGAGCCCCCCGGCACCGTCCTGGCGCAGGCACCGCGCAGCGGCAATCCGGTCCGGCACGGCACCCCGGTGGACCTCACCGTGTCCAAGGGCCCGCGGCCCATTCCGGTGCCGGACGTGCGGGGCCAGGAGCAGGGGGATGCGGTCAAGGCCATCGAAGCCGCCGGCCTGAAAGCCAGAATATCGCCGGAAACCGTCTTTGACCGGTCCGTACCCAAGGGCGCCGTCGTGGCTCAGGATCCGTCCTCCGGTAACCTCACCCGGGGCGGCACCATCACCCTGACGGTTTCGAAGGGGCCCAGGCTCGTCGAGGTTCCGAGCTTCATCGGCGATCAGGTCGACGAGGCCAGGGACGCGCTCCGGGAACTGGGCTTCGAGGTCCGGGTGAACGAGATCCTGGGCGGCTTCTTCGGCACGGTCCGGGACCAGGACCCCGTGGACAAAAAAGTTCCGGAGGGCTCCGTGGTTACCCTGACCGTGGTCTGACTGCCACGGTGCAGCTTTAAACAGGCTCCGCCCGGCTGAAACCAGCCGGGCGGAGCCTTCTGCTGCCTGGACCGCTTCTTAGCGCTTGGCCAGGGCCCCGGCCACCAGGAAAGCCATCTCGAGGGACTGCATGTGGTTCAGGCGCGGATCGCAGACCGATTCGTAGCGGTCCAGGAAGGACTCCTGGTCCACCGGGTCGGCCCCGCCGAGGCACTCGGCGACGTCGTCGCCGGTCATTTCGACGTGCAGGCCGCCGGGGACTGTGCCGAGCGCGTGGTGGACCTCGAAGAAGCCGCGCACCTCATCAATGACGTCGTCGAAGTTGCGGGTCTTGTAGCCGTTCGGGGAGGTGACCGTGTTCCCGTGCATCGGGTCGGTGACCCAGAGGACCTGGGCGCCGGACGCGGTGACGCGCTCCACGATCGGGGGCAGCTTCTCGCGGATGTTGCCGGCACCCATCCGGGTGATGAAGGTCAGGCGGCCGGGTTCGCGGTCCGGGTCCAGCTTGTCGATCAGGCGCAGCGCGTCGTCGCCGCTGGTGCCCGGCCCCAGCTTCACACCAATCGGGTTGCGGACCCGGGAGAGGAAGTCGACGTGGGCGTGGTCGAGTTCGCGGGTGCGCTCACCGATCCAGAGGAAGTGCGCGGAGGTGTCGTACGGGAAGCCCGTGCGGGAGTCGATGCGGGTCAGGGCGCGTTCGTAGTCGAGCAGCAGTGCTTCGTGGCTGGCGTAGAACTCCACGCGCTTGAGTGCCTCGAAGTCCGCGCCGCAGGAGGACATGAACTTGATGGCACGGTCGATATCCCGGGCCAGCGACTCGTAGCGTGCGTGGGCGGGGTTTTCAGTGAAGCCCTTGTTCCACTGGTGCACCAGCCGGAGGTCCGCGAAGCCGCCCTGGGTGAATGCACGGATCAGGTTCAGGGTGGAGGCGGAGGTGTGGTAGGCCTTCAGCATCCGGCCCGCGTCATGGGCGCGGGATTCCGGCGTGAAGTCATAGCCGTTGACGATGTCGCCGCGGTAGGCCGGCAGCGTGATGCCTTCACGGGTCTCATCGTTGGAGGAGCGCGGCTTGGCGAACTGGCCGGCCATCCGGCCCATCTTGATGACCGGCATGGCGGCGCCGTAGGTGAGGACCACGGCCATCTGCAGGATGGTGCGGACTCGGGCGCTGATCTTGTCCGCCGTGGCGGCCTCGAACGTTTCCGCGCAGTCGCCGCCCTGGAGCAGGAAAGCCTTACCCTGCGCCGCCGCAGCGAGGCGTTCGCGCAGGATGTCGACTTCGCCAGCGAACACGAGCGGCGGAAGTACGGAGAGTTCCTTGACGGAGGCTTCGAAGACCGCCTTGTCCGACCAGCTCGGCTGTTGCGAGGCCGGCAGCTCCCGCCAGTGGTCCAGGCCGGGATAGTTGGCGGCACCGCTCTGGGCGGTGCTGGTCAGGGCAGAGCCCGCCACGGGCGAGCCGCTCAGGGAACTGTTCAGGGGGGAGGCCGAAGGCGCAGATAGCTCAGTCACCTTCTAAGGATAGTTGCCTCCGCGGCGATCGTCGGACCCGGGCCGTCATTGACTGCGCACGGCCCGTCACACGCTCCGGTCACACACTCTCCGGGCCGGCCGGTCCGGTGCCGGCGGCGCCGTCCCCGGGCACTTCAGTGACTTTCCCGGCAAGCCGGAGCTTGACGACGGCGGCGTACTCGTCGACGTATTCCTGGCCGGAGAGCCGCATGAGTTCGTACATGATCTCATCGGTCACGGACCGCTGGATCAGCCGGTCATCCTCCATGCCGTAGTACCGGCTGAAGTCCAGTGGCTCGCCGAAAATCATCCCGATACGCCGGATGTTGGGCATCCGTTTGCCGATCGGCTGGACCTTGTCGGTGCCGATCATCGCGACCGGGATCACCGGGACGCGGGCCTGCAGGGCCAGCCGCGCCACCCCCACTTTGCCGCGGTAGAGCCGGGAGTCCGGGCTGCGGGTGCCTTCGGGGTAGATGCCCAGGAGCGAGCCGTTCTTCAGCACGTCCATGCCGGCATTGAGTGAGAGGGCTGAGGCAGCGCCGCCGGAACGGTCCATCGGCAGCTGGTTGGTCAGCCGGAAGAAGGTGGCCGTCAGCCTGCCCTTGATCCCCTTGCCGGTGAAGTACTCCGATTTTGCCAGGAACACGACGGGCCGGGGCACCATCAGCGGCATGAAGATGGAGTCGGAAAAGGAGAGATGGTTGGAAGCTATAATTGCTGCGCCCTCGGCGGGGACGTTGTCCAGGCCCTTAACCCACGGCCTGAAAAGCGTCTTCAGGACGGGTCCGAGAACGAACGTCTTCATGAACCAATAAAACACGTGGTGAACCTCTCCGAAAGGCGTCTGGCCGGCCCTCCATCGGACCCGGCCAGCACTTCAATGACACCCTACTCTAGTGAGTTTTGTCTGGAACAGTGACACGATGGGCTCATGACCGCAAGCACTCCCCTGGCGCCCGCAGCGTTCAGTTATGCCGGCCACGGCGCCAACGCGGGCATCGGCGTGGCCATCTGCCACGGCTTCACCGGCAGCCCCCTGAGCGTCCTTCCCTGGGCGGAGCATCTGGCCCGGCAGGGCTTCGCGGTGTCCGTCCCGCTGCTGCCCGGACATGGCACGGACTGGCGCGATCTGGCCCGCCACGGCTGGCAGGACTGGTACCGGGCCTTTGAGGCCGCCTATCTGGAACTCTCCGCCGGGACCCGGCACTGCTATGTGGCCGGGCTTTCCATGGGCGGAACCATCGCCCTGCGCACGGCGGCGCGCCACGCTGTCACCGGGGTGGCTGTGGTCAACCCGGGTCTGAGCTTCTACGACCGCAGGGTGCGCTACATCGGCCTGCTCAAGCACATCCAGCGCACCACCGTCCCGGTCCAGGAACCTCATCCGACGGCGTCCGCCACCGAGGACGGCGACTACGCGCTCACGCCGCTGGAAGCGGTCCACCAGCTGAGCAGGCTCTTCAAGGCGGCGCGGCGCGAGCTGCCCGCCGTCGCCGCCCCGGCGCTCGTGTTCAAGTCCGCCACCGACATTGTGGTCCCCCCCTCCTCGATCGAGCTGCTGCGGAAGGGCCTGGGGTCGCGGGAGCTTGAAGTGGTCAGTTTGCCGGCCAGCGGGCATGTGGCCACGCTCGACGTCGACGCCCCGCTGATCTTCGAGCGGTCCGTCCGGTTCTTCCTGCACCATGCAGCCGCCGCGCCGCAGTCCGCGGCGAGGCCAGACCAGCCCGCCACCAGCACCCCGGAGACCCCATGACTTTGCCCCTGGACCACACACCGTTCAGCAGCCCGTTCACCGGGACCGGGACCCGCACCGGCGTCGTGGTGTCCCATGGTTTCACCGGCAGCCCGCACGGTGTCCGGGACTGGGCCAGGTCGCTGGCCGACGCCGGCTATGCCGTGCGGATGCCGCTGCTGCCCGGGCATGGCACCAGCTGGCAGGAACTGGGCCGGACCCGCTGGCAGGACTGGCACGCGGCGCTGGACGCCGCCTACCTTGAGCTCGCCGGTGAATGTGAGCAGGTTGTTGTGGCCGGGCTGTCGATGGGCGGGGCGCTGGCGCTGCGGGTTGCGGCCACGCGTCCGGTTGCGGGGGCCGTTCTGGTGAACCCCGGCCTTGTCATTGACGATCCCCGGGCACCGCTGGCGGGCATCCTGAAATTCGTGCTCAAGAGCACTCCGGCGATCGCCAACGACATCCTCAAAGAGGGCATCGACGAGGGAGCCTACCCCCGGACACCGGTTGCCGCGGCGCACGAACTCAACAGGATGTTCAAGGACACCGTGCGGCTGCTCCCCCGGATCACCGCCCCGGTGCGGGTGTACCGTTCCGCAGTGGACCATGTGGTCTCCGAGAAGAGCATGGTGGCCCTGCGTCGGGGACTGACCCACGCGCCGCTGGAAGTGATCCGGCTGGAAAACAGCTACCACGTGGCTACGATGGACAACGACGCGCCCGAGATCTTCCGCGGCACGGCCGAATTTATTCGGTCGCTGGTTGCGGGAAGCGGCCCGGACGCCGCCCACGCTAGCCAAAAGGACACGGCAGATGACTAGACCGGACCCCGACTCCGCGGATTCCAGCGCCAACCAGGACGACGCCGTCTGGCGGGATCTGGTCGCGCGGCTGGAAGGCAGGGATGCAGCCGCCAGCCCCGTGACTCCGGAAGCCCTGGAGTCACGGGAAGGCAACGAAATCGGGGAAGGCAACGACGACGACCCGGGCCCGGAAGCACCCGGCACGGACGATGCGTCCGGCGTGGACCCCAACGGCTCCGCTGCCCCGCGGCCCTTCAGCGACTTCGACCCGCTGGGGCTGTCCGCGGGGGCGCCGGTTGAGCTTTCCGCCGAGGAGCGGCAGGCCCAGAGCCAGGCGGCCGGGGGCCCCTCGGCCGGCGCCGCCCGTGCCGGTCGTTCCGGGGCCGCCCCGGGGCCGCGGGACTATGAGGGCGCGGAGGACGACCCGCTGGGCCCGGGCGAATTTGTGCCGGATGAGCCGCCCAGCCTCGCCGGAGCCGATCCGCTGACGGTGCTGGCCTGGCTGGGAGCCGTGGGTGGCCCCGTGGCGCTCCTGATCTCCGCGATGTTCTGGCGCTCCGCGCCGCTGATGGCCGTCCTGGGAATGGTGGCCGCCTTCGCGGCGTCGGTGGTCTTCCTGATCATGAAGCTGCCCGGCGAAAAGGACGAACACGACGACGGCGCGCGCATCTAAGGGACCTGGCCTGGCCAATCGGGCCGAGCGTCTCCGGCCGCACCCCTGCCAGGTCACCGGCCGGCCGGTGACCGGCTAGCTGTGCATGCGGCTGCTGACCCGGGACAAATCCGCCGCACCGATCAGGCCCGCGCTCGGGCCCAGGGCCGCCAGTTCGATGTCCGCCGCAGGCCGGAACCCGCGGCCCGTCAGGTTCCGGGCGAAGGCCTTGCGGGCCGGACCGACCAGCAGTTCGCCGGCGTCGCAGAGTCCGCCGCCAATTACGAACTTGCCCGGATCCAGCGCGGCGGCGAGGTTGGCGAGGCCCAAACCGAGCCACTCCCCGACATCCTCCAGCAGCTCCCGGGAGGTCGGGTCACCGGCTTTGGCCAGTTCGGTGACGATCACTCCGGTGATGCGCTCCGCATGGCCGTCCACGGCTTTGAGCAGCTCCTGGGCCACCGGAGAGTTGGCGGCGGCGAGTTCCCGGGCTTCCCGGCCGAGCGCGTTGCCGGAAGCATACTGCTCCCAGCAGCCCCGGTTGCCGCACTCGCAGCGGTGGCCGCCGGGCATGATGATCTGGTGGCCGAACTCCCCGGCCACGCCGAAGCGCCCGCGTTCCAGCCGCCCGTCCATCACCATGGCACCGCCGATCCCGGTGCCGAGGGTAATGCAGACCAGGCGGTTTTGGCCCTGGCCGGCCCCGAAGCGCCACTCCGCCCAGCCGGCCGCATCGGCGTCGTTGGTCAGCAGCACGGGCCGGCGGAGCAGCCGCTGCAGGTTGTCCCGGAGGGGCTCGTTGCGCCACGCAAGATGGGGACTGAACAGCACGGTCCCGCCGTCGAGGTCCATCCAGCCGGCCGCACCAATCCCGACCGACCAGATCCGATGGCCTTCGCCCAGCTCCTCCACAAGCTCGACAATCACCTGTTCGACCGCACGGGGGTCGCTGCCGGGGGTGGACCGCTTGGCCCGGGCGAGGATCCTGCCCTCCGCGTCGACCACACCGGCCGCCACCTTGGTGCCGCCAATGTCCACCCCGATGGCGAGGCCTTTCCGGCCCAGCCGCATGTGCTCACGGAAGCCCTGGCCGGCCTGTCCGGCGCCCGCGCCCGCCAGCGTCCTGCGACGCCAGGCGGACGTCCTGCGGTACGGGCCGGGCTGCTGCCCGGGTGTAGGTGTGTGCATGGTTCCCTATCCTAGTTCGCCGGAGCGGCCGGGCAGAGGCCGCATCCCCGCTCCGGCCGGAACCAGGGGTTACCAAACCGTAAGGTTACTCGCCAGTAGGTGTGGTGGAAAACACATGCCTTCGACCGCATACTAGTGTTAGCCGTACCCCTAGCGGGTCCATGGATATCAAAGGAGCTAACGTGCGAGAAATAAGTGTCCCGCCCCTGGTCACAGTCCCCCCCGAAATGAACATCACCGACCTGGTCCTGCGCCAGGCGGCGAAGGCATCCAATCCGGCCCTGTTTTCCCGCCTGGACGCGGCCGGAGAATGGCAGGACATCCGGGCCACCGATTTCCTGGCCGATGTGTCCCTGCTCGCCAAGGGCATGATGGCCAGCGGCGTGGCCGCCGGCGACAGGGTCGGCATCATGTCCCGCACACGGTATGAATGGAGCCTCATCGACTTCGCCATCTGGTTCGCCGGTGCCGTCTCCGTGCCCATCTATGAGACCTCCTCCCCCTCCCAGGTCGCCTGGAACCTGGGCGATTCCGGCGCCGTCGCCGCGTTCGGCGAGTCCGCCCACCATGAGACCGTCATCCGGCAGGCCGCCACCTCCGAAGGCCTCACCGCGCTGGCCCACGTCTGGCAGCTCGAAGGAACCGGCTTGGACGAGGTGCGCGCCGCCGGCGCGACGGTCAGCAATGAGGAGCTGGAGGCACGGCGCAGCCTGGCCTCCCTCGAGGACCTCGCCACCATCATCTACACCTCGGGGACCACCGGACGGCCCAAGGGCTGCGAGTTGACCCACGGCAACTTCGTGGAACTCTCGGAAAACTCGCTCGCCACGTCGCTGAACACGATCGTCCACGAGCACGCACGGACCATCATGTTCCTGCCCCTGGCCCACGTGTTCGCGCGCTACATCTCGGTGCTCGCGGTCGCCGCCGGCGTCACGGTGGCGCACACGCCGGACATCAAGAACCTGCTGCCGGACCTGCAGAGCTACAAGCCGACCTTCATCCTCGCAGTGCCGCGGGTCTTCGAGAAGGTCTACAACTCGGCACTGACCAAGGCAGAGGACGGTGGCAAGGGCGCCATCTTCCACCGCGCCGCGGACACCGCCATCGAGTTCTCCCGCGCCCGCCAGGCCGGCAAGATCGGACTGGGACTGAAGCTCAAGCACACCCTCTTCGACAAGCTCGTCTACAGCAAGCTCCGCGCGGCCATGGGCGGCGAGGTCGCCCACGCCGTCTCCGGCGGCGGCCCCCTGGGCGAGCGGCTGGGTCACTTCTTCCAGGGCATCGGCATGCAGATCCTGGAAGGCTACGGGCTCACCGAGACCACGGCCCCTGTCACGGTCAACACGCCGGATTTGATCAAGATCGGCACCGTCGGCGCCCCGATTCCCGGCAATGCCGTGAAGATCGCCGACGACGGCGAGATCCTCGTCAAGGGCGTGTGTGTCATGCGCGGCTACTACAAGCGTGAAGACCTCTCCGGCGAGTCCTTTGTCGATGGCTGGTTCCGGACCGGCGACATCGGAGAGCTCGATGGGCAGGGCTTCCTGACCATCACAGGGCGCAAAAAGGAAATCATCGTCACGGCCAGCGGCAAGAACGTCGTGCCGGCCCTCCTGGAGGACCAGATCCGTTCCGACGCGCTGGTTTCACAGGTGCTGGTGGTCGGTGACAACCGTCCCTTCATCGGCGCGCTGGTCACCCTCGACGAGGAGGCCCTGCCCGGCTGGCTGCACCGCCACGGGCTGCCCTCCTCAACAACCCTTGCCGAGGCCACCGACAGCCCGGTGGTCAAGGCCGCGGTGCAGGAACTCATCAACGGCGCCAACCAGTCGGTATCCCAGGCCGAGGCCATCAAGTCCTTCCGGATCGTGCCGGCCGATTTCACGGAGGCCTCCGGTCACCTCACGCCGTCGCTGAAGGTCAAGCGCGCCCAGGTGATGAAGGACTACGAGAACGTCATCGAGGAAATGTACGGCGCCCCGCGCACAAGCCGGGTCTAAACAGCATCACCACCCAAGCAACGCGGGGTCAGATACGGCCCATCCGGAGGCTTCGGATGGGCCGTATCTGACCCCGCGTTGCTTTAAGAAGAAGGGTCCTTCCAGCCTCTCGGCCGGAAGGACCCTTCTTTGGTGTCACGCGTCAGTGTCGCGCGTCGTTGTTGCGCGGGGGCGCCGGGCAGTGGTGTGTGGCGGCTATTCGACGACGAGCAGCAGGTCTCCGCCCTGGACCTGTTCGATCGCGCCCACGGCGAGGCGCGAGACCGTGCCGGCGACCGGCGTCGTAATGGACGCTTCCATCTTCATGGCCTCGATCGTGGCGACGGTGTCGCCGGCCTTGACCTCATCGCCGGCCTTGACCGTCAGGGTCACGGCGCCGGCGAACGGCGCGGCCACCTGGCCGGGCTGGGAGGTGTCGGCGCGTTCGGCGGCCTTGACGTTGCTGACTACGGAACGGTCACGCACCACCACCGGGCGGGACTGTCCGTTGAGCGTGCACATTACGGTGCGCATGCCCTTCTCGTCCGGTTCGGAGACCGCTTCGAGCGAGGCGATGAGGCGGACGCCCTTCTCCAGCTCGATCTCGTGCTCGGCGCCGCGCTGCAGCCCGAAGAGGTAGTCGCGGGTGTCCAGCACCGAAAGGTTGCCGTAGGACTCCACACTCTTCTGGTAGTCCTTGGTGGGACCGGCGAAGAGCAGCCGGTTCAGGGTCTGCTGCACCGTCTTGGAATCGGACCTCAGGGCGGCACTGTCCTCGGCGCTGAGCTCGACGTCGCGGACCTTGACGGTGCGGCCCTGCAGCGCCTTGGTACGGAACGGTTCCGGCCAGCCGCCGGGAGGATCGCCCAGTTCACCGGAGAGGAATCCGATCACGGAGTCCGGGATGTCGTATTTCTGCGGGTTCTCGTTGAAGTCCGCGGGATCGGCGTTGAGTCCCACGAGGTGCAGGGCCAGGTCACCGACGACCTTGGAGGAGGGGGTGACCTTCACAAGCCGGCCGAGGATCCGGTCGGCTGCGGTGTACATGTCCTCGATGGCCTCGAACCGCTCCCCGAGGCCAAGCGCGATCGCCTGCTGGCGCAGGTTGGAGAGCTGGCCGCCGGGGATTTCGTGCTGGTAGACGCGCCCGGTGGGGCCGGGAAGGCCGGATTCGAACGGTGCGTAGACGCGGCGGACGGCCTCCCAGTACGGTTCCAGGGCGCACACGTTCGCCAGGCTCAGCCCGGTGTCGCGGGGGGTGTGGGCCAGGGCTGCCACCAGCGCGGAGGCTGAGGGCTGGCTGGTGGTGCCGGCGAGCGGGGCGGAGGCCACGTCCACGGCGTCCACTCCGGCGTCGACCGCTGCCAGCAGGGTGGCCAGCTGGCCGCCGGCGGTGTCGTGCGTGTGCAGGTGGACCGGAAGGTCGAAACGTTCGCGCAGGGCCGCCACGAGGCGGGCAGCGGCGGCGGGACGCAGGAGCCCGGCCATGTCCTTAATGGCCAGGATGTGCGCGCCGGCGTCGACCATCTTCCCGGCCAGCTCCAGGTAGTAGTCCAGGGTGTAGAGCGTCTCGTCCGGGTCCAGCATGTCAGCGGTGTAGCACAGGGCCACCTCCGCAATAGCCGTGCCGGTCTCGCGGACGGCCCGGATGGCCGGGGCCATCTGGTTGACGTCATTGAGCGCATCGAAGATGCGGAAGATATCGATGCCGGCGGCGGCGGCCTCGTTGACGAAGGCCACCGTCACCTCCTCCGGGTACGGGGTGTAGCCGACCGTGTTGCGGCCGCGGAGGAGCATCTGCAGGCAGACGTTCGGCAGCGCCCTGCGCAGGGCGGCGAGCCGGTCCCAGGGATCCTCGCCGAGGAAGCGCAGCGCGACATCGTAGGTGGCGCCGCCCCAGGCCTCGACGGAGAGCAGCTCCGGGAGGAGTTTGGAGACGGCCGGGCCCGCCGCCACGAGGTCGCGGGTGCGGACCCGGGTGGCGAGCAGGGACTGGTGGGCGTCACGGAACGTGGTGTCCGTGACGGCCACGGCGTTCTGTGCGCGCAGCGCCTTCGCGAACCCTTCCGGGCCCAACTCCAGCAGCCGCTGGCGGGAGCCCTGCGGGGCGGGGGCGTCCGCCAGGGCCGGAAGCTTCGCGGCGGCATCGGTGTGCACCGTGAGCTCGCCGTTGGGCTTGTTCACGGTGACTTCGGCGAGCCAGGTCAGCAGCTTGGTGCCGCGGTCAGCGGAGACCCGGGCCTTGAGCAGTTCCGGGCGTTCGTCAATGAAAGAGGTGGCCACGTTGCCGGCGATGAAGTCGGCGTCGTCCAGAACTGCCTGCAGGAACGAGATGTTGGTGGAGACCCCGCGGATGCGGAACTCGGCGAGGGCCCGGCGCGCCCGGGCCACAGCGGCCGGGTACTCGCGGCCGCGGCAGGTCAGCTTGACCAGCATCGAGTCGAAGTGCGGGCTGATCTCGGCGCCGGAGTAGACGGTGCCGCCGTCGAGCCGGACGCCGGCGCCGCCGGCCGAGCGGTAGCCGGTGATCTTTCCGACGTCGGGCCGGAAGCCGTTGGCCGGGTCCTCCGTGGTGATGCGGCACTGCAGTGCGGCGCCCTTGAGCTGGACCGTCTCCTGGGAGAGGCCCAGGTCCGCGAGGGTCTCGCCGGCGGCGATGCGCAGCTGTGCCTGGACGAGGTCGACGTCGGTGACTTCTTCGGTGACGGTGTGCTCGACCTGGATGCGCGGGTTCATTTCGATGAAGACGTGCTGGCCCGCCCGCTCCCCCACGGTGTCGACGAGGAATTCCACGGTGCCGGCGTTGACGTAGTTCAGCGCCTTGGCGAACTTCACTGCGTCGCGGTAGAGCGCCTGCCGGATGCCTTCGTCGAGGTTCGGCGCCGGGGCGATCTCGATGACCTTCTGGTGGCGGCGCTGGATGGAGCAGTCGCGCTCGAAGAGGTGCATGACGTTGCCCTCCGCATCGGCCAGGATCTGGACCTCGATGTGGCGGGGGCGCAGCACGGCCTGCTCCAGGAACATGGTCGGGTCCCCGAACGCCGCGTCGGCTTCGCGCATGGCTGCCTGCAGTGCTTCGGGAAGGCCTTCGCGGGTCTCGACGCGGCGCATGCCGCGCCCGCCGCCGCCGGCAACGGCCTTGGCAAAGATGGGGAAGCCGATCTCGTCGGCGGCGGCGATGAGTTCGTCCAGGTCCTTGGAAGGCTGGCTGGACTTCAGGACCGGGACGCCGGCCTTACGGGCAGCCTCGAGGGCTGCGACCTTGTTGCCGGCCAGTTCGAGGACCTCGGCGGGCGGCCCCACGAACGTGATGCCGGCCGCGACCGCGGCCCGGGCCAGGCGCGGGTTTTCGGAAAGGAACCCGTATCCGGGGTAAATGGCGTCGGCCCCGGATTCCTTGGCCACCCGCACCACTTCGTCGACGTCGAGGTAGGCCCGGACGGGGTGGCCCTCTTCACCGATCAGATAGGCCTCGTCAGCCTTCTGGCGGTGGATGGAGTTGCGGTCCTCGTTCGGGAAGACGGCTACAGTTTTGGCACCGAGTTCGTAGCCGGCGCGGAAGGCACGGATCGCGATTTCGCCGCGGTTGGCCACCAGAATCTTCGAAAACATACTTCTCCTGCATCATCGCGGGTGTACCGGTTAATTGGTCACAGTGTCTAAGACGTGCACGGACAAACACAAATCCATGTGGCGGCCGTCACAGCGACTCGCGTCACTTTCGCCGGATTGGGCAAATACATGTGGCAAGTAGATCAAGCAGGGCCGGATCCCGGCCCGGTTGAAGCTTATCCGTGATCTGCCGCCCCGGCACCGGATGAGGCAGGTTTGGGCGGGGCGGCACCATATGATGAGAAGGCGGGCGGCGCATGCCCGCCACGGCTCCGGAGAACGCAGGAGCCGGCAGGACCCCGTCCCGGCAACCGGCGTTAGGTATTGGTTTTTCACGTGCAAGTAGTCAGCATCAGCAGCCTCAAAGGCGGCGTCGGCAAGACATCGGTGACCACCGGATTGGCGTCCGCGGCTTTGGCCGCCGGCATCCCCACCCTCGTCGTCGACCTTGATCCGCACGCGGATGCGAGTACGGCCCTCGGAGTCCGGCCGGGAGGCCAGCTGGACGTCGGCCGGATGCTCAAGGCCCCCCGGCGGGCCCGGCTGTCCGAAAACGTGGTCCCCAGTGGCTGGGTGGAACGCGCTGCCGCCCAGCGCGGGGCTCCCGCAGGCTCCCCGCCGGCCGTTCTGGATGTGGCCGTCGGCTCCGCCTACACCGGCATTTATGACCGCCCTGACCTGGGCCGCCGCGACCTGCGCCGGCTCTCTGCAGTGCTGGCCGGCGCGGACAAGTACGGGCTGGTCCTCGTGGACTGCCCTCCCTCCCTGAACGGGTTAACCCGGATGGCCTGGACCGCCAGCAACAAGGTCACCCTGGTGGCCGAACCCGGGCTCTTCTCGGTTGCGGGCACGGAACGCACGATGCGGGCCCTCCAGCTGTTCCGCCGGGAATTCGCCCCGAACCTCTCCCCGGCCGGCATCGTCGCGAACCGGGTGCGCACCGGATCCGCCGAGCACACCTTCCGGCTCTCCGAAATGGAGTCGATGTTCGGCGGGCTGCTGCTGTCACCGCACATCCCGGAGCAGGCCAACTGGCAGCAAATCCAGGGTGCCGCCCACTCCATCCACCACTGGCCCGGGGATTCGGCCAGGAACGCTGCCGCCCTGTTTGACGCCCTGCTGGCCAACCTGCTGGCCACGGACGGCCGGTCGAGAGCACCCCGGGTCCGGGACCGCGTCCGCCGCTAGGCACGTCCCACCCCTGGACCCCCCAGCAACAGCAACGCGGGGTCACCCAGCGCCCATCACGGCATGATGGATGGGCGTTAGGTGACCCCGCGTTGCTTTTGGGGGTACTGGTGTGGCTGGTGCCTAGCTGATCTTGCGGGTGGCCCGGCGCTTGCTGAGTTCGTCGTCCGGAAAGGACTGGACGCTGACGTGTTCGCTGGGGAGCGCCGCGAGGCTGCCTTCCACTTCCCGCCAGACCCGGCCGACGGCGATGCCGAAAACACCCTGTCCGCCCTGGACGAGGTCGATGACTTCGTCGGCCGAGGTGCACTCGTACACACTGGCGCCGTCGCTCATCAGGGTGATCTGGGCGAGATCCTCCACCCCGCGCTCCCTGAGGTGCTCGACGGCAGATCGGATCTGCTGCAGGGAAACGCCGGTATCAAGGAGGCGCTTAACGACCTTGAGGACCAGGATGTCGCGGAATCCGTAGAGGCGCTGTGAACCGGAACCTGCGGCTCCCCGGACGGCGGGCTCGACCAGCCCCGTGCGTGCCCAGTAGTCCAGCTGGCGGTAGGTGATGCCTGCCGCCTTGCAGGCCGTCGGGCCCCGGTAGCCCGCATCCTCGTCCAGAACAGGAAGATCCTCGGTGAACAGCAGGCCCTGGGCACCGCTGGCCGGGACGGCCACACCGGCCGTCGAGGGCTGGTTGAGCTCGCCCGCTTCGCCATTCGGACTCACGTGGATCCTCCTTGTCATGGCTCCCCTGCGGAAATTTGCAGTAACAGCCGGTCATCTCCAGCGAGAAAAAACCACGGGTGAACAAAATTTCATCCGTGTCATTCCGCCGGGGCTGCACCTTCCAGTGTGACCTGAGCGGCTGTTGTGTGCAATGGGAACTTGTACTTCTGACGTTAGGCCTGCAGGGGCCCAAGGTCAAAGACGTTCGGGGTATTGCCGGGGCGTGTCGAAACTTTCATCCCCGACTTCTTGACGTGATGTCAACCCGCGAAATCTTCAGGTTCCACGTCGTCGAGGAACTCGCGGAAACGGCGCAGCTCCCCTTCTTCGTCGACGGCGGGGCCCGGGTGGGTGTCCTCGCCCTCGTCGTGTTCGGTGATCCGCACACCGGCCTCGTCCATCACGGCGTCGGCGCACCAGATCCGGCACTTGGCGCGGAGGCCCAGCGCGAGGGCGTCGGAGGCCCGGGAACTGACCGTGGTCCCGTTCTCGAACTGGAGCTGCCCGTAGAAGATGTTGTCCTCCACGGCCACGATGTTGACGCTGACGATCGTGTGGCCGAGGGATTCGACGACGTCGATCAGCAGGTCGTGGGTCATGGGGCGCGGCGGCACGACCCCCTGCTGGGCGAGGGCGATGGCACTGGCCTCGGGGGTGCCGATCCAGATCGGCACGTGCCGCTCCCCGTGGATCTCCTTGAGCAGCACGAGCGGCTGGTTGGACGGAAGCTCTATCCGCACGCCTACAATTTCGACCTCAATCATCAGATGTCCATCCTAGAGATGCGGTCCTGGACCAGGGCGCGGTGCAGCGTCAGGCACAGCTCGCTGATCTCCCGGGCAGCCTCGGCGGCACGGGCCTGGGAGGCGGCATCCTTGCGGGAGGTCAGGGTGGCCACCGCGCGCTCCACCAGCCCGAACTCGCGTTCGGCGGCGGCCTGGAACGGCCGCAGGTGCCGTGGTTCCAGGCCGTGGCTCTCCAGCTGGACGCACGCGCGTGCGACCTGGAGTGCGTGCTCATCGAATTTGCCGTTGACGTGGCCGATCAGGCCGTAGCTCAGGAGCGACTCAAGCAGCGGCACGCTGGCGCCGGACTCGGTCCGGAGCTGTTCCTCGCTGAGCCGGCGGACCCGGTTCTGGAGCTCGGCGGCCAGCTCGTCGGAGACAATCCGCGGCGAGACCGACACGCCCGGAGGCAGGTTCTCCGGACGTTCGCCGCGGTCGATCGCGTCGAGGTAGTCCTTGATGACCTTCAACGGCAGGTACTGGTCCCGCTGGAGGGCGAGCACGAAACGCAGCCGCTCGACGTCGTTCTCGGCGTACTGCCGGTACCCGGCCGGGGTCCGCCGGGGGTTGATCAGTCCCTTTTCCTCAAGGAACCGGATTTTCGACGCCGTCATGCTGGGGAAGTCGTCGCTCAGCTGAGCCAGGACTTCCCCGATGTTCAGAACCTGGGGTCCGCGCCGTTCCGCTTGTGCCATGGCCACAGGCAGCTACCCCGGAATCAGACGTTGCCTGCTGCGCGGGCAGGGCTCAGGTAGAAGGTGAGGCGGAACTTTCCGATCTGCACTTCGTTGCCGGACTTCAGCTCGAGACTGTCGACGCGGTCGTGGTTCACGTAAGTGCCGTTCAGGCTTCCGGTGTCCACCACTTCGAAGCTGCGCGCCGTGCGGCGGAACTCGACGTGCCGGCGCGAGACCGTGACGTCATCAAGGAAGATGTCGGCGTCCGGGTGCCGGCCCGCCGTCGTGACGTCCGAGTCCAGCAGGAAGCGGGCGCCCATGTTCGGGCCGCTGTGCGCGACCAGCAGGGCTGAACCGTAGGGCAGCGCCTCGACGGCGGACCACTCCTCAGCCGAGAGCTTCGGGGTGATGGTGGGTTCCTCGCGGACCGGCGTGAGGTTGATCGACGTGGTCTCCGAAGCCTTTACTCCACCCGTGCCAAAACCGTCACCGGTGCTGTTGCGTTCGTGCCCAAACATTGATTCCTCCATTCGCTGCAGGTGTCCCCCCTGCAAACAACGCATGCCGTCCGGAAGTGCCTGGCAAATCCGGGATCCAACCCTTCGGCGGGACGTTTGTTGGCTGGTTTCCCAACGGCTGTCTTAACGACCCGGCCCAAATGGGCTTTGCCTTAGCCTACCTGCTGTTCGTACTCCGATGCACTGAGGAGCGACTCGATCGCGTCGGCTTCCGCCAGCTTGATTTCCATCAGCCAGCCCTCGCCGTAGGGATCCGAATTGATCAGGGCGGAATCGGTGTCCAGGGCCTCGTTGCGGGAGACCACCTCCCCGGAAACCGGGGCGTAGATGTCGCTGACGCTCTTGGTGGACTCAACCTCGCCGACGACGTCGTTGGCCTTGAGGGTCGTGCCGATCTCCGGCATCTGGGCATAGACGACATCCCCGAGGGCGTCCTGGGCAAAATCAGTGATGCCCACACGCACGACACCGTCGGCGTTCGGGGCGGAAACCCACTCGTGTTCCGCGGTGTAGGACAGCTCTTCGGGAATGATGCTCATGACGGGCCTTTCATCGGGTCAATCACCAATATCGACGGCGGGCACGTGAACTGTCCGCCGCTGAAAGTATAGGCATATCCGGCGGGGCCCGGGCAGGACTCTGACATGATGGGGCGATGACGGAAATCCCCGGTAACGGCTAGGCAATGCCCGAACTTCCGGAAGTGGCTGCCCTCACGGACTTCCTGGCCGCGCACCTGCTCGGCGCTGCTGTCACGAAGATCCAGGTCGTCTCCTTCGCCGTGCTCAAGACGGCGGATCCCCCCATCTCCGAACTGGAGGGCCGGACCGTGGCCGGGGTGCGGCGCTTCGGCAAGTTCGTCAGCCTGGACGCCGGCGGGCTGTATTTTGTCTTCCACCTGGCCCGGGCCGGCTGGGTCCGCTTCACCGACGCGCCCACGGGCACCCCCTTGAAAATGGGAAAAGGACACCTGGCGGTGCGGCTGTCGTTTTCCAGTGACACAGGCCCCTCGGATCTAGACCTGACAGAGGCCGGAACGAAGAAGAGCCTGGCGGTGTACGTGGTCCGGGACCCCTCCGACGTTCCCGGTATTGCCGCGCTGGGACCGGATCCGTTCAGTGCCGGGTTCGACGCCGACGCCCTGGCCAGGGTCCTCGGTTCGAGTTCGCAGCAAATCAAGGGTGTCCTGCGCAGCCAGAGCGTGATTGCCGGGATCGGAAACGCCTACAGCGACGAGATCCTGCACGCGGCCCGGACGTCGCCCTTCGCCATTGCCAGGTCGCTGGACCGGGATGCGGTCCAGCGGCTCTACGACGCCATCCACAGCATTCTCGGGACAGCGCTGCGGGAAGCCGGCGGCAAAGCACCCGGTGAGCTCAAGGACACCAAACGGAGCCACCTGAGGGTCCATGGGCGGGCCGGGGAAGCGTGCCCGGTATGCGGGGACACCGTCCGCGAGGTGTCCTTCGCGGACACGGCCCTGCAGTACTGTCCCGGATGCCAGACGCAGGGAAGGATCCTGGCCGACCGCCGGACGTCGCGCTTCCTGAAGTAGGCGGGCGCCGTCGCTTTCCGAAGGCGGCGCGGCTCCGACACCACTGGACGACGCCGAGTTCGTGCCAATTCTGGTGCCACGTTCGGCGGCACGGTTGGGGTCAGGACCAACGGGTGCGGGCTTGTGGGCGCTCCATGGGACCCGGACGAAGAGTATCTCTTCGTCTGTCTCTGTCAAGGCAGCTAAGGCGTGTCCGAATGAGCGTGTGGGACCTTATACCCTGTCGGGCCGGATCGCGCTGTACAACTGTTGATCTTGGTGGCGAGAGGGGGGTGAGAATGGTGACTGACGTGACGACGAGAGCCGAGGAGTCGATCGAGATCAACGCTCCACCGAGCGCGGGGTTCGCCTACTGCCTCGATCCGCAGCAGCTGTTCGCGGGAGACCCGGAGCATGTTGTCGATGCCGATGTCATCCCGGGCGGCGTGGGGACGACCGCGCACCTGTCCATGAAGTCGGGGGTGCTTGAGGAGGCTGACCGTATCGAGTACGTCGAGGTCCTTCCGGGCCGGATCATAGTCGCGATGCATCCGACGATGTCGCTGGGCGGGACCAAGGGCCACCACCACGAGACGGCGCTCTACACCTTGACCCATGAGTTCGAATCGGACGCCGGCGGCACCCGCATGACGCTGCGGGTACAGATCAATGATGCGACGCTCTACGAGCGCATTATCGACCGCATCGAGGCTTCTGCAGCCCACGGATGACGACGGATCCGCGGTACTCCCCCCGCCGGGAGCACCCCGCACCCGGGTCGCCCCATGCCCCGGCTAACGACAGGAAGAAGCCGAGATGTTTGGTACCAGGCCGCAGGATCTGACGGTCGAAACACGAAGCAGACTGCCCGGCCGTTTCGTGGAGCTTCCGGCAGGCGTCACCCACTACGAACTCCGGGGCGACGCGGACGCCGAGACGGTCGTGCTCATCCACGGCAACGCGGCTCCATACATCACGTGGGACCGGACAGTTGGGCCTCTGTGCGACGCCGGATTCCGCGTGCTCCGATACGACCTCTTCGGTCACGGCTTCTCGGACAGGCCGAGACTGCCGAGCTATGACCGCCACTTCTACAACGTTCAACTCGCGGAGTTGCTGGACCGTCTCGGCATCGCGTACCCAGTCCGCGTGGTGGGGACGTCCCAAGGAGGAAGCATTGCCACCTGCTTCGCTGCCGAAAATCCAGGGGCGGTCGGCCGCCTCGCCCTGCTGGCACCCCTCTTCGACGAACTTCCCGGATCCGGGCGTGTGCTCTACCGGCTCATGGTGACGCCGATCGTTGGAGAGGTTCTCCTGCGAGTGGTGGCTGACCGCAAGCTGGCCGACCTCTCCGATGCCGTCGTGTACGCCGACACCAAGGCTGAGCTCCAGCCCCGGGTGACAGAGCAGTTCCGCTACCGCGGCAAGCGGAGGGCAATGCTGTCCAACCTCCGGGGCGACGCGTTGAAGGACGCAACCTCCTGCTACCGGACCATCGGGAACCAAGCGATCCCGCTGCTGCTCACCTGGGGGACACTCGACCAGAAGATTCCTCGGGAATCGATGAGCAGGCTGCGAGATCTGCTGTCCGACATCGAGTACCACGAAATCGAGGGCTCCGGACACTTGGCACACTATGAGTTCCCGGACCGCATCAACCCGCTCCTCATCCCATTCCTGAGCGGCTGACAAACACCCGGGGCACGCCCCGCCCCGCCCCGCCCCAGGTTCCACCACCTGCAACCAGCCACCTGCGGGTGCACGGCCGGACCGGCGAAGCGTGTCACCAGCCGCGAGGTGAACGGCCGCCGACAACAGAAAACCCCGCCATTCCCTGGTCGGGAATGGCGGGGTTCTTCTGCTGGTCGGGCTGACAGGATTTGAACCTGCGACCCCTTGACCCCCAGTCAAGTGCGCTACCAAGCTGCGCTACAGCCCGTTGGTTCCGCCGTTCTCCGCTCACGATGCCATTCTCCTGGGTATCCAAAAGATTTCATCTGAGCAGTCCGGCCGAACCACCTCCAAAAGCTTACACGATTCCGGAGGGTGCCCGTGACACTTCGAGCATGTCACGGGCACTTTTTCCCTCGGCGGGCGGTCCGGAATTAACGCTTCTTGCCGCGCTTTTCCCGCACACGCATGTTGACCTCGATCGGCGTGCCCTCGAACCCGAAGGTTTCACGGAGCCGGCGGGTGATGAAGCGGCGGTAGCCCGGGTCCAGGAAGCCGGTGGTGAAGAGCACGAACTTCGGCGGACGGCTCGAGGCCTGGGTGCCGAAGAGGATGCGGGGCTGCTTGCCGCCGCGTACCGGGTGCGGGTGTGCGGCGACGAGTTCGCCGAGGAAGGCGTTGAGCCGTCCGGTGGGAATGCGTTTGTCCCAGCTTTCCAGTGCCGTGTCCAGGGCCGGGACCAGCCTGTCCTTGTGCCACCCGGTCAGCGCCGAGATGTTGACGCGCGGCGCCCAGGCCACGTGGGCCAGGTCCTGCTCGATTTCACGCTCCAGGTAGGTGCGCCGTTCGTCGTCCAGCAGGTCCCACTTGTTGAACGCGAGAACCAGGGCACGGCCGGATTCGATGGCCAGCTGCAGGATCCGGACATCCTGCTCGCTGAGCACTTCGTCCACCGCGAGGAGCACGACGGCGACCTCCGCCTTTTCCAGCGCGCTCTGCGTGCGCAGTGAGGCGTAGAAATCGGCGCCCTGGGCCATGTGCTGGCGGCGGCGGATACCGGCGGTATCCACAAAACGCCAGGTGCGGCCGCCGAGTTCGATGAATTCATCCACCGGGTCACGCGTGGTGCCGGCGGTGTTGTCCACGACAACGCGCTCGGAACCGGCCAGCTTGTTCAGCAGCGAGGACTTGCCCACGTTCGGACGTCCGATCAGGGCGATGCGGCGCGGACCGCCGGAGCGCTCCAGGCCTTCGATCGTGGAGAACTCGGGAAGAGTGTCTATCACGTGGTCCAGCAGGTCGGCGACGCCGCGGCCGTGCAGTGCCGAGACCGGGTACGGTTCGCCGAAGCCGAGGCCCCAGAGCGTGGCCGAGTCGGCTTCCTGCGCGAAGTCGTCCACCTTGTTGGCCACCATAATGACCGGCTTCTTGGACTTGCGGAGCATCTTCACGACGGCTTCGTCCGTGGCGGTTGCGCCGACGGCGGAGTCGACGACGAACAGCACGGCGTCGGCGAGTTCCACGGCCATCTCGGCCTGTTCAGCGACGCGGGCGTGGATGCCGCGGGCATCATGCTCCCAGCCGCCGGTGTCGACCACGGTGAAGTTCCGGCCGTTCCAGGTGGCCGAGTACATCACCCGGTCACGCGTGACGCCGGGGGTGTCTTCCACCACGGCTTCGCGGCGGCCCAGGATGCGGTTCACCAGGGTGGACTTGCCCACGTTGGGCCGGCCGATGATGGCCAGGACCGGATCCAGCTTGACCGGGCCGTCGAAGTCCTCATCGTCGTACTCGCCGCTCAGGAGGGCGGCGTCGTCTTCGTCCAGATCGTAGTCGTCCAGGCCGGCCCGGAGGGAGGCCGCGCGGACCTCGGCTTCCTCATCGTCCAGGGCGGCGAGGTGCTCGGCCACCTGGTCCGTGCCGGTGGGCGTGTATTCGTCTTCGCCGGCGCCAAATTGGCCGGAGGTTTGAGTCGTATCGCTCATTGCACTTTCCTTATGGGGTGATCTGCCGGCGTCCCGGCTACTGCTACATGACGTTCTTGCGGGGAATCCGCGTCGGGCAAGGGCTGCCCTGTTCTTTGGATCGAGTCCTGGACGTGGCGGGCCAGCGCGGCGCGGATCTCGGTTCCGGCCCTGTCCATTGAAACACGCCCGGTCTCGCCGGGCCTGCGGCTGACGTTGAGGGCTCCGCCGAAGCTGACGTGCAGCCGCCGGCGCAGCCGGGGAACGGCGTCGAGGTGTTCGCCGCCCGTCCGGGTCCCGAGGATGGCCACGGGCACCACTGTCGCACCGGAGTTCAGCGCGAGCCAGGCCACGCCTTTGTTGATGGCGGAGGCTTCCCCGCTCCCCCGTGTGCCTTCGGGAAGAATGCCGACACACCGTCCGGCGTCGAGCACGCTCTTGGCCGCGAGGAGGGCCGCCCGGTCACCTGTGCGGTCCACCGCCAGCTGTCCGGAGGCCCGCAGCACGCGGCCGAGGAAGCCGGTGAACATTTCCTTCTTGACCAGGATGTGCATGGCGCGCGGGGACGCCCCGAACATTACCGGTCCGTCCAGGAAGCTGATGTGGTTGCCGGCGAAGATCACCGGACCCGCCGCCGGCACGTTCGACCGCCCGGTGACCGACGTCCGGTAGAGGACGTTGTTCAGGGTCCAGCCCACGGGCCGGCTCCAGATGGTGCTCCAGCGGGCGGGCAGTTCTGCCCGGGCCGGGGACGGAACAGCCGGCTGCTGCCCGGCGTCACTCACGGTGGAGGCCCTGATGGTTGACGATGCCGTTCACGATGCTGAGGGCGGCGTCGACGGTCCCGGCGAAGTCGAGCTCCGAGGAGTCCAGCGTCACCACGCCGTCGGCGGCCCGGGTGAAGTTCACCACAGTCGAGTCCTTCGCATCGCGCCCGGTGACCTGCGCTGCGAGCTGTTCGGCGTTCTGGCCGCCGCCGAGCTGGATCCCCCGGCGGCGCAGGCGCGCCTCTTCGCTCGCAGTGAGGAGCATCCGCACCTCGGCGTGGGGCGCGACGACGGTGGTGATGTCGCGGCCTTCGACCACCATGCGGCGGTGGTGCTTTTCGATCAGTTCCCGCTGCCGGCGGATCAGTTCGGTGCGTGCGCCGAGGGTGGTGGCGACGGCGCTGACGGCGGCGGAGATCGCCGGATCGCGGATCGCGAGGGTGACATCGGCGCCGCCGACCAGCACGTATTCCTCCACCGGGCTTGTGCTGATCACCAGCGGGAAGCTCTTCGAGGCGGCCTCGACGGCGGCGCCGTCGTCCAGGTCCGTGCCGCTGTCCAGGCAGAACCAGGTCAGGGCACGGTACATGGCGCCGGTGTCGAGGTAGGCCAGTTTGAGCCGGCGTGCCACCTCTTTGCTGACGCTGGACTTGCCCGATCCGGACGGACCGTCGATGGCGACGACAAGGCTCTTCCCGGGGCGGAGGACGTCTACGGTGTCGATAAGTTCCTGGGTCATTACTGGAGTACCCGCCATCCACGGTCATTGAGGGCTTCGATGAGCAGTTCGTGCCTGTTCGGCAGCACGGAGATTTCCACCATGCCCACGTTCTGGCCCGAGGAGTGGTCCAGCCTGAGGTCCTCGAGGTTGACGCCGATCTCGCCGATCTCGGTCAGCAGCCTGGCGATCTGTCCCGGCGTGTCATCCACCAGGACCGTCAGCCAGGAGTATGCCTGCGGGGGTCCGCCGTGCTTGCCCGGGATGCGGGCCTGGCCGGCGTTGCCCTCGCTGATCAGCTGGGCAAGGTCGAGCCGGGCACCGGGCGCTGTCGGGTTCTCAAGCGTCCCGATAAGCCGGTTGAGGTCCTCGCGGAGGCCGTGCAGGATCTCCACGACCTGGTCCGCGTTCGCGCCGAGGATCTGCACCCACAGGGTCGGATCACTCGCCGCGATCCGGGTGACGTCCCGCAGGCCGTTTCCGGCGAGGGACAGCGCGTGCAGGGGGGTGCCCTGCAGCCTGCTGGCCACGAGCGAGGACACCACCTGCGGCACGTGCGACACAAGCGCCACGGCCTCGTCATGTTCCTCGGCCCCGAATTCGGACACGACGGCGCCAAGATCCCCGGCCAGCGCGCGCGCTGCCTCCAGGGCCCGGGGCAGGGTCTCCTCCGAGGGGCACAGGACCCACGGCATCGAGGTGAACAGCTCGCCGCGGGCCGCGACGGGTCCCGACTTTTCCCGGCCGGCCATCGGGTGGGTGCCCACGTAGCGGCCGAGGTCAGCGCCCCGGGCGCGGAGCTCGGCCTGGATGCCTGCCTTCACGCTGGCGATGTCCACGACGGTGGCCGCCGGGTAGTCCTTCAGGGCGCGGTCCACCACGTCCGCCGTAACATCCGGCGGTGCGGCGACCACCACGAGTTCCGGCTGCCCGCCGTCAAGGCGCGCCAAGGGCAGGCCCGCGCCGATGTCGACGGCGACGGCCTGGTTGGTGGGCGAAGGGTCGGAGAGGAAGACTGCCACTCCGCGGCCCCGCAGCCCCAGGCCAATGCTGGTGCCAAGGAGCCCGGTCCCCACGACCACCACCGGACCGTTGAGGTGGCCGCGGCCGTGGGTGCGAAAGGCGGACATGCCTAGAGCCCTACGGATGCCAGCAGGTGGCCGACTTCCTGCTTGCCGAGGTTGCGGATGCTCCCCTGGCGCTGGTCCCCCAGGCCGATGGGTCCGACCTTCACCCGGACCAGGCGCAGCACCGGGAACCCGACGGCGTCGAAGAGACGACGGACGATCCGGTTCTTGCCCGAGTGCAGCACGACTTCGATCAGCACGTGGCCCGGGGTGGAGTCCACCAGTTTGAAGGAGTCAACCGACGCGATGCCGTCCTCGAGCTCGACGCCGGCCTTGAGCTCGGCGCCGATGCCCTGCGGGAACGGCCCGCGGACCTGCACCAGGTAGGTCTTGGGGACTTCGTAGGAGGGGTGCGTCAGTCGGTTGGCGAGTTCGCCGTCGTTCGTCAGCAGCAGCAGCCCCTCGGTGGACACGTCGAGGCGTCCGACGTGGAACAGGCGTTCGCCGTGGCTGTTGCGGACGAAGTCGCTGATGCAGGGACGGCCGTCCGGGTCTTCCATCGTGGAGACAACGCCCTTGGGCTTGTTGAACACCATGTAGACCATGTTCTCGTCGAGCTGGATGCGCAGACCGTCCACGTGGATCACGGCGGTTTTCGGGTCGACGCGGACGCCGAGCTCGGTGACGACCTGGCCGTCGACTTCAACACGGCCCTCCGCGATCATTTCTTCGCAGACACGCCGTGAGGCGACGCCGGCCGAGGCCATGACCTTCTGGAGGCGGATGCCGTCCTGGTCGTGCATGTCGGACTGGGGCACCTCGGCGCGGGGGCCGCGCTTGCGGGCCGGCTTGCGCACGGGCCCGAGGTTCTGGCCGAAGCGTTCGCTGCCGAAGGCGCGGGGGCCTGCGGCCTTGGGGGCGCCGGTGCGCGGCTTGGGCTTGAGCGCACCGGGGGTGCCGGGGGCCTTGCCGAAACCGGGCTTGCGGGCGGCGGCTTTGCGGGCGGCCTCCTTGCCGGAGGGCGCTTTGGACTTCCAGTCGCCGGAAGCCGCCCGGCCTGCCGGCGGCGGCGTGCCGTCGGGACCCTGCAGGTCCGGATCGATGAACGCCTCTTCGCGGGGCTTGGGGTGCTTGAAGGGGCGGTCTCCGCCGCCCTTGAAGCCTGCTCCCCCGCTGCGGCTTCCGCCGCCCTGTGCGCCGCGGCCTGAGCCGCCCTTGTAGTCGGCTCCGCTGCTGCGTCCCGAGCCGCCCTGTGCGCCGCGGCCTGAGCCCTGCGCTGAGCTTTGTCCGGCACTGTTGCGCCCCGAACTGTTACGTGGTGAACCCTGGCGTCCCGCCTGTGTCATGACCCGTCCTTCGTTTGTTGGCCAACGGCCGCTGTCTCCCGACAACACCCGCCTGCCGGGGCAGAAAGCTTCTGCCCTGGTGGATATTCGTGCGCAGGAAGTTGTTCCTGCCTACATTCTTGCTGCGTCGTAAAACTCTTCGATGCCTTCCAGTCCCGGAAGATGGGGTGAAAGTTGCGGCAATTCCGCCACCGAGCCGATTCCCATCCGCTCCAGGAAATACGACGTCGTGCGGTAGAGGATGGCCCCGGATTCAGGATCTGTCCCCGAGTCCTCGATCAGCCCCCGCTGCGTCAGCGTCCGCACGACAGAGTCAACATTGACTCCTCGAATTGCAGACACCCGCGCCCTTGATACGGGCTGGCGGTAAGCGATGACAGCGAGCGTTTCGAGCGCCGCCTGCGTCAGCCTGGCTGTCTGTCCCTCAAGCACGAATCCGCCGACGATATCGGCGAACTCACCGCGCGAATAGATCCGCCAGCCTCCGGCGATATTCCGCAATTCAAAGCCCCGGGGGGTGGCACTGAAACCGTTGAAACTTCCGTCGCGCACATCCGGGGCATTAACAGTATAGCCGTTATACTCCCGCTGCAGTTCCGCGAGCAGTTCCTCGACGACGTCGACGGTCAGGTTCAGCCCGGCGGCGAGCCCGGCCGCCGTCGCCGGCTCGTCGATCACCATCAGGACGGCTTCAAGGGCCGCCCGGGCTCCGCCGGGGAGGCTGCCGGAGTCGGCGGCGGCCTGTCCGGCTGCCTGTCCGGCTGCCTGTCCGGCTGCTTGTCCGGCTGCTTGTCCGGCTGCTTGTCCGGACCGGGTCTCGTTCACGGCTGCTCCTCATATTCTTCGCTCAGATTGTCGCTGCTCCAGGAACCGCCGCCGGCGGCCCAGCGGACCGTCAGGTCCCCCAGCGGCAGCAGCTGTTCGAAGGCCACCGCATCGTCCCGGAACAGCTCCAGCAGCGCCAGGAAACGTGCCACCACCACGAGGGTGGATTCGGCGTCGGCGATCAGCGCCCGAAAGGTCAGCGGGGCGCCGCGCTGCAGCCGGAGGCCCATCAGTTCGGCCTGCTCCCTGACACTGACAGGGGTGCCGTGGAGGTGGGCGAGGCCAATCTCGGTGGGCGCGGCGTTCCTGGCGTTCAGGGCCTTCCCGGCCAGGGCGGCGAACTGCTGGGGGGTGTGCTTCCAGAGCAGCTCCGGAAGCAGCGCCGCGAAGTGCCCTTCGAGCGCGACCTGCCGCGGATACCGGCGGCCTTCGAGCTCGAGGGTGGAACCCATCATGCCCGCGACCTGCTTGAACGCCTTGTATTGCAGGAGCCGCGCGAACAAGAGGTCGCGGGCTTCCAGCAGGGCAATGTCGCCCTCATCCTCGACTTCGCCGGCGGGCAACAGCCGGGCCGCCTTGAGGTCGAGCAAGGTCGCGGCGATGACGAGGAATTCGCTGGCTTCATCAAGGGCCCATTCCTCGCCCAGGTTCTGCAAACGCTTGATGTACTTGATGAACTCATCGGTGACGGTGGACAGCGCCACCTCCGTGATGTCCAGCTGGTGCTTGGAGATCAGGCCCAGGAGGAGGTCGAAGGGGCCGGTGAAGTTGGCCAGCCTGACCTCGAAACCGGGCTTCTTCCCGGCCGGCGAAAGCTCCGCCGCCGGAGCGGCTGTCGCTGCCACGGCCCTGACTAGGGCGCGCCGCCGCGCGAGATCAGTTCTTTGGCCAGGTTGCGGTAGGCGTCGGCGCCGATGTGGTTGCCGGCGTAGCTGGTGATCGGCTCGGCAGCGACCGTGGCGTCCGCGAACTTGATGGACCGCTTGATGACGGTTTCGAAGACCTTGTCGCCGAAGGCCTCCACCAGGCGGGAGATCACCTCGCGGCTGTGCAGGGTGCGGGCGTCGTACATGGTGGCAAGGACGCCGTCGACCTGAAGCCGGGGATTCAGCCGGTCCTGGACCTTGTCGATGGTCTCCACCAGCAGCGCGACGGCGCGCAGCGCGAAGAACTCGCAGATCAGCGGGATGATGACCCCGTGGGAGGCCGTCAGTGCGTTGACCGTGAGCAGGCCCAGCGAGGGCTGGCAGTCGATCAGGACCACGTCGTAGTCATCCTCGACCTTCTTCAGGGCCCGGTCCAGCACCTGTTCGCGGGCGACCTCGTTGACGAGCTGGACCTCCGCGGCGGAGAGGTCGATGTTGGCCGGGAGCAGGTCCAGGTTTTCCACGCCGGTTTTGTGGATGGCGTCGCGGATGTCGACCTTGCGGTCCATCAGGACGTTGTAGACCGTGAGGTCCAGCTCGTGCGGGTTGATGCCCAGGCCTGCTGAGAGGGCACCCTGCGGATCGAAGTCCACGACGAGCACACGGCGGCCGAATTCCGCCAGCGCGGCCGCAAGGTTGATGGTGGAGGTGGTTTTCCCCACCCCGCCCTTCTGGTTGACCATGGCGATGACCCGCGCGGGACCGTGGGATGACAGCGGTGCCGGCTCCGGAAAGTCGCGTTGGGGGCGCCCGGTGGGGCCCATGACGGCGTCTTCCAGATCGAGTCCGGTGCCTTCCAGAGTTGCTGAACCCTGTTCGCTGCTCACGTATCTATCCACACTTTCGATGACGGTGATGGTCGTGCCTGGTGATTGTCGTGCTTGATATTGCTGCCGCTGGGCGTCCAGCGCCGGTCTTATTCCTAACAAGGGTACAGCGCCCGACACGGTATTCCGCGGATCGTGACAGCGGCCACTCTGTGAGCCTCAACCTTCTGGTAGAAGTCGAAGGTTCTTGTTTCGGCGCGAAAAACCGCCCGGACGCTTGCGGGCGTCCGGGCGGTCAGTGGTCGTTCAGTGGTCGTTCATGCGGGCGCTGGAACAGCTCAGGCGTTGGCCAGGACGGGCTGTGCCGGTGCCGGTGCCGGCGCTTGCTGGGGTGCGCCGTGTCCGGCGATCATGGTCTGCTCGTCGAAAGGTTCGCTTCCGGAGAGGACCCGCTCGACCTGGGCGCCGTCGATCTCCTTGACCCAGGTGCCGATCAGGACGGTGGCGACGGCGTTGCCGGTGAAGTTGGTCAGGGCGCGGGCCTCGGACATAAAGCGGTCGATGCCGACGATCATGCCGACGCCGCCGAGCAGTTCCGGCTTGTGGGCCTGCAGCCCGGCAGCCAGGGTGGCCAGGCCGGCGCCGGTGACACCGGCAGCGCCCTTGGAGGCGATGATCATGAAGATCAGCAGCGAGACCTGGGCGCCCAGATCCAGCGGGGTGCCCATGGCGTTGGCGACGAACAGGGAAGCCATGGTCAGGTAGATGGCGGTGCCGTCGAGGTTGAAGGAGTATCCGGTGGGGACCGTGACGCCCACAACGGGCTTGGACACACCGAGGTGTTCCATCTTCGCGATCAGGCGGGGCAGTGCGGCCTCAGAGGACGAGGTGGAGAAGATCAGCAGGTATTCGCGGCCGAGGTACTTCATCAGCCGGAAGATGTTGAGGCCGGCGACGACCTTGAGCAGGCCGCCGAGGATCACCACGATGAACAGGGCGCAGGTGATGTAGAAGGCGATCATCAGGGTGGCCATGCTGAGGATGGCCTGCATGCCGGTGGCACCGACGACCGCGGCGATCGCGCCGAAGGCTCCGATCGGGGCCAGCCACATGATCATGATCAGGACGCGGAACACGAGGGCCTGGGCGTAGCCGATGGCCTTGAGGATCGGCGCGCCCTGCGTGCCCATCTGCTGGAGGGCGAAGCCGACCAACAGGGCGGCGAGCAGGGTCGGCAGGACCGGGATGTCGCCGGGGATGATGCCCAGCAGGAACGCGACTGTGCTGTCCGTGGCGGCCTTTTTGTTCGGGTCGTAGGGGGCGAGCTTGAGGCCCTCGCCGGGGTGGATCAGGTTGCCGACGACGAGGCCGATGGCGAGCGCGAAGGTGGACATCACCATGAAGTAGCCCAGGGCAAGGCCGCCGACCTTGCCGACCGTGGCCGCCTTGGCGATGGACCCGATGCCCAGCACGATGGTGCAGAAAATGACCGGGCCGATCATCATCTTGATGAGTTTGATGAACCCGTCACCCAGCGGCTTGAGGGACTTGGCGAACTCGGGGAACATCAGCCCGACCAGGGCGCCGAGGATGACGGCCGCGATGACCGCGATGTAGAGATAATGGGACTTGTCGATTCCCTTGCGCTTCTTGACCGGCGTCGCGGCCGATGCCGCTGACTCTCCTCTTCGAGAGGCCATGGTGTTCTCCTTGGATAGGCTGGACGTCGGTGCGGCACAGGCTGTGGGCGCATCATGTCCGTTCTGCGTGTTCCACCATCATTGGGGATGCAGTGACGCGCATCACCGTTGCGTTCATATTGGTCATGGAAGGTGTGATGATCCACCACTGGAGCATCGCCAGACGGCTGTTTGTGGCCCATCTGCTCTTTATGCTGACCCTCACCGCGATCGTCGGGACGGCCACGTTCGTTGATGCGCGCGATCACGCCTACGACGAGGCCGGCCGGCGGATGGCCGCCGTCGCGACCGCGGTGGCGGACAACCCCCTCGTCCTGGATGCGGCGGACGCCGCGGATCCCACCGCCCTGCTGCAGCCGTATGCCCTGAAGGTGGCCAGGGACGCGGACGCGGACTTCATCACGATCATGGCGCCGGACCGCACCCGGTGGACCCACCCCCGGGACGAGGAAATCGGCAAGCGGTATATCGGCTCGATCGAGGCCGCCCTGGACGGGCAGGTGTTCACCGAGATTACGGCCGGCACCCTCGGCCCCTCGGTGCGCACCATCGCCCCCGTCCTGGACGCGGACGGCACGGTGCGGGCGCTGGTTGCGGCCGGCGTGACCGTGCGCACCGTGGACATCGCCGTCTCCGGCAGGCTTCCGGCGCTCGTGGCCATCGGACTCGCCCTCCTGGCGGGCGGATCGGCGGCGTCCTGGCTGCTGGGGCGGTACCTGCGGCAGGTCACCCGCGGCTGGGGACCGGAGCAGCTGGCCCAGCTCTTTGCCTACTACGAATCGGTCCTGCACTCGGTCCGCGAAGGTGTCATCCTGATCGATTCCAAGGGCAAGGTGGTGATGTACAACGACCAGGCCGCCGAACTGCTGGGGCTCACTCCCCGCGCGCCCGACGGCGGGAGAGCACCTGCCGACGGCGTCGGGCGGCAGGTGGCGCCGTCACTCGCGGAGCTGCCGCTGGCCCCCAGCCTCAGGGAGCTGTTCGAGTCAGGCCGGACCGCCCTCGATGAGATCCACCTGACCGGCCCGCGGATCCTCGTGGTGAACCAGCGTCCGGCTGTCGGCCCCGGTTCCCCGGGCGGGCGCAGCAGCGCCGCCGTTTACGGGACCGTGGCCACGATCCGCGACCGCACCGAAATCGAGTCACTCGGCAGCGAGCTGGAGACCATGCGCACCCTCTCCGATGCCCTGCGCGCCCAGACCCACGAGCACGCCAACCGGCTCCACACGATCGTTTCCCTGCTGGAACTGGGGCGCGGCACCGAAGCCCTGGCCTTCGCCACCCAGGACCTCGAGCTGAGCCAGCGGCTGACCGATGATGTGGTGGGTTCCCTCGAAGAGCCCGTGCTCGGTGCGCTCATTATGGGCAAGGCCGCGGAGGCCCACGAGCGCGGCGTCGAACTGACCCTGAACACCGCGGGGACCGGGAGCGGCCCTGCCGGCGTGTCCGGGCTGGCCGTACAGGACCTCGTGGCGATCCTGGGAAACCTGCTGGACAACGCCATCGATGCCGCGGCCGAGGCCCCGGCCCCGAAACTCGTCGAGCTCACGGTCGAATCGTCCGCCGGGGCCCTGGAGATCACGGTGGAGGACAGCGGGCCGGGGATCGATCCGCAGGCCGTCGAGGATATCTTCCGGCACGGCTTCAGCACCAAAGCCCCGGGGCCGTACGGGCGGGGCCTCGGCCTGGCACTGGTCCGCCAGGCGGTGCTGCGGCTCGGGGGTACCATGACAATCACCAGCCCGGCCGGGGCGCTGTTCCGTGTCACGCTGCCGACGTCGCCGGCGGCAGCGCCGCAGGCCTCACTGACCAGCAAGGGACAGCAATGAGCGACATCCGTGTACTCGTCGTCGAAGACGAGCCCATCGCAGCGGCAGCCCACGCCGCCTATACCGGCCGGCTGGAGGGATTCACGCTGGCGGGCACGGCCCCGGACGGGCAGTCAGCGCTCCGGCTGATGACGGACTTCGCGGCGGCGGGTACACCGGTGGATCTGGTCCTGCTGGACATGAACCTGCCGGACCTGCATGGCCTCGACATCGCCCGGCGCATGCGTGCCGCCGGCCTGTTCGCGGACATCATCGCCATCACCGCCGTCCGGGAACTGAACATCGTCCGCAGCGCGGTGGCCACCGGCGTGGTGCAGTACCTGATCAAGCCCTTCACCTTCGCCACCTTCGCGGACAAGCTCACCAGCTACCGGCTGTTCCGGGAGCAGCTGGCCTCCCCCGCCGCCGGGCACACCGGTCCCGGCGCGTCGCAGAGCGACGTGGACCAGGCCTTCGCGAGCCTGCGGGCGCCCTCGGAGCTGCCCCTTCCCAAGGGGCTGGCCGTCTCCACGCTGGAATCGGTGCAGGACTTTCTGAAGCTGCAGTCCGGGGCCGTGTCGGCCAGCGAGGTGATGGACGCCCTGGGGATGTCCAGGGTGACCGCACGGCGCTACCTGGAATACCTCGCCGACGCCGGCACGGTCACCCGGACCGCGCGCTACGGCGCGCCCGGCCGGCCCGAGAACGAGTACCGCTGGACCCGGACGGCGTCGTAAACGCGGCCGGTCCCGTCACTCCCGGGCGGTGGGCCGCAGCATTCCGATGAGCTGTTCGATCACGCCTGCGTCCTCGATCGTGGAGGGCACCACGTAGTCCTCGCCGTCGGCAATCTGGCGCATGGTCTTGCGCAGGATCTTGCCGGAGCGGGTCTTGGGCAGGGCATCCACCACGGTGACGTGCTTGAAGTCGGCGACCGCACCGATGTCGCGCCGGACCAGCGCGATGAGGTCCTTGACCAGGATCTCCTCGGGCACATCGACCCCTGACTTCAGCACCACGTAGCCGCTGGGACGCTGGCCCTTCAACGGGTCCGCGAGTCCGATCACGGCGCATTCGGCAACGGCCGGGTGCTGGCCGATGACCTGTTCCATGGCGCCGGTGGAGAGGCGGTGGCCGGCGACGTTGATGATGTCGTCGGTGCGGCCCATCACGAAGAGGTAGCCGTCCTCGTCCCGGTAGCCGGAGTCGCCGGTGGCGTAGTAGCCCTCGAACGCCTGCAGGTAGGAGGAGATGTAGCGGTCGTCGTTGCGCCAGAGCGTCGTCAGCGTGCCCGGCGGCAGCGGAAGTTCCAGGACAATGTTGCCCTCCGTCCCGGCCTCGACGTCCTCGCCGGCTCCGTCGACGATGTTCAGCTTGAAGCCGGGCATCGGCACACTGGGCGAGCCCGCCTTGATCGGCAGGCCGTCGAGCCCGCGCGGGTTGGCGCAGATGGCCCAGCCGGTCTCGGTCTGCCACCAGTGGTCCACCACCGGGACGCCGAGGATCCGGGAGGCCCAGTGGAAGGTGTCGGTGTCGAGCCGTTCTCCGGCGGCAAACAGGGTGCGCAGGCTGGAAATGTCGTATGCGCCGAGCAGCTTGGCTTCGGGGTCGGCCTTCCGGACGGCGCGCAGGGCAGTGGGCGCAGTGAACAACACGTTGACCTTGTGGTCCTGGATGACACGCCAGAACGCCCCGGCGTCGGGCGTGCCCACGGGCTTGCCTTCGTAGAGGACGGTTGTGGCGCCGGCCAGCAGCGGGCCGTAAACAATATAGGAGTGCCCCACCACCCAGCCGACGTCGGAGGCGGTCCACATCACGTCGCCGGGTCCGATGTCGTAAATGTTCTCCAGGGTCCAGCTGAGCGCCACGGCATGGCCGCCGTTGTCCCGCACGACGCCCTTGGGGGCGCCGGTGGTTCCCGAGGTATAGAGGATGTACAGCGGATCAGTGGCCTTGACGTCAACCGGCGCGGCGGGCGCGGCGGAGGCCATCTCGGTGTCCCAGTCCAGCCAGCCGGCGTGGTCGGCCACCGAGGAGGCGAAGCCTTCGCGCCCCTTCACCAGGACCGGGGTCTCCGGCGCCCCGGCCAGGCCGAGGGCTTCCTCGACGGCGGGGAGGTATTCGATCCGGCGCGAGGGTTCGATGCCGCCGGAGGCCGTGACCACCGCGGCGGGGGCGGCGTCGCGGATGCGGGCGGCGAGTTCCTTGGGGGCGAAGCCGCCGAAGACGACGGAGTGTACTGCGCCGAGCCGGGCAGTGGCGAGCATGGCGATGGCCGCCTCGGGGATCATCGGCATGTAGATCACGACTCGGTCGCCCTTGCCCACGCCGTGGCTGCGCAGGACCCCGGCGAACCGGGCGACAAGGTCCGTGAGCTCCGCATAGCTGAAGCGCTGCTGCGTGCCGAGCATGGCGGAGTCATAGATCAGGGCGTCCTGCCCGCCCCTGCCCTCCTCCACGTGGCGGTCCAGCGCGTTGTAGGACGTGTTGAGCACGCCATCGGGGAACCAGCCGTACAGCGGCTCCCTGCTGGAATCCAGGGCAAGCTGCGGAGGAGTGGTCCACGAGATCTTCCCTGCGGCTTCCAGCCAGAATGCTTCGGGCGTATCCAGGCTGCGCGCGTAGCTGTCCCGGTAATTCTTGCTAACCATGAAAATTGAGTCCCGTCCACGACGATGTGATGGTGCTCATGGTAGCCCTGTCCGGGCTCACGACACAAGACTCATGTATACAAAGATCTCAGCGCTAACCCCAATCCAGCGAAAATGCTGGGCAAAATGAACTTCCGTGTATACACTGGACACCGTCAGCCAACGAAGGAGTCAGGATGCGCGCCAGCGACAAGGCCTATGCGGCCCTGCGCGACGACATCATCGAATGGCGCCTGGCGCCAGGCACGGTACTCGCCGAAGTGGAGCAATCCGAGCGGCTCGGCATCTCCCGCACCCCGCTGCGGGAGGCCCTAAGCCGACTCACCGCGGAGGGCCTGACGACGACGGCGGGCGGCCGCGGCGTCGTCGTCACCGACATCTCGCTGGAGGACATCGACGAACTCTTCGAGCTGCGCGAGACCCTTGAGGGCAAGGCAGCGGCGCTGGCCGCCGAACGCGGCGACGCCGCCACCTTCGAACAGCTCCGTAAAGAACTGTGCCGGGCCCCGTCGCTGATCAGCGGCGGGGATCCTGCCCGGCACGACTACTACGGGCTGGTGGGACGGCTGGACGCAGCCATCGACGCCGCGATCCACAACGCCTACCTCGCCCAGGCGATGCGCAGCCTGCGTGTCCACCTGGTCCGGGTCCGCCGGCTGGCGGCCGACGACGCCGACCGGCTCACCGCTGCAGCCGCCGAGCATGCCGCGATCGCCGAGGCGATCGCCGCCGGCAACCCGCGGCTGGCGGAGGCCGCCACCACACTCCACCTGCACCGCAGTCTTTCCCACGTCAAAGCCACGCACACACCTCAATAACACGCATACACATCAATAAAAGGAGCACCATGGTCAAGGAACATCACGTCCGCGTTTACAAGAGCGAGGAAAACCTGCCCCGCGAGGACCAGCTCGCCTTCAAGATTGCGCAGGTGGCCGCCGATCCCGTCGCCGTCTCCGACGAGGTCACCGACATGGTGATCAACCGGGTGATCGACAACGCCTCGGTGGCGATTGCCTCGCTGAACCGCGCACCGATCGTCGCAGCCCGCGCGCAGGCCCTGACCCATGGCCCCACCACCGGCGGCAAGGGCTCGAAGGTCTTCGGCATCGAAGAGCGTGTGGCCCCCGAGTGGGCTGCCTGGGCCAACGGCGTCGCTGTTCGTGAGCTCGACTACCACGACACCTTCCTGGCGGCGGAATACTCCCACCCGGGCGACAACATCCCGCCGATCCTCGCCGTGGCCCAGCACGTGGGCTCCAGCGGCCAGGACCTGATCCGCGGCATCGCCACCGGCTACGAGATCCAGGTCAACCTGGTCAAGGCCATCTGCCTGCACAAGCACAAGATCGACCACGTTGCGCACCTCGGCCCCTCCGCCGCCGCCGGCATCGGCACGCTGCTGGGACTCGATGTCGAGACCATCTTCCAGTCCATCGGCCAGGCCCTGCACACCACCACCGCCACCCGGCAGTCCCGCAAGGGCGAGATCTCCACCTGGAAGGCCCACGCCCCGGCGTTTGCCGGCAAGATGGCCGTCGAGTCCGCGGACCGGGCCATGCGCGGCCAGACCTCCCCCGTGCCGATCTACGAGGGCGAGGACGGCGTTATCGCCTGGATGCTGGACGGCCCCGATGCCTCCTACACCGTGCCGCTGCCGACCCCCGGTGAAACCAAGCGCGCCATCATGGACACCTACACCAAGGAGCACTCGGCCGAGTACCAGGCGCAGGCCTGGATCGACCTGGCGCGCAAGCTCCACGGTGGGCACCCGGAGGTCACCGACCCGGCCAACGTGGAGTCCGTGCTGATCAAGACCAGCCACCACACCCACTTCGTGATCGGCTCCGGCGCCAACGATCCGCAGAAGTACAGCCCCACGGCCAGCCGCGAAACACTGGACCACTCCATCCCGTACATCTTCACGGTCGCCCTGCAGGACGGTGCCTGGCACCACGTCGATTCCTACGCCCCGGAACGCGCCACGCGCCCGGACACCGTGGAACTCTGGCACAAGGTCACCACCGTCGAGGACCCGGAATGGACCCGCCGCTACCACTCCCTGGACATCGCGGAGAAGGCCTTCGGCGGCACCGTTGTCATCACGCTCAAGGACGGCACAGTCATCACCGATCAGATCGCCGTCGCCGACGCCCACCCGCTGGGCGCCCGGCCGTTCGCACGGGAACAGTACGTGAACAAGTTCCGCACCCTCGCCGCCGGCCTCGTCGCCGAAGCGGAAATCGAACGCTTCCTGGCCGCCGCCGCCCGCCTGCCCGAACTGGCCGCCGGCGAGCTGGACCAGCTCAACATCCAGGCCGCCGACGGCGTGATCGACCTGGCCGCCGCACCGAAGGGACTCTTCTAAATGCTGTACTCGAAGGTCACTCCGGAGCAGAAGCGGATCCGCTTCCGCGAGCTCCTGGCCTCCGGGACGATCCAGCAGTTCCCGGGCGCGTTCAACCCGCTCTCGGCCCGGCTGATCGAGGAAAAGGGCTTCGCCGGGGTCTACATCTCCGGCGCCGTCCTGGCCAATGACCTGGGCCTGCCCGACATCGGGCTGACCACGCTCACCGAGGTGGCCACCCGCGCCGGGCAGATCGCCCGGATGACGGACCTGCCGAGCATCGTCGACGCCGACACCGGCTTCGGCGAGCCGATGAACGTGGCCCGCTCGGTCCAGGAACTCGAGAACGCCGGCCTCGCCGGCCTGCACATCGAGGACCAGTTCAACCCGAAGCGCTGCGGCCACCTCGACGGCAAGAACGTGGTGGACCTGGACACGGCCACGAAGCGCATCCGCGCGGCGGCCGATGCCCGGCGTGACCCGAACTTCCTGATCATGGCGCGGACCGACATCCGTGCCACGGACGGCCTGGCGGCAGCGCAGGACCGCGCCAGGGCGCTCGTGGAGGCCGGGGCGGACGCCATCTTCCCGGAGGCCATGAAGGACCTCAGCGAGTTCCAGGCGATCCGGGATGCCGTCGACGTGCCGATCCTGGCGAACATGACCGAGTTCGGCCAGAGCGCCCTGTTCACGGTGGAACAGCTCGCCGGCGTCGGCGTCAACATGATCATCTACCCGGTGACCCTGCTCCGTAGTGCCATGGGCGCTGCGGAGCGTACGCTGGAAACGATCAAGGCTGACGGTACCCAGGAGGCCCAGATCGGGAACATGCTGACGCGGGCGCGTCTTTATGACCTCGTGGACTACCAGGCGTATAACAGCTTCGATACCGGGGTCTTCAATTTCCAGATCCCGGGTCAGTAAGCCCCGCATCGGACTTCCGGCTCCGGCCGGTTCAACAGGCGACAGGAACAAAGGAGTTTCAGCATGGCTGAACAAGAGATCAAAAAGGGCCTCGCCGGCGTCGTGGTGGACTACACCGCGGTCTCCAAGGTAAACCCGGACACCAATTCACTGCTGTACCGCGGCTACCCCGTGCAGGAGCTGGCCGCCAAGTGCAGCTTCGAGGAAGTCGCCTACCTGCTCTGGAACGGCGAACTGCCGACCCCGGAGCAGCTGGCGGAGTTTACCGCCCGGGAACGCGCCGGGCGCGCGCTGGACCCCGTCCTCAAGCAGGTCATCGACGCGCTGCCGGTGTCCTCGCATCCGATGGACGTCTGCCGCACGGCAGCCTCCGTGATGGGTGCCCGGCACCCGCTCGCCGGGGACTCCTCCCGCGAGGCGAACATGGCCAAGGCGGTGGACCTGTTCGCCGCGATGCCGGCGGTGGTGTCCTACGACCAGCGCCGGCGGCACGCTGCGGGACGCACCATTGAACCAGTGGAGCCCCGCGACGATCTGGACTACTCCGCCAACTTCCTCTGGATGGCCTTTGGCGAGGAGCCGGTCCAGGAAGTCGTCGAGGCATTCAACGTCTCGATGATCCTGTACGCCGAGCACTCCTTCAATGCCTCGACGTTCACGGCCCGCGTGATCACCTCAACGCTGTCGGACCTGCATTCAGCCGTGACCGGGGCGATCGGCGCGCTGAAGGGCCCGCTGCACGGCGGCGCGAACGAGGCCGTCATGCACACGTTCGATGAGATCGGCATCCGTCCGGAGGAGTCCCTGGATGAGGCCGCCACCCGCGCGAAGGCGTGGATGGAGGATGCCCTGGCGAAGAAGAAGAAGGTGATGGGCTTCGGGCACCGCGTGTACAAGCACGGCGACTCCCGGGTGCCCACCATGAAGGCTGCCCTGGACAAGATGATCGCGTACTACGGCAGGCCGGAACTGCTGGGGCTGTACAACGGGCTCGAGTCGGCGATGGACGAGGCCAAGGCCATCAAGCCCAACCTCGACTACCCGGCCGGTCCCACGTACCACCTCATGGGTTTCGACACCCCGACCTTCACTCCCCTGTTCGTCGCCAGCCGCATCACCGGCTGGACCGCGCACATCATGGAGCAGTTGGACTCGAATTCCCTGATCCGCCCGCTTAGCGAATACAACGGCGTCGAGGAACGGCACCTGCCGTAGCCCCGATTCCTGCACCACGCACGACGGCGGGCCGGTCACCTCTGGGAGGTGGCCGGCCCGTTTGTCGTTGGTTGCTAGTCCTGCATCTCCAGGCTGAGGATCATGCCCTTTAGCTTCCGGTACTCGGGTGTCAGCATGTACTCCTTGGCTTCGGCCATCGAGTTGAAGATGGGGTCATCGTGCCCCGGACTCTGGGCCGCCCGGTTTGCAAAGGACAGCGTGCCCTTGGGCGCACCGGCGAGGAAGGAGTACATCAGGCAAGTGTCCTTCAGCTGTCCGCTCACGTTGTCGACGAGTCCAATCTGGTAATCGAAGGCACCGCCGTCGGCCCGCATGTCGAGGACGCGGTAGGAAAACCGCACGCCGGCTGCCGTGGCCCATGGATTCTTCAGGGCGGGCGCTTTGTCCAGCTCCGTCATCGTGTAGGGGCCGGGTCCGCACGCGCCGCCAACCCCGCCGGTGGCACCGTGATAGAGCTCCGCCACCTGCATCCTGGCTTCGTTGAAGACGATGATGCGGGTTCCCGGATAGTCGGCGGGCCGGACCGTGGGTTCCTCCACCGTCCAGCCGTCGGGCAGATCGAATGAGGCTCCGGCCGAGGCGCTGACGTAGCGCCCGGTCGTAGGCCCGGCGACCGCGCCTTCCGTGGCCGGGTCCGTGGCCGGGGACGTCGGCTGGACGCTCGGCTGGACGCTTGGCTGGACGCTTGGGCTCACCGACGGCGCCCTGCGCGGTTCCGTCATCAAAGACGCCGAGGCGGTGGGCGCCGTCACACCCCCGGCCGTTCCGGCCGGCTCGAAGCCCGGATTGCCGGCCACCAGTACACCGGCTGTGGCCGCGGCCGCAGCGATGGCCGCGATCGCAACCACCCACGGCCACCGGCGTCGGGTGGCCGCGGGGGAGGCGGGATCCTGCGGCATTTCGTCGTCGCTGAAGACAGCCGTTCCCGCGCCGTCGTTCCTGGTCGAATCCATGTCACTCCCCCAATAGTTTTGCACGTAACGATTGCAGGCTATCTGCACTCCACGGACTGTCAGTCACGACTCGCCGGAACGTGTGGGCGGAGGAACGCGGCGGACACGCTGCACTTCAGACCCGCGATGTCTGCGCTGCTGTCTTCATCCCGGTACGCGAACTGAAGAATATCCCCTGTCCTTGTCCCGGCGCCCGGCCAGCGCTTCTACAGACCCCGCGAAAGTCTTTCGACCGATGCCACACTCTCGTTGTCCTCGTTCAGGACAACCACGACGTCGTGCACCTCGCCGGCCAGGGCGGCGGGCAGCCAGTGCTCGGCGTCCTGCCACATCAGGTGCAGCGGCAGCGCCCCGGTATCGAACCACTCGGGCGTTATCTCGGGGCTCTCCGCCGGCTCGCCCTCCCAGCGCCGCGTGGTGAAGAGCCGGCAGTACATGTTCCACTCGGGGCGGGTGGGGAAGAGGAACTCGACGACGCCGGCATCGGCCAGGTCCTCCTGCCGGACGACGACGCCGGCCTCTTCCCAGACTTCGCGGACGACGGCGTCGGCGTCGCTCTCCCCCACTTCAACGTGGCCGCCAATGCCCACGATCTTGCCCGTGCCGAACCCGGTCCGCTTCAGCCCCAGCAGCACTTCGGGGCGGGAGCCCGCGTCGCGGAGCAGGAAACATAAGGTCACGGGAGTGGAGGCCATAACGGCAAGCCTAGCGGCGCGCAGCGCTCCTGCGGCTCAGCCCAGGGCCCGGGGATGCGCGGCGGCATAGATCTCCCGCAGGGTGTCCGCCGTGACGAGGGTGTAGACCTGCGTGGTGGTGACCGAGGCATGGCCCAGCAGTTCCTGGACCACCCGGACGTCGGCCCCGCCTTCGAGCAGGTGCGTGGCGAAGGAGTGCCGCAGGGTGTGCGGCGAGACGTCCTTGGTGATGTTGGCTTTCTCCGCGGCGGTCTTGAGGATCGTCCAGGCGCTCTGCCGGCTGATCCGTCCACCGCGGGCGTTCAGGAACAGGGCTGGGGTCCCCTGGCCCTTGGCGGAGAGCAGCGGCCGGCCGCGGACGAGGTAGGCGTCCAGGGCGCGGGCACCGAAGGATCCCAGCGGGACAAGCCGTTCCTTGGATCCCTTGCCGAAGAGCCGGACGATCGCGGGCCCGGCTTCCCCGGTTTGTCCGGCTTGTCCGGCTTGTCCGGCCGTGTGCAGCGAGATGTCGTCGACGTCGAGACCCACGGCTTCGCTGATCCGGGCGCCGGTGGAATACAGAAACTCCAGCAGGGCCCGGTCGCGCAGCCCGGTGGCGGTGTCCGTTCCGACTGCCTCCAGGATCCTGGTGACCTCGTCGACGCTGATGGCCTTGGGGAGGCGTTTGCCGGGCATGGGCGGATGGACGTCGCCGGCCGGGTCGGTGGGAGTAACGCCTTCCAGTGCCCAGAACTTGTGCAGTCCGCGCACGGCCACCACCGTCCGGGCTGCCGACCGGATGCCCAGCGCCGAGCCGCCGTCGGACCCGTCGGAGAGCGCCTGGACGAAGCCGGTCACGTCGTGCCGGGTGATCTCGGCGGGGCGTTGGCGGCCCGTGTGGGCCAGGTGCCTGGCGTAGCGGGCCAGGTCACGCCGGTAGGCGGAGAGGGTGTTGGCCGCGAGTCCCCGCTCCACGCCCATGTGCTGCAGGTAGTCCGTCATGCCGCGGTCTATCGCGGTCAGCGGCCGGGCCGGGGGCTGCGCCCGGGCCGCTGCCGGCCCGGCAGGGGCCGCCTCAGCCGGCGCGGGGTCCGGGTGGTGCACGGGAGCCGGAGGCCCGGCATTCAGCGGTTCCACCATCAGCGCTGGCTGGGATGCTCGGGCCACGGTGCGTTGCCCGGGCGGAGGCCCGTGAAGCCGTCGGCACGGGCGGCCGCGGCGGCGAGGACTCCGACGACGGCGGACGGATTGTGCAGGCGCCCCTCCAGCACGGCCAGGACGGCCGCGTCCAGCGGGATCCAGTGCAGCTCGATTTCGGCTTCCTCGTCGGTGCGGACGTGGAGTTCGTGGCCGGGCACGTCCCTGAGGTCCCGGGCGAGGTAGATGCGGATGGCCTCGCTGGAGGACCCTGGTGAATTGAAGAAATCGGCCAGCACATTCCACTGGCCGGCGATGAGGTCGGCCTCCTCGGCGAGTTCCCTTGCGGCGCCGGCCACGAAATCCTCGCCTTCGACATCGAGGAGCCCGGCCGGAATCTCCCACAGGTCCATGCCGACGGGATGCCGGTACTGCTTGATGAGCAGCACGTCGCCGTCGTCGTTCATCGGGAGGACCGCCACCGCCCCGGGATGGTCGATGTAGTCGCGGACGAGCGGGTCGCCGTCGTCGTTGAGCTGAAAACTGTCACTGACCACATCCCAGATCCGGCCTTCGTAGACCGTCCGGGACGACAAAAGACGGCGCGGGCTCGGTTCGTCCGAAACCTGCCGTGCAGCACTGGGGGTTTCAGGGGTACCGGGCATCGCGCCGTCCTTTGATTCAGTTGGGGTTACTTCGACGCTGCCGGGGACGGCTTGGCCGCGGCCGTAGTGTTCTTGGCTGTATCTGCCTTAGCGGCGGTGCTGGAGTTGCCCTTCTGGTGCTCCAGTGCGGCCTTGACCAGTCCCGAGAACAGTGCGTGCGGCCGGGTCGGGCGTGAGCTGAGCTCCGGGTGCGCCTGCGTTGCCACGTAGTACGGATGGACTTCGCGGGGCAGCTCCACGTACTCCACCAGCTTGCCGTCGGGCGAGGTTCCGGAGAACACCAGTCCCTTGGCGGCGATCTGCTCACGGTACTTGTTGTTGACCTCGTAGCGGTGGCGGTGCCGTTCGCTGACCTTGGTGGTGCCGTAGGTCTCTGCGACCACGGACCCCTCGTCCAGCTTGGCCTCGTACAGTCCCAGGCGCATGGTGCCGCCCAGGTCGCCCTTGCCGTCGACGATGTCCAGCTGCTCTTCCATCGTGGCGATCACCGGGTACTTCGAATTGGGCTCGAACTCAGACGAGGACGCGCCCTCGAGGCCGACCACGTTGCGGGCGTACTCGATCACCATGCACTGCAGGCCCAGGCAGAGGCCCAGGACCGGGAGCTTGGATTCGCGGGCATACTTCAGCGCGCCGAGCTTTCCTTCGAGCCCGCGGATGCCGAAGCCGCCCGGGACACAGATCGCGTCGACGCCGTCCAGGGACCTGACCGCACCCTCGTGGGTCTCGCATTCATCCGAGGGGACCCAGCGGATCTTGACCTTGGTGTCGTTGGCGAAGCCGCCGGCGCGCAAGGCCTCGGTCACGGACAGGTAGGCGTCCGGCAGGTCGATGTACTTGCCGACCAGGGCGATCTCAACCTCGTGCTTGGGGTTGTGGACCGCGTCCAAAAGCTTGTCCCAGCTGGTCCAGTCCACGTCCTTGAAGGGAAGGTCCAGGGCGCGGACGATGTAGGAATCCAGGCCCTGGGAGTGCAGGGTCTTCGGGATGTCATAAATGCTCGGGGCGTCCGGGCAACCGATGACGGCGTCAATGTCGACGTCGCACATGCGCCCGATCTTGTCGCGCATGGGCTGCGGGACGTCGCGGTCCGAGCGGATCACGATCGCCTCGGGCTGGATGCCAATGGAGCGCAGCGCGGCAACGGAGTGCTGCGTGGGCTTGGTTTTGAGTTCCTGCGACGGGCCGATGTAGGGCACGAGGGAGACGTGGAGGAAGAACACATTTCCGCGGCCGATGTCCTGGCGGACCTGGCGGGCGGACTCGAGGAACGGCTGCGACTCGATGTCGCCCACGGTGCCGCCGATTTCGGTGATGATCACGTCGGGGGCATGCTTGCCCTCGGCGGGAAGCCGCATGCGCCGCTTGATCTCATCGGTGATGTGCGGGATGACCTGGACGGTGTCACCGAGGTACTCGCCGCGGCGTTCCTTGGCGATGACCGTGGAGTAGACCTGGCCGGTCGTGACGTTGGCCGAGCCCTCAAGGTTCTCATCGAGGAAGCGCTCGTAGTGGCCGATGTCGAGGTCCGTTTCGGCGCCGTCGTCAGTGACGAAAACTTCGCCGTGCTGGAAGGGGTTCATCGTGCCCGGATCCACATTCAGATAGGGATCGAGCTTTTGCATAGTTACAGACAAGCCGCGTGCCCGCAGGAGGTGACCGAGGCTCGAAGCCGTCAGTCCCTTACCGAGCGAGGACGCCACACCACCGGTGACGAAGATGTGTTTGGTCGTCTTGGACGAGCCCGGAAACCGGGAATTTACACGGGAATTTGATCGCTGCACCACGGAGTTCGAGCCTATCATCAATTCAGCCTTTCAGGGGTCTGTCCGCGGCAAGCCGCTGTGATTATCATCCCGGTACCGGGCCGCCGCACGGGGGTGTTCAGGCCTGCTGCGGCAGGAGCCGCGCATCCTCGAGCAACTCCCGGGCGTGGGCCTGGGCGGACTCGGAATCCTCCTGGCCGGCGAGCATGCGGGCCAGCTCCCGGACGCGTTCTGCCTCATCGAGGAGCCGGACGTCACTGGAGGTGAAGCCGGTTGCCGTGGCACCGTCAGCGCCGCGCACAGAGGTCTTGGTGACCCGGATGTGCTGGTCGGCGAACGCCGCCACCTGGGGCAGGTGGGTCACCACGAGCACCTGGACATGCCGGGCCAGCATCGCCAGCCGGCGGCCGATCTCGACGGCGGCACGGCCGCCCACGCCGGCGTCAACCTCGTCGAAGACGAAGGTGGGGACCGGGTCGACGGCGGCCAGCACCACTTCGATGGCGAGCATCACGCGGGACAGTTCACCGCCCGACGCGCCCTTGCCCAGCGGGCGGGCGGGGGCGCCGGAGTGCGGCTGGAGCAGGAAGGAGATCTCATCCGCGCCGTGCGGTCCCGGCTGCCCGCCGGACTCGACGTTGATGACCAAGGTGGCATCCGCCATCGCCAGGGCCTTGAGTTCCGCGCTGACGCGGGCGGAGAGATCCTTGGCGGCCTTCGTGCGGAGCTTGCTGATACCTGCGGCCTGCCGGGCCAGCTCGGTCCCGTCGCGGGCCACCCCGGCCTCCAGCGCCTCGATCCGGGTGGAGTCGTCCTGCAGCTCCAGGAACCGCACCCGGGACTGCCCGGCCCAGAGAAGCACCTCGTCGATGCTCGGAGCGTACTTGCGCACCAGCTTCGCCAGGGCTCCCCGGCGGTCCTCGATCTCGGCGAGCCGTTCCGGGCCCTCGGAGTCGAGGGCGGCCTGATAGCTGGCAAGTTCGGTGGCGATGTCGTTGAGCAGGAAGCCCACCTCGGCGAGCCGGGCGGCCGCGGAGCCGAGTTCCTCGTCATGCTCGGCGACGTGCTCCAGGGTGCGTTTGGCGGCATCCACCAGGGTGGTGGCGTCGGCGCCTTCACCGAAGTCCTCGGCGATGAGTGCCTGGTGTGCCGTGGTGGCAGCGATCCGGAGTTCCTCGACGTTGGCGAGCTTGACGGCCTCCGCCTTGAGCGATTCGTCCTCCCCCGGCTGCGGGTCGACCGCGTCGATCTCGGCCAGGGCAGCCTCCAGGGATTCGGCCTCACGGAGGCGTTCCCGGGCGGCGCTGCGGAGCCCGTCCAGCTCGGCCCGGCTGGACTTCCAGTGGGCATAGAGCTCCTGGTAGCTGCCGAGCGCTGCGGCGAGGCTCTCCCCCGCGAATTTGTCGAGGGCGCCGCGCTGGGCGACCGGGCTCTTGAGCCGGATCTGCCCGGACTGGCCGTGGACCACCACGAGGGTCCCCCCGATCTCCCCGAGCACCCCCACCGGAGCGGCCCGCCCGCCGAGGTAGGCGCGGCTGCGGCCGTCTGCGCCCACACTGCGGGCGAGCAGCAACTCCGCACCGCCGTCGAACTCCTCGACCTCGGCCCCGGCCTCACGGGCGCGCGCCACGGCCGGGTGCCCGGCGTCGAGCTTCACTGTCGCCTCCGCGGAGGCGCTTTTCGCGCCGCTGCGCACGGCGCCGGCGTCGGACCGTGCACCGAGCAGCAGCCCGACGGCGGTCACCACCATGGTCTTGCCGGCGCCGGTTTCACCGGTCACGACGCTCAGTCCCGGGCCGAGGGGCAGCGTCGCGTCGGTGATGACGCCGAGGTCGCGGATTCTCAGTTCTTCAAGCATGCTTCACTTCGCAGTCGATGGATCAGGAGTCTCGCCCGGCCCTGCGTTCGGCGGCCCTGCCTGCGGCGGCGTCGGGAGCGGGGGCATCGGCCGGGGCGTGCGGATCACCGGCACCGGCCCGGTGTGGACCGTGGCGGCTTGCGGCATCGGTCCGCGCCAGCCCTGGATGGGCAGTTCGAACTTGCGGACCAGGCGGCCGGAGAAGGGCGTCTGGTGGGTTCGGGCGAGCCGGACGGGCGTGGCGGAGCGGGTCACCTCCACGCGCGCACCGGGCGGGAGGTCCACCGACCGGCGGCCGTCGCACCAGAGCACTCCCTGCGCATCGGTGCGGTTCAGGATTTCGACCGCGAGCCGGGACCGGGGTGAGACGACCAGCGGCTTGGCGAAGAGTGCGTGGGCGCTGATCGGCACAATCAGCAGCGCCTCGACCTCGGGCCACACGACGGGGCCGCCGGCGGAGAAGGCGTAGGCGGTGGAGCCCGTGGGGGTGGCCAGGACAACGCCGTCGCACCCGAAGGAAGTCAGCGGGCGTTCGTCGACCTCGGTGACCACCTCAAGCATCCGTTCCCGGTTGCCTTTTTCGATCGCGGCCTCGTTGAGTGCCCAGGTGTGCCAGATTTTTTGCCCCCGGACCCAGACCTGGACGTCGATGGTCATCCGCTCTTCCACGGTGTACTCGCGGCTCGCGACCCATTCGACGGTCTGGGCCAGATCCGCCCGCTCACTCTCGGCCAGGAATCCCACGTGGCCGAGGTTGACCCCGAGCAGCGGCACGTCGAACTCGCGCACCAGTTCAGCCGCGCGGAGGATCGTCCCGTCGCCGCCGAGCACCATCACGAGCTCGACGTCGGGCAGCATCACGTGGTGATGGAGTATTTCGACGGGCTGGTCGAGGCGGCCGAAGAAGCGGACCATGTCGCCGAGCTCGGATTTCAGCATCACGGGAATGATGCCGGAGTCGTGGAGCTGGGCGCACGCTTCCCAGGCAGCCTTGAGGGACTCCTCACGGCCTGTGTGGGCAAGGATGAGGACACGCCTGCTCATCGGGTTCCGCCTTCTGGTGCTTCTAGTACTTGGGCCAGATTGTTCCGAGTAACGCAGCAACGGCTGCGTCCCGCTCTTCGATCTTAGGCAGGTCTGTTCGAATCCCGCGCTTAATCCACAGGAAGTACTCGACGTTTCCGTCCTGTCCGGGCAGCGGGCTGCCGGCGAGGCCTTTCAGTTCCAGCCCGGTATCCATGGCTTCCGCCGCAACTTTGCCCACGGCGAGGCGGCGCTCCCGCTCCGAGGTGACGACGCCGGTGCGGCCCAGCCGGTCCTTGCCGATCTCGAACTGCGGTTTGACCATCAGAACGAGGTCGCCGCCCGGTTCGGTGCACGCCGCCAGGGGTGCCAGGACGAGGGTCAGGGAGATGAAGGACAGGTCCGCCACCGTCACCGCCACGGGTCCGCCGATCTCATCCGGCGTCATGTAACGGACGTTGAGGCCTTCGTGGACGGAAACGCGGGGGTCATTCCGGATCACCGGGACCAGTTGGTCGTGACCGACGTCGACGGCCACGACGTGGGCCGCGCCGCGGCGCAGCAGCACCTCAGTGAATCCGCCGGTGGAGGCCCCGGCGTCCAGGCACCGCTTGCCCTCGACCTCGACGGCGGGAAAAGCGTCCAGTGCCCCGGCCAGTTTGTGCCCGGCACGGCTGACGTAGGTGTCCTCATCGGACGCTGCGACGTCGAGGACCGTGTGGTCCTGGACCTGTTGCGAGGCTTTGGCCAGCACCTCACCGTCGGAGCTGACCTTGCCTTCGGCGATGAGGCGGGCGGCGTGGGTGCGGGACCTCGCCAGCCCGCGGCTGACGAGGGCCTGGTCAAGCCTGCTCATTCGTGGCATCCCCTGGTGAAGTAGTCGGTCCGGCCGCGGCCGGGCCGGTGGCTGGTACAGCGATGGTCTCGTTCAGGGCCGCCAGGAGTTCATCGTGCAGGAGGGCATAGACCTCCCCGTGGCGGGCCACGGGGAGGTCCGGCACCTCACCGAGACGGCGAAGCAGTGCCCCGACGGCGGGGTCCCGGGACGGATCATCCCCGGCGGCATCGCTAGGTTCCGCCGGAAGCACCGGCCAGGTGACTCGGGCGGCTTCCCCTGCGGGGTCCGTCCCGGTGATGGGGTTCAGCTCGGTCATGGTCCCCAGTCTAGTGATCCAGCCATTCGAGGACCGGCGCCAAGGCAGTGGCGGTCTCCGGGTTGGCGGTCCACCAGGCCGAGCAGGCGGCCCGCCAGGCGTCGAGGTCGCCGGGATCGCCGCTGACCCGGACCGTCCGCCCGTGCACCACGGCGGTGGCCGCGCCGCAGCGGTGCTGCCCGGCGTCGACCGCAATCTCCGGGTAGGGGTGGTACAGGTCCGTGAGGTCGTTGATGAGGTAGCCGGGCCGTTCCAGGGTGCGGGCGGCGAGGATCGATTCGCGTGTGTCGACGCCGGTGAGTACCGCGACGGTGGCGAAGCCGGCGTTGTTGCCGCCCAGGATGTCAGTGTCCAGGCGGTCGCCGACGACGAGCGGCCGGTCTGCGGCCAGGCGTTTCGCGGCGTCGTGGAACAGGGGCGCTTCCGGCTTTCCGGCAACCAGTGGCCGCTGCCCGGTGGCCGCGGCCACGGCCGCGACCAGCGTCCCGTTGCCCGGGGCCATGCCCCGGGCCTGGGGAATGGTCATGTCCGTGTTGGTGGCCACCCACAGGGCGCCGCCGGCAATGACATAGGCGGCTTCCGCGAGGTCTTTCCACCCGAGGTCCGGATGGAACCCCTGCACGACGGCGACGGGCCGCTCCGATTCGCTGCGGACCGGCACCAGGCCGGCAAGTTCCATTTCCTGGGCCAGCGCGTCCCCGCCGGTGACCAGCACCCGGGCGCCCGCCGGCAGCAGCGAAGCCAGCAGCCCGCCCGCTGCCTGCGAGGAGCTGACCACCTGGTGGTCCTCCGCCGGGGCGCCCAGCCCGCGCAGGTGCTGCGCCACCTGCGCCGGCGTCCGGGAGGCGTTGTTCGTGACGTAGCCGAGGCCGACGCCGATTCCGGCGAGCCGGCGCAGGGATTCCACAGCGCCCGGTATGGCGTGGGGGCCCGCGTAGACGACGCCGTCGAGGTCGGCGAGGAGGGCGTCGAAGGTGGAGATCAGCTCCGGTGCGGCCATGTGCGGATCAGCCCTCGGAGCGTTCCGGCTCGCTGGAGTCGGCGTCGTGGGAGTCGTCGTGTCCGGAATCACCGGAAGCGCCGGTCTCGCCGTGTCCGGTCTCACCGTATCCAATGTCGCCGGAATCATCGCCGGTGAGGACCTCGGAGCGGTCCAGGGCGTCTTTTTCCACGGAGTCGTCATCGGACTCGGCGTCGTCGGACTCCCAGAAGTCGGATTCGCCGTCGTCGGATCCTTCGTCAACGGCGTGCACTGGCGCAGCTGTTTCCGGGAGACCGGCAACGGCCTCGGCGCTGGCGGCGCGCGGTGCCTCCTCCGGGGCGGCCGCGGCAGACCGCTGGGCGGTCTGCTCGGCGAGGAGCCGGCGCTGCTGCTGTTCCTCGCGTGCTTCCTCTTCCTCATCCCAGCCAAGATCGATGATGTCCGGGTCCTCCGCGATGTCGAGGCCCAGGGCGTTCTCGGCGACGCTGGCCTGGCGCTGCCATTTCTCGGCTTCGGCCGAGCGGCCGACGGCGGCCAGGGCCTCGGCGTAGGCGCGGAACAGGCGCGGGCTGTAGGAGAACGCCCGGTTGATGTCCAGCTGGGCGATTTCCAGTTCGGAGACGGCAGCGTCGAGCTGGCCCAGGTCGGTGCGGGCACCGGCGGCGACAATGGCCAGTTCCGCCTTGCCGGGGGCGTCGAGGTCCTTGGCTTCTTCGGAGCGGGCCATTTCCAGGGCGCGGTCGGGCCGGCCGAGTCCGCGTTCGCAGTCGGCCATGACGGGCAGGTGCATGTTGGAGCCGCTGATCCGCCGGTAGGTACGGAATTCGCGCAGGGCTTCGCCGTAGTGGCCGGCGGCGTAGGCCGTCAGGCCCACGGCTTCGCGGACGGCCGCGAGGCGGCCTCCGCGGCGGCTGGCTGCGAGGGCGTGCTGGAAGGCCAGCTCCGCTTCGTCGTCGATCAGGCGGCCGGCCATCACGAGGTGGCGGGCGACCCACTCAGCACTGTTTTCCTCGAGGGTCTTGATCTGGTGCTGCGTGGCGCGGTCCAGTTCCTTGCCCGTAACGTCGTCGTCAATTTGCGGTGAACGCTCGCGGTCGGGGCGGTTGGAGCTGCGGAGGTCCCGGGCGTTGGGGACGCGGACGGGGCGGTCTTCTCCCCGGTCGCGGCCGAACTGGCGGGGGCCGGAGTCGCCGCGGTCAAAGCTGCGGGCAGGCCGGTCATCACGGCTGCCATAGGGCTTCCGGTTGTCGCTACCGCTGTAGGGCTTACGGTCGCCGGTGCCACCGGTCCCGAAGCTGCGACGCTCCCCACCACCCTCACGAGGGGCGCGATCGCCATACGGCTTCCGGTCACGGTCCCCGCCACCGCTGTAGGGCTTACGGTCGCCGGTGCCACCGGTCCCGAAGCTGCGACGCTCCCCGCCACCCTCACGAGGGGCGCGATCGCCATACGGCTTCCGGTCACGGTCCCCGCCACCGCTGTACGGCTTACGGTCACCGGTGCCACCGGTCCCGAAGCTGCGACGCTCCCCGCCACCCTCACGAGGGGCGCGATCGCCATACGGCTTCCGGTCACGGTCCCCGCCACCGCTGTACGGCTTACGGTCACCATCGCGCGCCGGGCGGTCCCCGAAGCTGCGACGCTCCCCACCACCCTCACGAGGGGCGCGATCGCCATACGGCTTCCGGTCACGGTCCCCGCCACCGCTGTACGGCTTGCGGTCACCATCGCGCGCCGGGCGGTCCCCGAAAGACTTACGCTCTCGGTCGTTGGAGGAAGGACGGTCCCCCTGGGCGCCCCGGTCATCGCGAGCACGGTAGCCGCGCGGATCGCCGCCGGAGTTGTTGGTCCCGCGGAATCCACCGCCCCCCGAAGTGCGTCCGCCGCCAAAGTTGCCGCGGTCGTTGCCGCCGCGATTACCGTCGTTGTGCTCAGCCATGCTGGATTCCTCCTGTTATGAGCTGGCCACTGGCGCAATCGCAGCCGCTCTATTCCGTGTTTCGTTCCTACGCAACCCGAAATCAAGCGCTTCGAAGTCCGTACATCTCACTCAATTCTAGGCGAGTCCCATCCACCCGGCTAACGGCACGCGTTGTTTCTGCGGTCCCGGTGTCAAGCCTCACAGGCGGCACGGGGGTGCCGGCCCGGAGCGGCAGGGCGGCCCTGCTCATGCTCCGGGATTTGCNCCCGGGTGCAGTACCATCGGCGCTGTGGGTCTTAGCTTCCGGGTTCGGAATGGGACCGGGCGTTTCCCCCACGCTATGACCGCCGTAACCCTTGCTCCCGTGCCGTTCCGTGCCCCTTTTTGGGGGGTGTGGTGGCGGGAAATCTGGTGTTACAACTGTTGTGACAACGGTGTTCTGGGAACGGTGTTGTGACAACTGTGGTGTTGTTATTGTGTTGTGTTTTTGTTCCCTGGAACAACCTGCCGTGTGACGGGTTTGTTGTTTGGGAACCACATAGTGGACGCAAGCAGTCTTGTTATCTTTGTACTCTCTTCATGGTGTGAACGTCTTTTGAATCCGTTCACGAAGG